>NZ_JAXDPY010000654.1:0-26685 GCF_034668105.1 Paraburkholderia sp. | reverse complement strand
TGCGGCAGCTGGTGTGTTTGTCGCGCCAGCAATTCGTTAGACAAAGAACGCGCTGCAGCGCGCTGAAAAACCCACGTTTCGCAAGGTGCCGGAATAAGCCGGCGTGCATTATCGTTTACTCATCGTGCAGCCATGTCCCACGCGGCGAGATCTGTTGCCGTATGCCCGCGGCGTGAATCTGCGCAAGAAGCACATCGATGTGCTGGGCGACGCCGACGACACGACGTCGAAAACGTCGGGGATTCCGGTGGTTAGGCATCGTGGACAAACTGCTTCGTTTCGGGACATTGCTCGCGTGTCTCGGCTTCGCTGCGCCTGTTCGTACCTCGCTTTACCGCAAGCAACTCACCCAACGCTTCGCCGCATGGCGTCGCTTGATCGACTTCATCCAGAATCCGTCGACCGTCAGGGCAAACACCTGTTTCCTGTCGTTCCACGCGGTCGATAATCAACCCGGCAATGCCGCTGCGACAGTCCGATAGCGGTATGATTGCCGGCATCCCGCGCGACGATCAGGTGGCGCAAGGTCCGGGCCGGGGCGCGCGTCGCCCCGTCGAGCCGGCCGGTCACCGCGGCGCCACCCGAGTCCGGTTTCGCACACGAGCGCGGGGAGATCGACGCCGCCGTCGACGGTATCCGCATTGCGAACTTCCCCGAACAGACGGCCGCGGCTCTGAAAATGTCGGTCCGAATGCCTCAGGCAGCCAGATCGCGCGAGGCATTGCTGATGCGTGGAGGCAGCAGATATGTCATGGTCTAGTCCTCTACCGTGGACCAGACGGTCCGCTTTTGTTAACTATGCGGTTGTGGTTCTGTCGGTCGTAGCGGCGCTCGTCGCCGCGCTGCTGCTAGAGCCGCCCATGCATAGCAGTCCGTTCGTTTCGCTGTCTCTTTGCGCGATCATGTTCAGTGCGTGGTTCGGTGGCCTCGGACCGGGTTTGCTCGCGACCGCTCTGTCCGTGGCGTGTTTCACTTATCATTTTGTCCCGCCGGTCGACTCGTTCAAGGTTGCGCCTGTGGACTTGCCGCGCATCGTCCTGCTTGGGGTGACGGGGCTGTTCGTGGTGTGGCTGAACGTTGCGCGAAGAGACGCGGAAGGCGCGTTGCGGCGCAGCGAGGCCAATCTGGCTGAAGCTCAACGGCTAAGTCATACGGGGACCTTTGGCTGGAAGATAAGCGGCGGCGACATGGTCTGGTCGAAAGAGACATATCGGATCTTTGGAGTGGACGAATCGGTCAAGCCGACGATCGACCTCGTTCTTCAACGTGTTCATCCGGATGACCGGGAACGTGTGCTGCGTGAGATGGATCGTGTGGCACTTGGCGAACCGGCGAACGACTACGAGCACCGTCTTCTGATGCCCGATGGAACGATCAAACACCTGATCGTTTTGGCCCATCGCGCGAAATACGAATCGGGCGAGGAGGAATTCGTCGGCGCACTGATGGACGTCACGACAACCCGGGAAGCGCAAGAGGCATTGCACACGGCACAGGCGGAACTTGCCCGCGCCGCTCGCGTAACAGCCCTTGGACAGATGAGTGCCTCGATTGCGCATGAGGTGAATCAGCCCCTCGCGGCCATCTCCACGGCCGCAGCAGCGGGCTTGCGCTGGTTGACCCGCGATGTTCCGGAAGTCGCCGAGGCGTGTGCCTGCGTGAGTCATATTGCCGAACAAGCCGATCGCGCGGGCAACGTGATCCGGAGCGTTCGCGATCTTGCCAGGAGAGCGGATCCGGAGATGGTTCCACTCGACATCAACGAGGTTATCGAGGAGGCGGTCGCGCTTGCAAAGCCGGAGGCCCTCAGACACTGGGTGACGGTGCAACTGCAGCTGGCAC
Organism: Paraburkholderia sp.; assembly: GCF_034668105.1. Taxonomy (GTDB): domain Bacteria; phylum Pseudomonadota; class Gammaproteobacteria; order Burkholderiales; family Burkholderiaceae; genus Paraburkholderia. Next base: position 24,843 of record NZ_JAXDPY010000654.1, on the reverse strand, counting down.
CGGGATTGCCCTCGGTGCGTGGCGACCGGGTCCAGTTGCAGCAGGTGATCATCAATCTTGCAATCAATGGTGTCCAGGCCATGGCGACAGTCACCGGTCGCACGCGCATGCTAACCATCCGGACTGAACAGCGAGAATCCGGCCAGGTGTTCGTGGCCGTACAGGACGTCGGCATCGGCACCGAGCCCGAGGAGCTGGACCGGCTTTTCAGCGCCTTTTACACGACGAAGGTGGATGGTATGGGGATGGGACTCTCCATCTGTCGTTCAATCATCGACGCTCACGGAGGGCGGGTGTGGGCGTCCCGCAATATCGACTCGGGCATGACATTTCAATTTACGATTCCCGCGTATCGGTAGCGTTGCGCTGTCTAAAGGCGGCCTGTCTCGCGAGAATGGTCGATCGCAAGTCGATTGCGATGGACCGTTGCTGGCCGCACCCGCTCCGATGCTTAACCGGCACGCGGCGTTCCCGCAGCCGCTCGAAATCCTCGCGCTCCCCACCGCGGTTATACGTTCGTATAAACAGGCAACGCTAACGCGGTATTGGCGTATCCGACTGTAGAGTAGATTCACTCTCCGGCGAAACCTATTCTTCTTTTCATCAGGAAAGCATTCACCGCTTGAGCAGGATGCGCGTCATTCTGCTGACGGCATCTCCGAAGACGTATTGGGTTCAGCGTTCGTGGGAAAGAAATCGATGAACGACTGCGATGCGCGCAATTGGCTTCGAGATAACAAGGATGTAATCCGACGGACAGGATCGCGTCAATAGCGCTTCACCAGAATGGGGTCCCACCCATGCGGATCAGCGACGAAGAGCGCCAGGGCGTGTTGATATTGAATGCCACAGGAGATTGCCATGTTCACCTATTCGATCCGTTATCGCGCCGGCTGCGGCCGCTGGTCGGTCGCCTACGCACAGGCCGCGTCACAGTCCGACGCTGAAGCGATCGCGATCTGCCGTTATGGCGCCTTCCATTCCGTCAGCCGTGCCGGCTTCGTCCGGGTATGAGAACCGGTACCTGAGTCGATGTCGCCGCATGTGGTCGATAGCGCGATTCAATCAAGGCGGTTGAGAAACAGTCTTGGACCTTCTCGGGTTTAGCGGCGATTCTGCCCGCGGGGACGTGAGCCGGTACCCGGGCTGATCTTTCCACGCGCCATGCCGGTCAGGCGCACCACACCTCACCTCCCTGTCGTAGCCAGCGATCCGCGGTGCGTCGCCACGGCGTCCATGCGTGACTGCAGTAGAGCCGGTGCAGCTCCAGATATTTCGTAGGTGTTTGTACGTTCCACAGAGTAGGCATGCGGATTCACATGAAAAATATGACAATACGACAGCTCAAGACTTTCGAAAGTGTGGCGCGAAACTTGAGTTTTTCCCGTGCGGCTGAAGACCTTCACCTCACGCAGCCGGCCGTCTCGATGCAGATCAAGCAGATGGAGGATCAGGCTGGCTTGCCGCTGTTCCGCCACATTGGCAAGCGGATCTCGTTGACCGAAGCAGGCGAGCTGATTCTGCATCACTGCCGGGTGATCCTTGCGGATCTGAAGGCCGCCGAGCAATCACTGGCCAACCTGATGACCGGTGGCACCCAGCGGCTGCGGGTCGGGCTGATTACCTCCGGCAGCTACTTCTTTCCGCATCTGATCAACTCGTTCATGCAGGGCAACACCGGCGTCGATCTCGACATGACGGTGCGCAGTCGCGATCATCTCATCACCTTGCTGCGAAACGACCAGATCGACCTCGCCGTACTGGTGCATGCACCGGATGATCCTGCCATTGCAGTTGAGCCGTTTGCACCCAATCCCTTCGTACTGGTGGCCGCGCCGACGCATCCACTCGCTCATGAAACCGACATTCCGTTTGCGCGCATCGCGCTCGAATGCGTGATCGTACGGGAGGGTGGAACCGACACCCGCAACGCCGCCAACGCCACATTTCGCGGCCTCGAATCGACACGGCGTTTCATGGAGCTCGGTTGCGAGGAAGCCATCAAGCAGTCGGTCATGGCCGGTCTCGGCATCAGCTTTCTGTCGGCGCAAGCGGTTCAGTCCGAAGTGCGCGCCGGTTTGCTCAAGGTACTCGACGTGCAGGGCTTTCCGCTTAAACGCCAATGGTGTGTCGCGCACCGCGCGGACCGCCCCTTGCCGCCCGCGGCTCGCGATTTCCGGCATTTTCTTCTCACCGAGGCCGTCACGCGGCTCGAACGTCTCACGGGAATCGAGAGTGTGCATACGGGCATCGATCTTCAGCGGCCTGACCACGCTGCTCCAGAGACGAACACGATTGTTGCGGGTAGCGCGAGCATCGAAGTCGCGCGCCGTACTCGCGCGCTGTTAAGAAGCGAGCGCTTGCCAGACGAGCATTACGTTCAGGACCAGAATCACGCCGGTTGCGACGACAGCTGTTCCGATCAGCTTGCGGGACGCGGTAAATTGGCCCATCACTGAGCGGCGGGACGACAGCACGACAAGCGCAATCAGCGGGACTGGCAGGATCAGACTGAGCACGATCTGGCTGTCCACCATGGCGCTCGTCGGGTTGCACGTCATGCAGACAATCACGGCCGGTACCATGGTGATGAGGCGTCGGAGCAGAACCGGTGTTCTGAATCCGACAAAGCCCTGCATGATGGATTGACCGGCCATGGTTCCCACCACCGAGCTGGAGATGCCGGAGGCCAGCAGGGCAATCAGAAACAGTACTCCGGCGCCTGCGCCGAGAACCGGAGTCAGCGTGTGGTATGCCGCCGTGATGTCCGAAATGCCGGGCGCGTTCTTGCTGAACACGGAGGCGGACATGGCCACCATCGCGAGGTTCACGGCGCCGGCAAAACCCATGGCGACGATGACCTCGAGGTTCGAAAATTTCACCAGCTTGCGGCGTTGGTAGTCGTTGCGCGTAGGCGCCCGGTTTTGTGTCAGACCGGAGTGCAGATAGATCGTGTGGGGCATGATGGTCGCGCCGACGATACCGACCGCGAGCATCAACGCATCGCGCCCGTGCAGATGTGGCACGAATGTGTGAAAGATGGCGGCATGCCAGTTTGGCGGTGCAATCGCGAGTTCGGATAAATAGCTCAGTCCGATAACGGTAATGAGCGCGGCAATGACGATCTCGAGCGGACGAAAGCCTTTCTTTTCCAGCGACAGAATACCGATCGTGACGACGCCGGTGATCAGAAGTCCCCAGCCGATCGCCAGATGAAACAGCAGCGAAATGCCCATCGCCGCGCCCATGAATTCGGCGAGGTCGGTCGCGATCGCGGCAATCTCCGAGGCGATCCACATGCCGATCACGAGAGGGCGTGGAAACTCGTCGCGGCAGAGTTCCGCGAGACTACGGCCAGTCACGATGCCGAGCTTGGCCGACATTGCCTGAAACAGCATGGCAACGAGGCTCGACAGCAGCACGACCCAAAGCAGCTCGTAACCGTAGGTCGACCCAGCCTGGATGTTGGTCGCGAAGTTGCCCGGATCCATGTAGCCGACCGATGCGATCACCGCGGGGCCCGCGAATGGCAGCAGCGCACGCAAACCAGCGCGTTTATTGTCGAGGGCATCGCGCATTGCCATGACTGTGTCCGCTGTCGCTACTCCGGACAGTGCGTACCTGGCCGTTCGCTTGATTGCCATGATCATGAGGAGCGCCTCTTCAAAGAGCTGCGTGGTGTCGTACGGGTTGACAGCGTTGATACCGCAAGCGCGGCCAACCGCATTGAATCCGGAGCGGGCGCCGTGACCCTGGTTCAGGTACGAACCCGGGTACACGCGGCGCCACGATTACTGCGGGACTGCCTTTGCTTACGCGATGACGTCGCGCCGGTCTTTCAGCTTGTGGATGACGTCGAGCGTGGCGTCGTCGACACGCAAGTGTTCACGCACCAGCTGGCGCGGCGTGTTCGCCAGCCACTGCGCCAGCGTCACTTCGGAGAAGTGGTCGGACTTGAATATCTCCAGGAAGACCAGATCGGTGTTGCCGGTATTCTTGATGTAGTGGCCCAGATTCTTTTCGACGTAGCCGATGTCCCCTGGGTTGAAGTCGACGGTCTGAGCGGCTGGCCCCGTATTGAACACCGTCATGCGGCCCGTACCCTGAATGAAGTACTGCCATTCGTCCGCATCCGGGTGCCAGTGCATCTCGCGCAAGCCGCCCGGACGGAGCGTCACCATCGCGGCTGCGACGGTCTTCGAAACCGGGAAGTTGCTGCTGTCGACGATGCGGACCTCACCGCCCGGCTGGGACAGCGTCGGCGCCATCGAGCCCATGCGGAAGATGAACGGATGGTCCGGGCGGCCCGCCGGCGACGCCGCGTAAGCCTGGTCGGCCGCAAGCGGGCCTGCCTTCGCACCCTGGTAGATCCACAGTTGATCGAGCGGGATTTCCTTGAACTTCTCGGCCGGCACGCCGAAGTTCTGGGCGAGGATGTCGGGTGGCGTGTGCGCCAACCAGTCGGACACCATCAGCGTGTTGAATTCACCGGCCGCACCGTTGTCGAACGCCAGCACGAATTCGCCGCCGTTGTTACCCAGGCCTTGCAACGAATGAGGCAAACCGGGCGGGAAATACCAGATGTCGCCGGCCTGTACATCCGCCACTTCCGCGCGGCCCTTGGTGTCGATCGTCGTGATACGAACCTCGCCGCTGACCATGATGGCCCACTCAGCCTGCTGGTGCCAATGGAGTTCGCGCACGCCGCCCGGTCCGAGACGCATATTCACGCCGGCGATGTCCTTCGATACCGGGAACGCCTTGGTGGTCACTTCGCGAGCCCAGCCGCCGGCCTGGATACGCTTGTGCGCCTCATTGAAGGAGGCCCATGGAATCGACATCCCGCCAACGTCCGTCGGCGGCGGATTGTTGAATGACGGCAGAACGTCGCGCAGTTGCGGATTCTGCGGGCCCGGCTCGGAATTCGCAGCGGGTGTCGAGTTGATACTGCCTTGCAATGGCCGGTCCGGGTTGCCGAATTCTGCCGCCCTGGCCGCAGCCGTTGCGCCGAGAGCCACGGCCCCAGCAGCCGCTCCGGCGAGTACGCTGCGACGTTTCAGGTCAGTCATGTTTGATTCCTCATCAGTAATCCTCTAAAACAATTACCCGTGGTCAGGTTGAACTCCTGTACGACGCAGGTGTGGACAGGAGCCGGCGCGGTTGATGTTGCCGCTGGTTGCCGCTGGTTGCCGTTAGTTGCCGCTGGTTGTCGCTCAACGTCGCTCAACGCGGACGGCTCACCGCAGCATCCGGACCTCGCCATGCGCTCCGTACCGCAAATACTAAAAACGTGCGGCCAAAATGAACAATCAGGAATTTTTTCACGAAGACATAAGAAGGTTTGATACACGCTCCATGAAAATGCCTTTAGGATCGGTGCACGACCTGGGAGAGGTTGCCGTTCAGTTCATTACAGGTGAAAGGAGTTTGATCATGGGTAGCCTTAGCATTACGCACTGGCTGATCGTTCTGGCAATCGTTGCGCTCGTTTTCGGAACGAAGAAGATCCGCAATCTCGGCTCGGACCTCGGCGGAGCGATCAAGGATTTCAAGGAAGGCATGCAGGAAATCGAACCGGTTGCAGCTGACACCGGCGCGAAGGCGGCGCCGGCGGCCGCGCATATCGAAGGACAGGGTCCGCGCGCCGGTTCGCAGCAGTGACCCATGCAGGTGAGTGAATTCGCAACAATCTGGAGAGACGGTTGCCATGTTTGACTTCGACGTTTCGAAACTGGCCGTCATCGGCACGGTGGCACTGGTCGTGCTCGGTCCGGAACGGCTTCCCCGTGTCGCGCGCACCGCGGGCACGCTGCTGGGACACGCGCAGCGTTACCTGAACGGCGTGCGGGCAGAAGTGGATCAGCAGATCCGGATCGACGAACTGCGCAAGGTGAAGGACGGTATCGAGCGGGCAGTGATCGATGCGCAGGACACGGTCGACCGTACCGTGCGCCAGCATGCGGGTGAACTGAAAGCCGATGTCGATGCGGCAGCGGCAGGCTTGAGAGAAGCGTTGCCGGCTACCTACCTGACGTCCGTCCACGAAGGTACCGGCAACGTGCAGGCGGAGTTGTTCAAGGCTCGACCCGCGCAGTTGCAGATGCCGGCGCAGTCCAATGCGTCGATTTATTCTGCTCGGCGCGATGCTGCTTCGTCGCCGGCACCCGCATTTGCCGCACAGCAAACGCGGGCGAGATGGCGCGGTTCGGCATCGGGCAGCCGAAGCGCGGCCGTCAAGCGCACCCGCGTTGTTTCGATGGCCGCCAGCAAGGCGCTGGGACGCAATTGCGGGCGCCTCGTGTGACGCTCAGGTGCGAATGCCGGTATCGCTAACGGTATCGGCCGACGCCTTAAACGGTTCGCCTCATCAGCAGTTTGAGCAGCACAGGCAACAGCAAGAGCACTAACGGCAACTGCACGATCAACCCGGAAATGATGGCGACAGCAAGCGGCTGCTGCATCGCTGACCCTTGCCCCAGCGCAAAAGCCAACGGCAACAACGCCAGAATCGCGGCAATTGTCGTCATGGCAATCGGCCGCAGGCGATTGCGCCCGGCCGCGAGCAAAGCCTCCGCAAACGGCATACCCTCGTCCGTGATGAGCCCCTGCAACTCGGACACGTAAAAGATTGCCACCTCGGTCACGATGCCGATGATCATCGTCATCCCCATCATCGCGGAGATGTTCAACTCGATCCCGGTGATCCACAAGCCAATGAAGACGGCGCCGGCCGCGAGCAAGGGCATTGCCATCACCGCCAGCGCAACCCGAAAGCGCTCGTAGAGAAACAGCAGCAGCCCGAACACGAGTGCAATCGCGGCACCGAACACGGTCAATAGCCCCTTGAACGCAATCTGCTGCTGCTGGTACAAGCCGCCCAATTCGTAGTACACGCCGGTAGGCAACAGGCTCTTGTCGCTCAGGGTCTTCTGCACGTCGGCAATCGTCGATCCCAGATCGCGGCCGTCGATGCGTGCCGTCACGGCCACCATTCGCTTGAGATTGTCACGGCTGATTTCGGGCTGGCCGGTCACCGTCACCTGGTCGGCGACTCGGTTCAGTGCGAAGAGATGTCCGTCCGGCGCGCGAATCTGCAACTGCCCCAGTTGCGTATCGGTCAGTGTCGCCGCGCCCGCGACCCGCACCCGGACACCCACCGTTTTCGGCCCGCTCTGGAATTGCGTGGCGACGTTGCCTTCCACCATGTCGGTGACGGCTTGTGCAATCGACTGCGGATCCATGCCTTCGGCGGCCGCGGCTTCGGGGCGGACGTGCAGTTCGAGTGCATCGCCGGCGGGGTTGATGCCGTCGTTGACATCCACCACGCCCTGAATCTTGCCGATCTGCGCGGCGACTTTGCGCGCGGTGGTGTCGAGCGTGTTCTGGTCGTCGGAATAGATCTTGATCTGCACCGGCTGCGGCACCGCGGTGAGATCGCCGATCAGGTCCTCCATCAACTGCGCGAGTTCGATGCTCACGCCCGGTACCTGCGTCTCGATCTTCGAGCGGATTTCTTCCATCACCGTTTCGATCGGCTCGCGGCCGCTCGACTTCAGCCGGACGAAGAAGTCGCCCTTGTTGGGCTCGTTCAGGTCGCCGCCGAGCCCTGCACCGGTACGGCGCGAATAGGTCGCGACGTTCGGATTAGCGCGAATGATGCTCTCGATCTGCTTCATCAGCCGGTCGGTTTCAGTCACGGAGGTGCCGGGCTCCGTATGGTAGTCGAGCACGAACCCGCCTTCGTCCATGCTCGGCATAAAGCCGCTGCCCACCCGCGTGAAGGCGAACGCCGCCACCAGGATCAGCGGCACGAGGCCGAGCAGCACGAGAACCGGCCGCGCCGTGACCCGCTCGACGAGATACGCGTAGCGGCGATTCATCCACGCGGCGAAGCGGGTGTCCTGGTGTTCTTCGGCGTCTTTCGGTTTCAGCCAGCGGTCGCAGAGAATCGGCACCGCGAGCCAGGTCACGAGAAACGAAATGAACAACGCGCTCGCCATGGTGACCGACAGCGCCTTGAAAAACGCGCCCGTCACGCCCGACAGAAACGCGAGCGGCACGAAGATGATCAGCGTCGCCGCCGACGACCCCGCGAGCGGTCGCGTGAATTCGAGCGCGGCGGCCATCACGCGGCCGTGAAACGCGTGTGCGCCACCTTCCCGCATGCGTCGCACGATGTGTTCGATCATCACGATCGCATCGTCGATCACGAGGCCGACCGCGGCCGCCATGCCGCCGAGCGTCATGATATTGAAGCCCATGCCGAACACGTCGAGCAGCAGAATCGTCGCGGCCATCACCACAGGCACCAGCGCGACGGCGATCGCGGTGATCTTCCAGTTGCGCAGAAAAGCGAACAGCGTCAGCGCGGCCAGCACCACGCCGATCATGATCGCGTCGCGCACGCTGGTCGCCGAGGCGATCACCAGTTCGCTCTGGTCGTACCAGTTCGACAGATGCACGCCTGCCGGCATCTGCTGCTGGAAGTCGGCGAGTTTCGCGCGAATCGCTCTCGCCATCGCCACGCTGTTCGCGCCCGGTTGCTGATAGACGTTGAGCAGCACGGCGTCCTGGCCGTCGGCGGTGACGCGCATCCATTGCGGCACGATGCCCTTACGGACCGTGGCGATATCGCCGAGCCGGATCTGCGACGCGCCGCTGGCGGATACCACTACGTTGCGCAGTTCGTTCAGCTGCGTGATCGTGGTGTTGGCGATCACGAGGTACAGCTTGTCGTGATCCTCGATGCGGCCATTCGCCATCAGCACGTTGCTCGCGCCGATCGCTTTCGACACATCCGCGAGCGAGAGCTTGTAGGCGGCGAGCCGTTGCGGATCGATGGCGACTTCCAACTCGTCCTGGTCGCCTCCCGTCACGTCGACGCGCGCCACGCCTTCCACCGAGGAAAGCAGCGGCCGCATCTGGAATTGCGCGAGATCGTGCAGTGCCGCCAGCGACTGCTGTTTCGACGTGAGGCTATAGGCGAGCACCGGAAACACGGTCGGGTCCATGCGCCGCACCTGCATCGAAGTACCTGGCGGCAGCGTCGCGAGAATCTCGCTGATCGCCGACTGCGCCTGCAAGGTGGCTTGGGCCATGTCGGTGCCCCAGTCGAAATTGAGCGAGATTTCCGCCGCGCCGCGGCTCGTTTTCGACTCGACGTCGCGCACATTCGGCACACGCCGCAAGGCTTCTTCGACGGGCATCGTCACGAGCGTGGCCATTTGCTCGGCAGGGCGGTCGCCCGCGTCGAGCGACACGACCGCGCGCGGAAATGCGACGTTCGGGAACAGCGAGATCGGCAAGCGCAACGCGGTCAGTGCGCCCGCTATCGCCAGCAAGGCGATCACGAACAGCAGCGAGCGCCGGTGCTTCTGCATCCATTGACCGAAATTCATCGCGGCGCGCCTCCGCCAGCTTGCACCGCCATGCCGTCTTTCAACTCGTAGTTGCCGCTGACCACGAGACCTTGTGCGCCGTCGAGCGGTCCATCCACACCGTAGCGGTCGCCGTTTTCAATCCGCGTGATGACCGCCACGCGACGCGCCTTGTTTTGCGGCGTGACCTGAAACACGTAGGCGCCCTGGTCGTCCTTCAGCACCGCTGAACGGGGCACGACCCAATGCGTGCCGCTGCGTGTCGCGATATCGGCGGCGACGCGCGTGCCGGGAATGAACGCGCTCTGTCCGAGCGGCACATTCGCGCCCAGATTCACCAATTGGCTTTGCTGGTCGACGGCAGCGCCGACCAGCACCACATGACCCTGCGCCGTGGTCTTCGCGAGCGAGGCGGACAGACCGTGCAGGGTGACGGTGTCGCCGGGATGGATCGCGGTGGCGTCCGCGGGCTCGACGCCGAGCATCACGTTCGCGCGGGCATCGCGGCCGTTGCCGCTGGCCAGTTGCAAGATCGCGGCGCCCGCCTGCACCTGATCGCCCTGAGCCGCCGACACCTGCAGCACCACGCCGTCGAGCGGCGCGACGATGGTCTTGTTGCCGCGCGTCACGCCTTCCATGTTCTGGGCGGCCAGCGCCTGGCGGGCGTCCTCGACGGCCTTCTTCGCGCTCGCGAGTTGCGATTGGGTGGCGAGCCCTTTGTCGTAGAGCGACTGGGTGCGCGCCAGTTCGCCTTGCGCGAGCGTCAGCGTGCTCTGCGCCTGAGTCGCCGTGAGCACGGCTGCGGGATCGGCCTGCACGACGAAGAGAGGCGTGCCGCGCGTCACGCTTTGGCCGGCCTGCACACGCATCTGCACGATACGGGCGACATACGGCAGATTGACGGTGGTGAGGTTCGTCGCGGACGCCGCGACGATACCGTAGGCCCGCACCGGCTGCGCAATGACGGCGCGCTGCACGCGTACGGTTTGTACGGATACGACGACGCTGGCGGCGGCATCGTCCGCGGCGGGCGCATCGGCGGCACGGACGGCGGCGCTCATCAGCGTGGCACAGGCAAGGCCGAGCGCCAGCGAGGCGACGCGCAGCCGCCGCGCGGGAAAGGGGCTATTTCGCATGAGTGTCGGTGTAGGTCTGAGCGGAAGAGAAGGCATCGGGTATCGCGCTGCCAAGCAGCGCCTGCAAGCCGACCCGTTGTTCGGCGAGCGACTCGCGCAGTGTCGCGACGTCGATGCGTTTGGTGAGCGAAGCGCTTTGCGCGTCGGTGTAAGCGCCGAGCGTGAGGTTGTGTTCCGCGTAGGCGGCGGCCGCGTGTTGCGCGGCGACATCGACGTCGGGCAGCGCCGCTTCGGTCTGATGCAATTGCCGCGTGAGAATCGTATTGTCCGCGCGTAGATGAGCGACGTCCGCGTAAGCCTGGTTCAGGCGTGACTGATACTCGTCACGCAGGCGCTGGCGGGTCGCCTTTTCAATCGCGACGTTGCCCTGATTGCGATTGAAGATCGGCAGGCTCAGGTTGACCTGGAAGCCGCTGGTATAGATGTTCGAGGTATCGCGCGCGCGCACGAAGCCCACGGACAGACTCGGGAACTGGCTGAGAATCGCCGCGCGGTATTTCTGCTCCTGCGCTTCGTAGCCCGCCTGCAAGGCGATCAGGTCGGGGCGTCGTTGCGCGAGATGGCTCAGCGCGGCGTCGAGCGTGGCGTCGGACAGGTCGCCGGGCTCGTCGCTGCTGCCGCCTTGCGCTGGGGCTTGCAGTTGCACTTCGACCTCGGGTGAAAGCCCCAGCAGCGCGTTCAGATCGTGATGCGTCTGTTCGGCGGCGCGTTCGGCGTCGGTGTATTGCTTGCGCGCGTCGCTATACGACGTGAGCGCGGCGGTCAAGGTGTCGTCGGTCAGGTTGCCGTCGCGGCGTGCCTCGGCCATCCGCTCGTAGCGTGTGCGCGCGAGGTCGCGTTGCCGTTGCAGCAGGGGCAAGGTGTCCTGCTGGAAGCGCGTCTTGATGAACAACTGCCGCGCCTGCGCGACGATCTGCCATTCCTGCCAGAGCAGCCCGAGATCCGTTTTGGCCACGGTCGCGTCGGCGGACTGCCGGTTCGCGCTGCGCAGAACGATCGCCATCACGTCGATGCTCAAGCCATAATTGAACGCACGAGTGGTGCCGATGGCGCCAGGATAGTCGCTCGAGACGCTCAATTGCGGGTCGGGCAGCAAGCCGGCTGAATAGGCCTGGGCGCGCGCGATGCCGAGGTCGTCGCGCGCGAGCTTGAGCTCGGGATTGTTGGCGACCCCGAGCATCGCGACCTCGTCGATGTCGAGTCCGTCGGAGGGATCGAAGCGATGCGCGGCCAGTTCGGGCAGCGGCATGGTCGACGCGTCGATGCGCACGCGTTCGAGCGAACGGGCGGAGGTCGAGGTATCTTGCGGCGCGAGCGGCTCGCGGTGGTACCACGTGCAGCCGGCCAGCAGCAGCGCGCAGACCATCGGCACGAGCGCGCGCCGCCTGATCGCCGCAGGGGCCGCTACAGCGGCGTGGAAAACGGGCAAAATCCGGCTCCTGAATGAAAAAAACGCGGCAGCCGCGAACGGGATACCGCACACCAGGAGCCGATTGTGCGGATGGCATGCTTAGGGAATGCTTAACTACCGCTTCCGCGTGCCTTAATCTTCCCTTCAGCCGCGTATCAGCCTGTCGTCAGGTTCGCCTAAGGAAACGTTAAGCTGGCAGACCGGACAATGCGGGCAAACTGCAGAGAGGAGACGCCATGCGTCTGTTATTGGTCGAAGACGACGAGATGATCGCGGAGACCGTGTTGGGCGCGATGCGCCGTTCGGGCTACGCCATCGACTGGGCCGAGGACGGGCGCGCCGCGGAGTTGTCGCTGGGCAACGGCGTCTACGATCTCGTGCTGCTCGATCTGGGCTTGCCGAAGAAAGACGGCATCGACGTGCTCAATGCCTACCGCAAGAACGGCGGCGCCGCGCCGGTGATCATCCTGACCGCGCGCGACGCCGTGGATGAGCGGATCCGCGGCCTCGACGCCGGCGCCGACGACTACCTGATCAAACCCTTCGATCTCGACGAACTGGCCGCGCGCGTGCGGGCCTTATCGCGGCGGCGCACCGGCCAGAAGCAGCCGGTCTACGCGCACGGCGAACTGACGCTCGACCCGGCGGCTCACGAGGTCACCAAAGACGGTGAGCCGTTGCCGCTGGTGCCGCGCGAATTCGCGCTGTTGCAGGCGCTGATCGAGGAACCCACGCGCGTCTTCACCAAGGCGGAACTCGAAGAGAAACTGTACGGCTGGGGCGAGGAGGTCGGCAGCAACACCATCGAAGTGCATGTGCACAGCTTGCGGCGCAAGATCGGCGCGGAGCAGGTGGTGACCGTGCGCGGTGTGGGCTACCGTCTGAAGAGGTGCTGATGACGTCGATTCGCCGCTGGCTGCTCGGCTGGTTGATTTTTGGCCTGGCGGCGGCCTCGATGGTTGCCGCGTACGGGATCTTCCACACGGCGCGCGAAGAAGCGAGCGAACTGTTCGACTATGAATTGCGCACGGTCGCGCTCTCGTTGCCGTCGAATCTCGCGGGCGTCGGCGACGGTGGGCATCACGACCCCGACCTGGGCGATCTGGCCGATGACCGCATCGTCATCGACATCTGGGACCATTCAGACCAGCTCGTCTATCACTCGATGCATGCGCCGGTGTTGTCGCGCCTGCCGCCCGGCTTCAATACGGTGGAGCGCGGCGAATTTCACTGGCGCACGTTTGGTCTGCAACAGCCGGATCGCTATATCCAGGTGGCGCAGCCGGTGTCGGTACGTGAGGACCTCGCGCTGAGATTGGCGCTGCATACGCTGTGGCCGCTCGGCGTGCTGGTGCCGGTGACGATCGTTCTGGTGCTGCTGGTGGTGGCGCGCGGCCTGGCGCCGATCGGCGGCCTGTCTCGCGCACTCTCGACCCACTCGATCGATTCGCTGGAGCCGTTGCGGCTGGACGGCCCCGTGCCGGTCGAAATCAGGCCGCTGGTGGAAGCGCTCAACGATCTGTTGCAGCGCCTCGGCATGGCGTCGCAGGCGCAGCGCACGTTTATCGCCGACGCCGCACACGAGTTGCGTTCACCGCTCGCGGCGCTGAAGCTGCAATTGCAGGCAGCGTCGCGCGACGGTTCGTTGAAGGGTGAAGGCCAGACGCTGGAGCGCGTCGAGGGGCGCGTGAACCGGATCATTCACCTGGTGCAGCAGTTATTGACGCTGGCGCGAGAAGACGCGCATCCAGTGACGTCGATGGTGCCGACGAGTTTGCGGCGGATCGGCGAACAGGTGGTAGGCGATTTTTCCTTGCTCGCGGAGACGAGAGAGATCGATCTCGGGCTCGTGTGCGAAACGCCGCGCGGCGCTTCCGATGCGTACACGGTGCTCGCCGAACCGCACGGGATGAGTGTCCTGCTGGGCAACCTGGTCAACAATGCGATTCGCCATACGCCGCGCGGCGGCCGGGTCGACGTGATCCTGCGGCGCGCTGGCGAGCGCGTCGGGTTCGACGTGGTGGACAGCGGGAGCGGGATTCCGGAGGCCGAGATCGAACGGGTTTTCGACCGGTTTTATCGTGGCGAGAACGCGGTGGGCGAGGGCAGCGGCCTCGGGCTTGCGATTGTTTCGCGGATTGCCGAGCGGCATCAGCTTGCGCTTTCGCTGCGCAACAATGCTGACTTGCCCGGTCTGCGGGTGTCGGTTTTTGGCCTTGCCGCGCATGAGATTGGAAGTCACGCCTGACATTACCGGATCGTAATCACGACGCCCCCCGCTTGCCGGTATGATTTAGAGATCAATGCAACGCGGAGCGTCAAATGCGAATCCTGGTGATCGAGGACGAGCTGAAAACAGCAGCCTACCTGAGAAAAGGTCTGGAGGAATCCGGCTATGCGGTCGACGTCTCGAATGACGGCCCGCAAGGTCTGATCCTCGCGCAGGAAGAAGAGTACGACGTGATCGTGCTCGACGTGATGCTGCCCGGCATGGACGGCTGGACCATCGTCAAGACGCTGCGCAGCACCCGCGCCACCCCCGTGCTGTTCCTCACCGCTCGCGACGACGTCGACGATCGCGTGCGCGGTCTGGAACTCGGCGCGGACGACTATCTGGTCAAGCCCTTCGCGTTCGTGGAATTGCTGGCGCGCGTGCGAACCCTGGCGCGCCGTGGGCCGCCGCGCGAAAGCGAACTGATCAAGGTCGGCGATCTGGAAATGGACGTCAATCGCCGGCGCGTCAAGCGCGCCGGCATCCGTATCGATCTCACGCCGCGCGAGTTCTCGCTGCTGCAACTGCTCGCGCGCCGTCAGGGCGAAGTGCTGAGCCGCACGCAGATCGCCTCCTACGTGTGGGACATGAACTTCGATAGCGACACCAACGTCGTTGAAGTGGCGATTCGCCGGCTGCGCACCAAGATCGACGACAACTTCCCCGTCAAGCTGATTCATACCGTGCGCGGGGTCGGCTATGTGCTCGAAGTGAAGGACGCGGGGTGATGCGCGGCCGCTCGCTGGCCGCCACCCTGGCCATTGCATTTGGCGTTACCACGCTGGCGGTTTTCGTGCTGGTCGGCAGTTACCTTTACCTCGCGCTCGAACGGCAGATCAAGGCACAGGACAACCTCGATATCGTGCTCGCCGCTCGCCACGCGCGCCGTCTCGCTCAGGAGCTGGATACCGCGAAAGGCATCCGTGAGCATAGCGAGCGTCTCACCAGCATCGTGCTCGGCAATGAAGCGATGTCGATGGAGGTCTTTGGCCCGGACGGCAACCAGCTGATCGAACACAACGCCGCGGGGGCCTTCGCGGCGCCACGCACGGCAAATGAGGCAGGCGCGGCAAGCGTAACGGGCGGTGAGAGTGGCGCAACCAGCGCAACGCTTGCAACCAGCGCAACAGGCGCAACACGCGCAACAGGCGCAACAGGCGCAACAGGCGCAACAGGCGCAACCAGCGCAACAGGCGCAACAGCCGGCACAAGCCCGACAAGCGGCGCCCTGATCGTCGCCGCGCTGCCGCCACTCAAACGCGTTCCGGCTGCGGCACGCATTACCGAGGCGGATATCGGCGAGTGGACAGGCCGCAATGGCGCGCCGATCCGCGGCATCCTGACAGACCTACGGTTACGCGACGGCGAAGCGGCCAGCGTGCTGGTGGCGCGCAACATGAGCGACCGCTGGCTGTTGCTGGATCGTTACCGTGACAACCTCCGCCTGGCCGGCGTGGTCGGCGTTCTGCTCGCGATGTTGTTGAGCTACGTGCTGATCCGCGCCGCGCTGCGGCCGCTGCACGATATCGCGGCGAGCGCGAGCCTCGTGACGGTCAACCGCTTGCATACGCGCCTTGAGTTCGCGCGGGTGCCGAGCGAACTCAAGGCGCTGGTGAGCGCATTGAATGCGATGTTCGAGCGTGTCGAACTGGGCTTTCAGCGTTTGTCGCGTTTCACCGCCGACCTCGCTCACGACATGCGTACCCCGCTGAGCAATATGCGTGGCGCGGCGGAAGTCGCGCTCGCCCGCCCGCGCTCCGCCGACGAATACGAGGCGCTTCTCGCGTCGAACCTGGAGGAGTGCGATCGCCTGTCGCGGATGATCGAAAGCGTGCTGTTTCTGGCTCGCGCGGAACATCCGCAGTTCGTCAAACACATGCGCGAGTTCGGCGTCGCTCTGGAATTGACGCACATCGCCGACTACTTCGAAGGCATTGCCGAAGAAGCGCAGGTCACGATGCGCGTGCGCGGCGCGGCGTCCCTGACCGCTGACCTCGAACTGTTCCGCCGCGCTGTCAGCAACCTGCTCGCCAACGCGATCCGCTATACGCCGCGCGGCGGCGAGATCGTGCTCGACGCGGGCGCATCCGCCGGCGAGGTGCGCGTCACCGTGTCGAACCCGGGGCAGCCGATCGCGGCCGAGCACCTCGAGCGGATCTTCGACCGTTTCTACCGGATCGATCCGTCGCGCAGCACGTTGCCTACCGCGGGATTGTCGCAAGCCTCCACGGGGTCGACGGGACTGGGTCTTGCCATCGTGCGCACCATCATGGAATTGCATGGGGGCACCGTGCGCGCCGAAAGCGACGTGCACGGCACCCGCTTCATTCTCACGTTCCGGCGGGCTGCGTAGCAGACTGCGGTGCGGGCCGCGCTTCAGACTGCACTGTGGACTGCGCCACGGGCTGCATCGCACGCTTGTCTGCAGCCGGGTCGATACCGGCTGCAGCGCCGGGCTTCGCGGCAACCCCCGGAGCAGCCGAAGCAACCGCATCAGCCGGAGCAGCCGAAGCAACCGCATCCGCCGAAGCAACCGCATCAGCCGGAGCAGCCGGAGCAGCCGCATCGGCCTCCGCTGAACTCGCGTCGGCGTCATGCCACGTGCCCCCCAACGCCTTCAGCAACAACACGCTCGACGTCAGGCGGCGCGCGGCAATCTGATCCGCGGTGCGCTCGTTCATCAACGCGATCGTCTGCGCGGTCACCACGTCGAGGTAGCTGACCGCGCCTGCGTTGTAACGATTGGTCGTGAGGCGCAGCGACAGATCGGCGGCGCTGGTTGCGCGCTGCTGGCTGGCGGCTTCGTCGGCGAGCGAATTCAGCGCCGAGAGGTTGTCCTCGACCTGCTGGAACGCCACCAGCACCGACTGCCGGTAATCGGCGACCGTGCCGTCGTATTGCGCAGTCGCGCCGTGCAGCGTGGCCTTGCGCTGGCCGCCGTCGAACAGCGTGCCGACGAGTTGCGAGCCGAGCGACCAGAACAGGCTCGGCGCGCTCAGCCATGGCGCGAAGAAGCTGCTTTCCAGCCCCGCGCTCGCCGACAACATCAGGTCGGGGTAGAACGCCGCGTGCGCCACGCCGATCTGTGCGTTCGCCGCCGCCACGCGCCGTTCGGCAGCGGCGATATCGGGCCGCCGCTCGAGCAGCTGCGAGGGCACGCCGACCGGAATGGCCGGTGGCGCCACGGCCGAGCCGTTCGGCGGCAGGGCAAAGGTCGAAGCCGGTTCGCCGATCAGGGTCGCGATCGCGTGCTGCATCTGCGCGCGGCTCACGTCGATGTCGGTGTCCTGAGTGCGTGTCGCCTCGAGCTGCGTGGTGGCCTGGGCGACCGCGGAGGCGTCGATCGCGCCGTTCTTCAGTTGCTGCTGGAGCAGATTCAATGCATCGGCGTACGCATGCACGCTATCGTCGAGCAGCTTTTTCTGCGTATCCAGCGAGCGCAGCGCGAAATAGTCGACGGCGAGATCGGCGCTCATCGACAGACGCACCGCTTCGAGGTCCGCCGCGCTGGCGTCGGCACTGGCTTGCGCACCTACGACACTGTCGTGCACGCGGCCGAACAGATCGGGCTCCCAGCTTGCCGAGACGCCCGCCGAATAGTCGGGTATGGTCTTGCCCGCGAGCGAGCGTCCCACGATGTTCTGTGAGGTCCGGAAGCGCTCCTGGGCGGTGCCGGCGGTGATGGTCGGGAAGAATCCCGAGCGCTGATAGTCGACCATCGAGCGCGCCTGCTGGACTTGCGCGACGGCCTTGCGGACGGTCTGGTTCGAGACGTCGACGCGCGCTTCGAGCTGGTCGAGCACGGGATCGCCGAAGATCGTCCACCAGGGCCCGCGCGGCGCGGCGTCGGCGGGCGCCGCCTGGGCCCAGCCGGGTGTGGCGCCCGCGAAATGCGAGGGCATCCCGCTCGTGGGGCGCTGGTAAGCAGGCAGCGTCGAGCAGGCGGCAAGCGCGCCGATCAGCGCCACGGTCAGCGTGCGCCGCAGCAACGGGCAAGCAGAGGTAAAAGGCATGGCAAACATCCTTACGATGACGGGCGCTTAGTTTTGCGAGGCCGGTGCGATCTGGACGGCTTGTCCGGCAGTCAGCGAATCGCCCGGGTTGTCGATCACGCGATCCGTGGCTGCCAGCCCCGTGGTGATTTCCACATGGGTGCCGAAATCGCGGCCGAGGTGCACGGTCTTCAGCGCCACCTTGGCGTTGCCGTCGACCACCGCGACCGTCACGCCGTTCGGGCGGAACAGCAGTGCGCTGACCGGCAGATCGAGTGCGGGCGTCGACGATTGCAACGCCAGATGCACCTGGACATAGGCGCCCGGCATCAACGCGCCGTCCTGGTTGTCGACGTCCACCTCGACGCGCAACGTGCGGCTCGCCGGATCGATCGAGCCGGTGCTGCGCGCCACCCGTCCGGCAATGCGACGGCCGGGATACTGCTGGGCGCTCAGATAGACGCTGGTGTCCGGCGTGACGTACGGCGCGTCGTTCTGCGGTACGTCGACGAAGACCCGCAGCACGCCGGTCTGCTGGATGTGAAACAGCTCGCCCGACATGCCGGCGGTACCGGGCGTGCCGCCCGCCGTCACCAGCGCGCCGATATCGACGTGGCGGGCGGTGATCACGCCGTCGAACGGCGCGGTGATTTTTTCATACGAGACCAGTTCGGCCAGGTGCGCGACGTTGGCCTGCGCGGACGCCAGCATCGCGCGGCGCGCTTCCATGTCGCTCGTTTTCGTGTCGGCGTCCTGCTGCGCGACCGACTGCGTTTTCAGCATGTCCTGCCAGCGTTGCGAGGTCGTCTTCGCGTAGTCGTAGTTGGCCTGCGCGGTGCTCTCGTCGGCGCGAGCCTGGCGCAGTTGCGCGTCGAGGTCGGGGGCGTCGATCGTCGCGAGTGTCTGGCCGCTTTTGACGTGGGCGCCGATATCGCTCGTCCAGTGCGCCAGATAGCCGCTCGTGCGCGCATAGATCGACGCTTCCGCGAACGGCGTGACCGCGCCGGGCAACAGCAACTCGTTCGAGGACGGCGCGGCGCGCGGCGTGACCACCGCTACGCTGAGCGCGCTTTGCGCCTGGGTCTGTTGCGTCAGTGTGGCGCTCGCGGAGACACGCGGCAGGATGCCGGCGAGCAGCAAGGCGGCCGCAAGGCCGGTCAGGGCGAGCGGCCACAGGCGTCGGCGCGGGGTCGGGTGCGCGGCGGCTGCGGGCGATTGTGCTGCGCTTTGCGCCGCATGTCCTGCGGCGTTTCCCGCGGCATTGTCCACATCACGGTCAGCATGGTTCGCGGACTGCCCGGCGCGATCGTCGAGCTCGGGCGGAAGAGATGAATCGTTCATGGGGAGGCTCTCGTCGGAATCAATGGGTGCGGGCGGTAAGGTCGGCTTCCTGCGTGCTCTGCCGGGCGGCGCGGCGTTTATCGAGCCACGCATGCACCATCCCGTAGACGACCGGTACGAACAGCAGCGTGGAGACCGTGCCGAGTGCGAGGCCGCCGATCACCGCGCGGCCGAGCGGTGCGTTCTGTTCACCGCCGTCGCCCAGGCCGAGCGCCATGGGCAGCATGCCGATCAGCATGGCCAGCGCGGTCATCAACACCGGGCGGAAGCGGCTGAAGCCCGCTTCCAGCGCCGCCTGCAGCGGCGGCTTGCCGCCGTGGTGCAGTTCACGCGCGGTGTTGATCACGAGAATGCTGTTGGCCGTGGCAATGCCGATACACAAAATCGTGCCGGTGAGCGCCGGCACGCACAGCCGGGTTCCCGTGCTGAACAGCATCCACGCGATGCCCGCGAGCGAGCCCGGCAAGCCGCTGATCGTGATGAACGGATCGAGCCACGACTGGAAATTGATGACCATCAGCAGATAGACGAGGGCGATCGCGAACACCATGCCGCTGGCAAGACCGGCGAACGAGTCGTGCATCGCCTGCACCTGGCCGCGTACGACGATCGACGCGCCCGGCGGCAATTGCGGCCGGATCTGGTCGACCAGACGGTTCACGTCGGTCGCCACGCCGCCGAGGTCGCGGCCTTGCGCCGAGGCGAAAATGTCGAGCACGGGTTGCACGTTGTAGTGCGAGACGACGGCTTGCTGAGTGCCGCGCGACAGCGTGCCGAGCGCGCCGAGCAGGTTCTGCGGGGCCGCACCGGCGCCAGTGGCGAGAGCGGCCGCGGTACTCGCAGCAGAATTCGCGCTGCCGCTTGGCGCCACGGGAATATTGGCCAGCGCCTGCAGCGAGTCGATGTCGTATTGCGGCGTCATCGCCATCAGCGGATAGCTGACGCCGTTCTTCGGATCGAGCCAGAAATTCGGCGTGGTCTGCGAACTGCCGGACAACGCGATCAGCAGATTCTGCGCCACGTCGCGTTGCTGCAAGCCCGCCTGGATGGCCCGCGTGCGGTCCACGTCGATGTTGATCGCCGGCTCGTCGCCCGGCTGCTGAATGCGTGCGTCGACGAGGCCGCGCACGCCGCGCAGTTGCGCGAGCAAGCGGTTCGCCACCACCCGGTTGGCATCGAGCTTATTGCCGACGATCTGGATATCGATCGGTGCGGGCAGACCGAAATTCAGAATCTGACTGACGATATCCGCCGGCAGGAAGGCGAAGCTGACGCCCGGAAAATCCTTGGTGAGGGTCGTGCGCAGGGTCGAAACATAGGCCGCGGTCGGCTGGTGTTCTGGCGCGAGCGTGATCATCACGTCGGCGTCTTCGGGGCCGATCGGGTCCGATGAATCGTAGGTCAGGTTGATACCGCTCACCGGCACGCCGATGTTGTCGAGCATCGCGGACAACTCCTGTTTGGGAATCACGCTACGCACGCGGGCTTCGACCTGATCGGTGAGGCTCGCGGTATCTTCGATCCGGGTGCCGGTCGGGGCGCGCAGATGCAGCCGGATTTCGCCGGTATCGACTGCCGGGAAGAAATCGCGTCCGGAAAACGGCACGAGCACGAGCGAGCCGACGCATAGCAGCAGGAAGATCGCGACGAAGCGGCGCGGCCTGGCGATCGCCGCGCTGAGCACGCCGCGGTAGCGTTCGCGCAGCAATTCAAAACGATGCTCGAAGCCGGCCTGAAAGCGCACGAGTTGCGCGATCGGACCGTTGCCCGTCACCGCCGCAGTGCTGCGTGCCCGCATCAGATACAGCGCGAGCGTCGGGATCAACGTGCGCGAGAAGAAATACGAGGCGATCATCGCGAACACCACCGCTTCGGCGAGCGGCACGAACAGATAGCGCGCAACACCGGAAAGCAGGAACATCGGTACGAACACGATGCAGATCGACAGCGTCGACACGAAGGTCGGCACGGCGATTTCTCCCGAACCGTTCAGGATCGCGTCGAACAGCGGCTCGCCATTTTCCAGGTGGTGCGTGATGTTTTCGATCGCGACGGTGGCATCGTCGACGAGAATGCCCACGGCGAGCGCGAGGCCGCCGAGCGTCATGATGTTGATGGTCTGGCCGAGCGCGGCCAGCGCGATCAGCGAGGTCAACACCGCGAGCGGAATCGATACCGCGATGATCAGCGTGGCGCGCCAGCTGCCGAGGAACAGCAGAATCATCAACGCCGTCAGGCAGGCGGCGATCACCGCTTCGCGCGCGACGCCGAGCACCGCGGATTTGACGAATACCGATTGATCGGCCAGCGCCGTGATGTGCAGCGCGCTCGGCAAACCGGCCGCGATATGCGGCAGCATCGCCTTGACTTGCTGGATGATCGTCAGCGTCGATGTACTGCCGGATTTTTCGATGGTCAGGAGGGCGGCGCGCTTGCCGTCGCTGCGCACGATATTGGTTTGCGGCGCATAACCGTCGCGCACATGGGCCACATCGCGCACATACACTACGCCGCCGCCCACCGTCTTGATCGGCAGATTGTTGAGCGCGGCGACCGTGTCCGTGCTGCCGTTCATCTGCACGTTGTATTCCTTCGTGCCGATCTTGGCGGTGCCGCCCGGCAGGATCAGATTCTGCGCGTTCACGGCGTTGACCACGTCGAGCGGCGCGAGACCTTTTGCCTGCAATGCGCGCGGATTGATATCGACCATGATCTGGCGCACCTTGCCGCCGAACGGCAGCGGCACGGCCGCGCCTTGCACGGTCGCCAGCTGGGTGCGGATCTGGCTGTTGCCGAGGTCGTAGAGCTGCTGTTCGGACAAGGTGTTGCTGGAGAGTCCCAATTGCAGGATCGGCACCGTCGACGCGTTGTACGTGATGATGTTCGGCGGCAGCGTGCCGGGCGGCAGCACCCGCAGGATCGACGCGGAATTGGACGCGGCCTCGGCGATCGCGCGATTGATGTCGGCACCCTGGTGGAAAAAGATCTTCACCACCGACACGCCGTTCAGCGATTGCGACTCGATATGCTCGATATCGTCGACGTCGGAAGTCAGCGCCCGTTCGTAATTCGACGTGATGCGGTTCGCCATGTCCTGGGCGGAGAAGCCGTTATAGCTCCAGACGATGCTGACCACCGGAATGTCGATGTTCGGAAAGATATCGGTCGGCGTGCGTAGTATCGCCAGCGGGCCCACGATAAAGATCAGCACGGCGAGGACCACGAATGTGTAGGGCCGGCGCAGCGCAAGCTTGACGATCCACATGACGGTTTCCTGAAAAGAGGCAGATGGAAGCGCCCGTCTTTTCAATGCAACGGACGGCGCATGGCATGCGCTTCATGAGTCAGGAGTGTGATGGGCAGGGGCTTACCGGCTGCGGTCCGGTAAATTACAAGTCTGTTATCTGGCGCTTTTCTTGCCGCTTGCGGGCGGATAACAGAACCGTAATCCGCGGGTCAGTGCGCCGACAGGTGAAATGACAAGAATGGGAAGCGTGGTTCAGGCCATTCATTCTTTGCACACCATCGGAGAGATCATCATGAAACTGCTTACCGCTATTGCCGTTACCGCCCTCAGCCTGTCGTTCGGCACCGCCGCATTCGCGCAATCCAATCCGTCCGGACTGACGCATGCGGAGGTCATGGCGCAACTGAAACAGGCCCAGGCCGAAGGACTGATCCCGACTAACAACAGCGACTATCCGCCGTCGGCAGCCACGATCGCCCGCAATCGCGAGATCTACGCGATCCAGCACCACCTGAACGGCGCAGCGGACATGAAAACCGCGGGTACGCCGGCTGCTCACACGGACTCGATGGCGGATTGAGGTGGCGTTTGTCATCCGGATCGGCCGGTTGAAGGATTCGACGTTGCACGGCAAGCCAATTGGCAGCAGCCGTCTGCGTATCCTCGC
Organism: Paraburkholderia sp.; assembly: GCF_034668105.1. Taxonomy (GTDB): domain Bacteria; phylum Pseudomonadota; class Gammaproteobacteria; order Burkholderiales; family Burkholderiaceae; genus Paraburkholderia. The sequence continues at coordinate 1,400 of NZ_JAXDPY010000654.1, read as the reverse complement.
AAGCCCGGACTATCTGAAATCGCACGGCCTGCCCAAGCGGGTCGACGAACTGGCGAAGCGTTCGCTGCCGGGATTCAATCAGCCCGAATCGCTCAAGGTCTGGCCGATACTCGATCCGGATAACGAACCTTATCGCATCGCGCCCACTGTCTCGTCATCGAGCGGCGAGACGCTGCGTCAGCTTGCGCTGGCGGGTGTCGGCATTGTCTGCCTGACTTCATGACCGGCGTGACCGTCACGAAGGCTCGCTTGTACAGCTTTTTCCGCGTCAGTCGCAGGACGTCCGGCAGCCGATCAACGCGGTCTACTATCGCAATACCGCGATTTCGTCGCGGATCAAATCCTTCGTCGACTATCTGACCGACGCGGTTCGCAGGACGGAAATCGTTGCTTAGGGTGAGCGCGTAGGCGGGGATGGCTCGCCCGGATGGCCGGCCTCACGCGTTCGCGCGTCCGCGCGGTCCGGTCTCACGCATGAACAGGGTCAGCACCATGGCGAGCACGATACCGCCGAGCAGCCACGAACCGGCTGCACGGAACACCGGCAGGTCAATCGTGCCGCCTTTCGCGAGATGAGCGAGCAGCTTGCCGTACACCGGTGTGAGCAGCGCGCTGAACGTGAACACCAGGAAATTGATCGCGCCGCTGGCGCTGCCCTTCACATTGTCCGGATTGACTTCCTTGATCACCGTGTAGGGCAGCATGGCGGCGCCTGAGCCAATGCCGAGCAGCAGGCCGAGCACGTACGGCGGCGCCGCACCGGCCGGCAGATAGAAAATGCCCGCGCCCGATAGAAGCATCAGCAGCGCGCCGGCCATCAACACCGGCTTGCGCCGGCCCAGACGGTCGGACAGGTAGCCTAACAGCGGGCAGCCGATCACCCAGCCGAGCGGCACCATGCTCGCGCGATTGACGGCCTCCGTATAGCTGGCTTCGAGACCGTTGCGCAGGAAGGGAATGCCCCAGATCATGTCGCCGATCGTCGTCGGCAAAAACAGCAGGCCGGCGCAGAAGCCGCAAAGATACGACTGCGGATTGGTCAGCACTTCCTTGTACGGCGCGAACATCTTCATCCACGATCCCTGGCTGGCGGGGGTGTCGTCATGACCGGCCGGCGTTACGATGAACACCAGGGCGGCGATCAGAAAAATGACGAGGCCGGACAGCCACCAGAACTGCTGCCATGTGATGAGGCCATGAATCAGCGGCGCCGTGGCGAACTGACCGGCGGAGCCGCCCAGCATGCCGAAGCATTGCGTGAAGCCCACCGCCGTGGCGAGCGACCGCGGCGGAAAGCCGTGTGTGGCGAGATACACCGCGCCGATGAACCCGCACGCCGAACCCGCGCCTTGCAGCAGGCGGCCGACTTGCGCGGCCTCCACGCTGCCCAGGCCGAACAG
>NZ_JAXDPY010000653.1:0-7608 GCF_034668105.1 Paraburkholderia sp. | reverse complement strand
GCAGGCATTGGCGAACCGCGCTGTTCTGATGCTTTGCAAGCAGACTGCTTTCGTCGAACACCAGCCCAATACGCCCCTCTCGTCGTTCTTCGTTGCCCAGCCAAGCACGAAATGCGGATCAAAATGTCAGCACATCTGGCGTCCGCCGAGTCATTTTCGGACGCTCTGCCTTGAACTATTTCGTCGTGACAGATGCAATGATGACGCGTGGCACCCGGGCGGCCGCGGATAACTCTCTGGAGGACGCCTGCGCGACGGCTCACGCCGGCGCGGCCCCCCCAATCAGCAACCACATCCTGGCGATGGTGGCGCATGAGTTGCGCGGCCGGTTGACGCCGTTGCGGCTCGCCAGCCAGTTGATCCGCAAGCGTCGGCTGAACGCCCGGAAATACTCCGGTTGATCGATATGATCGACAGGCAGGTGAACGGGATTGCACGGTTGGCGCAAGATTTGATGGACGCGACCCGTGTCGATCGGGACGCGCTCCGTCTTTGCAGGCGGCCTCGGCATTGGCCTCGCGGTCGTGAGAGCCATTGCTCAATCTCACGGTGGCACGGCCTCGGCAACCAGCGCAGATCCGGGGGAGGGCAGTGAGTTCACCCTCAAGTTGCCGAATGTTACGTCCGGCAGCGCCTTTTTTGGCAACGTATAAGTGGAACCAACGATTGCCGTTCAGCCGATGCTTTAGGCCGGGAAGGCCGCGCATGGCAATGGTTTTCGAATGTCGTGCAATCCGCATGCACGGCGTGTCGCACCGCGAACCCATGCCAGGACACGGATCGGCGCGTAATTTCGACGCGACTTATAATCTTTTTGCGTATTAGCCAGATCTCGAGTAACGCGAAGATTACCGCATCGTGACGCGCTGCGGCACAAGCCGCAAAGGTGTTGGAGCATTCCTCCTCCTATCCATATTAACCCGTCAGGAAATCGTCGGCGAAAGCGGCGTGGTTCCGGGCGAGCTGCGGAGAGTGTGAGATGTCTCAAGATCACCGACAAAACGAAAATCATCTGATCGAAGTGTTGCCTGACCGGGAGTGGGAGCGTCTGGCGCCGCATCTGTCGCTCGTGGAGATGCCGCTTGGCAACGTCGTCTATGAATCCGGCGATCGCCTCGGTTACGTTTATTTCCCAACCACCTGCATTGTGTCGCTGCTGTATGTGATGGAGGACGGGGCGTCCGCCGAAATCGCGATCGTCGGCAACGAAGGGCTCATCGGCATCGCGCTTTTCATGGGTGGTGAGACCACGCCGAGCCGCGCGGTCGTACAAAGCGCGGGGCAGGCATATCGCCTGGACGCTCAAATCCTGAAAGAGGAGTTTCATCGTGCAGGGCCTGTCCAGCGCCTTTTGCTGCGCTATACCCAGGCGTTGATCACGCAAATGGCGCAGACCGCCGTATGTAATCGTCACCATTCGATCGACCAGCAGTTGTGCAGGTGGCTGCTGCTCAGCATCGACCGCCTCTCGTCGAACGAACTGAAGATGACGCAGGAACTGATCGCCAATATGCTGGGCGTGCGCCGCTCCGGCGTAACCGAGGCCGCACTGAAGCTGCAGGATGCAGGTTTGATTCGGTACAGCCATGGACACATCGAGGTATTGGATCGGCCGGGGCTAGAAAAGCGTGTGTGCGAATGTTACGGCGTAGTGAAGCGCGAATTCGACCGGTTGCTGCCCGCTTTGAAAGCGCTATAAAAAACGGTGTGAGCGCGTGCTGGTGCGAATTCAATTCAGTGTGAACGAGAGCGAATTGGGGCCATGAAGCGACGTTCGCCCGATCGAACGATCGGACATTCGAGCGACGGCATAGCTTGATGACAACGGCCCCTCGTCGGACGGATGCCATCTGGCGAATCGTCGGTCTCATCGGCCGGTGATGAGGGACGGTTCAAACGTTGCCATGCCGAATGGCTTCGGTGAGTTACCCGAGTATCGTCTTCGAATGAACCCCGGGGACGATCACGAGATCAGTTCGCGAGAGCATGAGCCTTATGCGGCGTTTTCTGTCAGGCAGCGCACAAAAACGACCAACAACAAATCAGCAAAGTTTCGCGAATCCTTTATGCTTTTAAAAAACTAACGGATACAAAATTCCGCCTTCTGGACGACGAGGTGTCGGTTCCGGTCTCGGACGTTCGATTCGAGGTGCCATGTAAACCGAATGGGCCAATCATGCGATGGTGAGTCCGACCGCTAATCTCGTCTTTGTTGTTGACCACGACGATCGAGAGCGTACTGCATTCACCCGGTTGTTTCGATCGGCCGGACACAATGTCCTCACTTTCGCCTGCGCGAAGGATTTCCTCAATCACGTGGATCTTCAAATGTCTCCCGCGTGTCTGGTACTTGATGTCCAGATGCCCAGGATGACTGGTCTCGAACTGCAGCGCGAGTTGGAACCCGCGGGCATGCCAATAATCTTCGTGACCGGCCATGGGTGACATAGAATCAAGTGTCCAGGCGATGAAAGCAGGTGCCGTTGACTTCATTACCAAGCCGGTGCTTGGCGCGCAGTCGTTGTCTGCGGTTAGCCAAGCGCTAGAACACGCATCGCGGGCTTTTAAAGTGCGCCGTGAACAGACGGAAATCATCGGTCGTATAGATCCTGACTCGCCGCGAGCGTCAGGTCATGGCGCTAGTATTAACCGGTATGAGCAACAAGCTGGTCGCAAGCGAGCTGGGCGCCGCCGAAAAGACGATCAAATCCATCGTCGCCGCGTCATGCAAAAAATGGGAGCCCGCTCGCTCGTAGAGTTGGTTCCGCCTCGCGGACAAAGCGGGCTTCGGCGCGACTGATGAACAATCGCAGCAGCTGATCGCTGCCGTGCAAGAAGCCATGCTCCGAGTGAACGATCGGCATAGCTCGCCCTGAGCCATTCGCTCCGCTCGCTCTCACTGACCATAGATTTCGTTAAGCCGTTAAGCGAGCTGGAAAGGTGATCCGCCGCACAGGCCAGGCACCCTTCCTTCCGCTATCCTGGACCTACAGGAGACCGTCATGAAAATCGAAGACTTCAAATCGCATCTGTCAATGCTGCTGCGAGACCAGCCGATAGGCACGACAGCGGATCTGTCAGACTTCGCCGTAGCCTGGTGGAACGGCCGTAATGTGACGTATGCGTTTCTGCGGGATGTTCAAAGCGGACGGATCGAAGAGGAGTTCGACCTGGACGACTATGGGTGGAAGCAGTGGGAGCCCGACTTCGCTGCGTGGGTGGAAGCACCGAAGTTCAGCGCACGGGATGGGGTGCTGAGACGGCAAAAAGATGCGCCGCCGAACGAGGCGGCCTGATTGATTCGTCGCCATAGGCGAGGGGGGAGAGGTCATGGCGAAGCGCGCAATAAAGACGATCTGCGCAGGCATTGGCCTTTCGGCTCTTTGGCTCCTGGGCGTAAAGCAGCCGGTCGTTCTCGGCGCGCTGGTTTTGGGAGTAGACAGCGTCAAGCAGCACGGCCGGTCAGCGACAACTATTTTGGCCGGTCAACGGGTGTAGTTGTCGCTGGCTAATTCATAGTTGTCGCGCCTCCATCGTAATTGTCGTCGGGTAATTGTCGCCGGCGCGCGCTCTGCTTGTCGCTGGCCTTTCGACGGCGATAGCTTTCGACATTCAGTTCGAAGATCGTCGAGTGATGGACGAGCCGGTCGATGGCTGCGACCGTCATGCCGGGGTCGGGGAACACGTCATTCCAGCCCGAGAACGGCTGATTGGCCGTTATTAGCAGACTTTTGCGCTCATACCTCTCGGCGATCAGTTCGAACAGCACACTGGTTTCAGCCTGGTCCTTGCGCGCGTACGACAGGTCGTCCAGGATGATGAGATCGAACCGATCGAGCTTCGTGAGCGCGGATGGAAGTTGCAGACTCTGACGCGCGGCCTGGAGCTTCTGTACGAGCTCGCTGGTGCGCGTGAACAGCACGCGATAGCCGACGTCGATCAGAGCATGTCCGATGGCCGAACCTAAATGACTTTTGCCGCCACCGGGCGGCCCGAACAGGAGAATCGTGGCACCTTTCTCCAGCCACGAATCTCCGGTAGCCAGCGCCGCAACATGCGCCTTCGAAACCATTGGCACCATGCCGAAGTCGAAGGTGGCCAGCGTTTTGGTCGGGTCCAGATGTGACTCGGTACGGTGCCGCTCGATGCGTCGTTTGGCACGTTCGGCCAGTTCGTGCTCGAGCAGCGCCCCGAGCAATCGCGTAGCCGGCCAGCCTTCCTTGTCCGAGCGCTCAGCGAACTCGGGCCACAACCTGCCGATGGTCGGCAAACGCAACTCGTTGAGCATCAGGGCGAGACGGCCATTGTCATGGGCGGGGGCGCTCATGCTGCCACCTTGTCGAGCAGCTCGTCATAGACCGCAACGGGCGGCATCTCGACCACCACCTCGGGACACAGGGCTTGACGCGGCGCGAATTCGTCGCGCAACTGCTTCAGATCGGGCAGTTCGCCTGCTTCGAGCAAGGCGTCGAGCCGCTCGGCCAGCAACGCTTCAACGCCGTGATGACCTGCGAGTTCGAGCAGCCCCACGATCGTCTTGCATGCCTGACGTTGCGTCAGTTGCGTCTCCAGCTTTTCCCAGGTTCGGCGGTAGGCTTCACGGGGAAACAGCGCGTCGCGAAACGCAAACCCCCTGAACGCCTGCGGCTTGCGCTTGAGAGAATCGATGAAGTGACGATAATCCAGCGCGTGGCGGTTATCGGCGGCACGGGAACCTCGCGCGGTGCTGTGCACCGGTGCGCCGGACAGGTAACAGTCGAGCCGGTCACCATAGACCCGCACCTTCAGCCGGTGGCCGATCAGGCGCGACGGCGCGCTGTACAGGATGCCGCGCACCGTGAACGTGCTGCAGCGGGTCACGAGTGCTTCTTCCTCGGCGAAGTCAGTGGTGCGACGTACAGGCAAATCCTGCAACTGTGCGCGCTCAATGCGAAACGCCGCAGCGTTGCGGCGGTTTCGGCGCATCACCACCTCACGGATGAATTCATCGTACGCGGCCCGGTCAGCGAACTCGCGATGGCCGCGAAGCATCAAGGCCTGGTCGACCGCTTCCTTCAGATACCGATGCGAGGACTCCACGCTGCCGTTCTCGTGACCCAGCCCACGATTGTTGCGCGTGCCCTCCATGCCGTAATGGTCGAGTAGCGCTGCATAACGCTTCGTGAAGTCCTCCTGCTCGGTCAGATTCTTGAAGGCAGCCGACAGGCTGTCAGAACGATGTTCGCGCGGGCAGCCGCCGGCCTGCCATAGCGCGTTCTGCAATCCCGCTGCGAGGGCCTCGAAACTCTCGCCACCCTCAACAACGTTCGCGTACTCCCAGCGCGAGAACGCCAGCACGAAGTGATACAGCCGGTGACCGAACGGGGCACCGCCGATCGTCACGCACAGCTTGCTCATATCGGTGAAGTCTGACAGTCCGCGCACGCCGGGCTGATGTTCCTGAGGGAAGAACACCTCTTGGGTTGGCCCTTCAAGCGCCCGCCACTGGCGGATACGCCGCTCTAGCGTGCGCCGCATGCTATCGGGATAACGATCCGGGTGATCATCCTGCAGTTTGCGCAGGACCGTGATGCCCATCAGGTTGGGCGCGTTGCGCAGCAGTGGTACGACTTCGCTGTCCCATACATCGACGAAGGGATCAGGGCGGGTCCGCCATGATTGACGCGGCTTCTGAGAGGGCAACGTGGCATCGCGCTCGATGCGGCGTGCCGTACGCACGCTGATACCGGTCTTGGCGGCCGCGACTTCCTGAGAATGCTGTTTGCGCTTGTTCATATAGAGATGAACCTGTTGGTCGGTAATGCGGGTTCCAGACATGAGCTGACCGCTTCTTCTTCAAGCTTCGATCAGCCCATCCTAAAGCCCCGTCGACCTGGCGCCGCCGGTGGCTCGTCGTCTCCGGCGGCTACGCCGCCTACGACTCCTCACCACCGGCCAAAACAAGCGTCAACGACCGGCCAAGACAATTGTCGCTGCCCATGGGAGGCTGCCTGTTTCTCGGGGCGCTCATATTTGTAGTCTGGATGGTTGAGGATTAATCGACATCAATGGCGAGAGGGAGATCGGTGTGACGTTGGAAACAAACATGAGTGGTCCCACAACGCCTCCGACTACGGTCGAGACCCTGCGGCACATGGCCGAATGCTTACCTCTGCTCGACGGCGATGTCGTGATGTGGAGGCATGCGCTTCTGAAGGCAGCGGCCGAGCTCGAGGCCGAAACCGCACGGCTCGACTTCCTGATCAAAAGCGAAGCGCGCGTTGGCGAGGGCCTTGATGGCTTCTATCACGTCTGGTGAGGTCCATTGGGCGACCCCGAGAACCTGGAGCCGTACAACGCGAATTGCGAGACGGCCCGGAATACAATTGACGCGGCCCGCCTGGCCGCGAGAGATGGCAACACAGTCCGCCGGCCGTAATCGCAGATACGGACGGCAGGCTGTCAGTCCTGAGTCACGCCGGCGTTCCTGCACGCGTATCTCGAAGAGGCATACGCCGTCGTCTCGAGAAACTGGCTAGCGGATTCGGGGGATGTCGCCGGGGCTGAATCGGGATGGGTTCATGCGCGAAATGGCTGCGGTTCTGAGGCGCGCCAATGTGTACCGGCTAGCGGCGGTGGCCATTGCGTCAAGGCGGTCGCCTATGACCCGCATCATCCAGATTGGACCACCCCGTCAGCGTGGCTCGATACGCTATCCACAGTATCGCGATCCGCTTCGATACTGGGAAGACTGCGAGAAGAACATCGAAAACTGGGTTGAACCTTGACGAAGGCACTCGTCCCCTAAGCAGCAGATTTGGATCCGGTATTGGCCAGCATGTGTCCGGGACGGGATGACTGAAAGGTACAGATTTCCGGCGCCGGAGCCGCCCTAAATTTTTTCCGACGAATGAATCGGACCTGTGACCTTCCAGCGGGTCAGTGCGGCGGTCACAGATCGGCCGATTCTGTTTGCAAGGACTTCCCCCGAAAGTCAAGATCGGGGTGAGATTGGTTGGCGCCGGCAAATGCACGGCACCGGCGTGCTGGTGGTCCAGTTGGTTGGGCAGCCATGTCATTTCTCCTTTGTCAGCTCAGGCTCGCGCTTCGAAGCAATACCAGGAACAGACTGCGTCTTTGCAAACGGCCTTGTTGCCCGAGAAGTATCGGGCGGGCCACGATATGAGCCGCACAGGAGAACCCTATTTGAAAACCGGCGAACAGGCATGAGGCGCCAGACCTCGTGCGGTAATGACTCGCCAACAGAATCGTCGGGTTCTTCTCCCGTTCGGTCCGACCTCGTCTTGCTATCGCGTCGAGCAGTAGTTGAATCTCAGGCTAACCGGGTCATGCTGTAGCGGGTGGTAGCGGCGGATGTACCGGATGGCGTTGCCACGCGTCGGCATCGTAACGTTCGTTTTTTGCAAGCATCGCCCACAACATCCGGGCATGCTTGTTGGCAATCGCAATCAGCGTCTTGTGATATCCCTTGCGTTCGTGGAGCTGTCTGATCCACCGTTGTAGCCGGCTTGCGTGCGTGGGGTCCGCACGCAGCGCCGACTGCAACGTACTTCGGGCGCCCTGAACGAGCAGCGTGCGCAGATAGACGTTGCCGCGCAAACTGATATG
>NZ_JAXDPY010000652.1:0-17201 GCF_034668105.1 Paraburkholderia sp. | reverse complement strand
AAGTTCGTGTCCGTCACGTTCGGCGCTGGCGGCTCGACGCAACAGGGCACGCTCGATACCGTCGTCGATATGGCGAAGGAAGGGCTCGAAGCGGCGCCGCACGTGTCGTGCATCGGCTCGTCGAAAGCGAGCCTGCGCGCGATCCTCAACGAGTATCGCGCGCATGGCATCCGCCATATCGTCGCGCTGCGCGGCGATCTGCCGTCCGGCATGGGCGAAGTCGGCGAGCTGCGCTACGCGTCGGAACTGGTGAGCTTTATCCGCGCCGAGTTCGGCGACTGGTTCTGGATCGAGGTGGCCGGCTACCCGGAGTACCACCCGCAGTCGCGCTCGCCGCGTCACGATCTGGAAAACTTCGCCAACAAGGTGAAGGCCGGCGCCAATTCCGCGATCACGCAGTATTTCTTCAACGCGGACGCCTACTTCCGTTTCGTCGACGACGCGAGGAAGCTCGGCGTGGACGTGCCGATCGTGCCGGGCATCATGCCGATCACGAACTTCTCCCAACTGACGCGTTTCTCGGAGATGTGCGGCGCGGAAGTGCCGCGTTGGGTCGCGCGCCGTCTGGAAAGCTTCGGCGACGACCGCGAGTCGATTCGCGCGTTCGGGCTGGATGTGGTCACGGACCTGTGCGGGCGTCTCATCGACGCGAAGGTGCCGGGTTTGCACTTCTACACGCTCAATGGCGCGGCGGCGACCAAGGCGATCTGCGAACGGCTCGGCGCTTAAGGTCTGAAGTCTGAATAGACGCTGTACAGAACCGCGCGGCTTATTTAGCCGCGCGGTTTTTTTACGCGGAAAATCTTGTGCTTAAGTTGGGAATGTCCCATTCAACCCGTTGCTGCAACGCGGCAATTCTCGTCAAATCTTTTCCTTGCGAAGCGTAAGCCCGCATTGAACCCGATTTTTGTGCTGTCTATGATCGAAGCGCAGCTGACTTGGCTGCTGTGCGGAGAACGTGATGACAGTATCCCGATTGCTGTTTGCGGTTCGCCCTACCTGTCTGCCAATTCTGAGCGCCTGCGCGGTCCTTGCTGCCGGCCTCGCGCCAGCCGGCGCCGGCGCGGTCACCCTGCCTGACAAAACCCTCGTGTTCTGCTCGGAAGGCAGTCCAGCGGGCTTCGACAGTGCGCAGTACACCACCAGCGTGGAATTCACCGCCGCCTCGTACACGGTCTACAACCGGCTCGTGGAGTTCGCGCGCGGCAGCACCGATATCGAGCCGGGTCTCGCCGAGAAGTGGGATGTGTCGCAAGACGGTCTGCAGTACACCTTCCATCTACGCCATGGCGTGAAATTCCAGACCACCTCGTTTTTCAAGCCGACCCGCGAATTCAACGCCGACGACGTCGTTTTCACCTATCAGCGGATGCTCGATCCGGAGCAGCCGTTCCGCAAGGCGTACTCAGTGCCGTTCCCGTATTTCGCCGATCTTGGCCTTGCGAAGAACATCGCCAAAATCGAGAAGCTGGATCCGTACACGGTGCGTTTCACGCTGAAAGAGGTCGATGCACCGTTCCTGCAGCAGATCGCAATGCCGTTTGCGTCGATTCTGTCGGCGGAGTACACGGATCAACTGCTGAAAGCCGGCAAGGCTTCCGATATCAACCAATACCCGGTCGGCACCGGGCCGTTCATTTTCCGCAGCTATACGAAGGACGACACGATCCGCTTCGACGGCAATCCTGATTACTGGAAGCCGGACGTCGTGAAGGTCGGCAAGCTCATCTTCGCGATCACCACCGATCCCGCGGTGCGGCTGCAGAAACTGAAACGTGGCGAATGTCAGGTGATGAGCTACCCGCGTCCCGCGGATATTCCGCAGATCAAGGCCGACTCGTCGCTGGCGCTGCCGAGCGAGGTCGGCTTCAATCTGGGCATCCTCGGGTACAACACCACGAAAAAGCCGCTCGACAACGTGCTGGTGCGACGCGCGCTGGATATGTCGGTCAACAAGAAAGCGATCATCGAGTCCGTGTATCAGGGCGCCGGGCAAATCGCGACGAATCCCATGCCGCCGACCCAATGGGGCTATGACAAGAAACTGAAAGACGCGCCCTACGACGTTGATAAGGCCAAGGCGTTGCTGAAGGAGGCCGGCTACCCGGACGGCTTTGACCTGACGCTGTGGGCCATGCCGGTGCAGCGGCCCTACAACCCCAATGCCCGCTTGATGGCCGAAATGCTGCAGTCCGATTGGGCGAAGATCGGCGTCAAGGTGACGATCGCCACGTATGAGTGGGGCGAGTACATTCGCCGCGCTCATGCCGGCGAGCACGAGGCGATCCTGATCGGCTGGACCGGAGACTATGGCGATCCTGACAATTGGCTTGGGGTGTTGCTCGGCTGCGATGCGGTGAAGGGCAGCAATTTTTCAAAATGGTGCTACAAACCTTTCGACGACCTGATCAGGAAAGGCCGTGGTACCACTGATCTCGGCGAGCGAACCAAGGCCTATATGGAGGCGCAGGAAATCTTCAAGCAGCAGGTGCCGTTCACGCCGATTGCCCACTCGACCGTCTACCAACCGATCAGCAAAGACGTCACGGGCTTCAAGATCGACCCGTTCGGTCCGACACAATTCATGAACGTCGGCCTGAAATAGCCATTTGCAAGCACTCGCGGCCGCTTTTTGCGGCCTCTGCTCCAGTGCCGCACGTTCCGGCGAGCGGCCGCCCTTAGGCCCCATCTGTTTCCGATCGTCAACGGGAGTATTTTCCTCCGCTTGTTGGTGCGAGCCAAGCTCAAGTAAGATCGCGCTACGCTGGCGCAAGCCGGCCCCGAACCTGGAGGAAACATGAAGCAAAACAACCTGTTGCGCGCCGCGCGTGTTACTACGCTCGTCGCAGCTGCAGCGGCATCGATGCTGGGCGCTACGAGCGCGCATGCGGAGATTCCGAACAAAACACTCGTTTACTGCTCAGAAGGCAGCCCTGCGGGTTTCGATCCGGCCCAGTACACAACTGGCGTCGACTTCACGGCCAACACGTTCACCGTTTATAACCGCCTCGTCGAATTCGAACGCGGCGGCACGAAAGTCGAGCCGGGCCTGGCAGAAAAGTGGGACGTCTCGGCGGACGGCAAGACCTACACGTTCCATCTGCGCCACGGTGTGAAGTTCCAGACCACGTCGTTCTTCAAGCCGACGCGCGAATTCAACGCGGACGACGTCGTGTTCACGTTCCAGCGCATGCTGGACACGAACCAGCCGTTCCGCAAGGCGTACCCGGTTCAATTTCCGTACTTCACGGACATGGGCCTCGACAAGCTGATCACCAGCGTCGAAAAGGTCGATCCGTATACGGTCAAGTTCACGCTGAAGGAAGTCAACGCGCCGTTCATCCAGAATCTGGCGATGGAATACGCGTCGATCCTCTCGGGTGAATATGCGGACCAGTTGCTGAAGGCCGGCAAGGCCGCCGACATCAACCAGTATCCGGTCGGTACCGGCCCGTTCATCTTCCGCAGCTACACCAAAGACGCGACGATCCGCTTCGACGGCAATCCGGATTACTGGAAACCGAACGCGGTGAAGATCTCCAAACTGATCTTCTCGATCACGCCGGACGCCGGTGTGCGCGTGCAGAAGATCAAGCGCGACGAATGCCAGGTGATGAGCTACCCGCGCCCGGCCGACATCGCGCCGCTGAAGGCGGAAGCGAACATCGACATGCCGTCGCAGCCGGGCTTCAACCTCGGCTACCTCGCGTACAACGTGACGCACAAGCCGGTCGACAAGGTCGAAGTGCGTCAGGCGCTCGACATGGCGATCAACAAGAAGGCGATCGTCGAGTCGGTGTATCAAGGCGCGGGCCAGGCCGCGACCAACCCGATGCCGCCGACCCAATGGTCGTATGACAAGAACCTGAAGAGCGCGTCTTACGATACGGACAAAGCCAAGGCGCTGCTGGCCAAGGCGGGCTATCCGAACGGCTTCGACATCACGCTGTGGGCGATGCCGGTGCAACGCGCGTACAACCCGAACGCCCGTCTGATGGCGGAAATGATCCAGGCCGACTGGGCCAAGCTCGGCGTGAAGGCGAAGATCGTCACCTACGAATGGGGCGAGTACATCAAGCGCGCTCACGCGGGTGAAGACGACACGATGCTGATCGGCTGGACCGGCGACAACGGCGATCCGGATAACTGGCTCGGCACGTTGCTCGGTTGTGAAGCGGTGAACGGCAACAACTTCTCGAAGTGGTGCTACAAGCCGTTCGACGATCTGATCCAGAAGGGTCGCGTCACGTCCGATCAAGCCGCGCGCACGACGGCATACACGCAAGCGCAACAGATTTTCGCGCAACAGCTGCCGTTCTCGCCGATCGCTCACTCGACGGTGTACCAACCTGTCAGCAAGAAGGTGGTCGACATGCGTATCGAGCCGCTCGGTTATGCGCGCTTCGACGGCGTCAGCGTCAAGTAATAGAGTAGAGGCAGTCAAGCTTACGCAGTAGCTTTTCGCACGGTTAGAAAACTGGTCGAAATGGTCCGGCGACCGGGGTCACAAGCCCTCGTCGCCGGTTGCGTTTTTTCTTCATCAAGACCATAGGGACGAACCATGTTCCGCTTTGTTTTGCGCCGCATCGGCATGGTGATACCGACCTTTATCGGCATCACGATCCTTGCGTTTGCGCTGATCCACCTGATTCCGGGCGACCCCATCGAAGTGATGATGGGCGAGCGCGGCGTCGATCCCGCCATGCATGCCGCCGCGATGCACCGCCTCGGGCTCGACGAGTCCTTGCCGATGCAATACGTCCACTACATCGGCCGCGCGATGCATGGGGACCTCGGCACCTCGATCATCACCAACACCAGCGTGATGGGCGAATTCCTCGCCCGCTTTCCCGCCACCGTTGAACTCTCCATCTGCGCAATGTTCTTCGCGCTGATCGTCGGCTTGCCGGCGGGCGTGTTCGCGGCGTTGAGGCGCGGCACGGTAGTCGATCATGGCGTGATGGGCACGGCGCTGACCGGCTACTCGATGCCGATCTTCTGGTGGGGGTTGATCCTCATCATGGTGTTCTCCGTGAAGCTCGGCTGGACGCCGGTGTCGGGCCGTATCGCGGTCGAATACGACATTCCGCACGTCACGGGTTTCATGCTGATCGACGCGATGATGTCCACCGACGAAGGCGCGTTCAAATCCGCGCTGAGCCATCTGATTTTGCCGGCCATTGTGCTCGGCACGATTCCGCTGGCGGTGGTCGCGCGGATGACGCGTTCGTCGATGCTCGAAGTGTTGCGCGAGGATTACATTCGCACGGCACGCGCGAAGGGCTTGTCGCCTGCGCGGGTGATCGTCGTGCATGCGTTGCGTAATGCGCTGATTCCAGTGGTGACCGTGATCGGTCTACAGGTCGGCACGTTGCTCGCGGGCGCGGTACTGACCGAGACGCTATTTTCGTGGCCGGGTATCGGCAAGTGGCTGATCGACGCGATCGGCCGGCGCGACTATCCGGTAGTGCAGGGCGGCATCCTGATGATCGCTACGCTGGTGATCGTCGTGAACCTCGTCGTCGATCTGTTGTACGGCGTGCTGAATCCGCGCATTCGCCATACGAGGTAACACGACATCATGGCAGACATACAAAATACAGTTCCTACATCGGTGACGCCGCCCAGTGGCCGCGCAATAGCCGCCCGTGAATTCTGGGCGAATTTCTCACGTAACCGTGGTGCGGTTGCTGCCGGCATCGTGGTGCTGGCGTTGATCTTCATCGCGATCTTCGCGCCGTTGATCGCGCCGCATAGTCCGATCGAGCAGTATCGCGACTTCGTGAAGATCCCACCCGCCTGGCTCGACGGCGGCAACTGGAAGTTCATTCTCGGCACCGACGAAGCGGGCCGCGACATCCTTTCGCGTTTGATGTACGGCGCGCGGTTGTCATTCTGGATCGGCTTCGTCTCGGTGGTGCTCGCGCTGATTCCGGGCATCGTGCTCGGCTTGATCGCGGCCTTCTTCGAGAGATGGGCCGACACGCCGATCATGCGCATCATGGACGTGCTGCTCGCGCTGCCGTCGCTGCTGCTGGCCGTTGCGGTGGTCGCGATCATCGGTCCGGGTCTCGTCAATACGATGCTCGCGATCGCGATCGTCGCGTTGCCCGGCTATGTGCGTTTGACGCGTGCTTCGGCGCAAGGCGAATTGCAGAAAGAGTACGTGACGGCTTCGCGCGTCGCAGGCGCGAGCACGCTGCGTTTGATGTTCTCGCAAGTGCTGCCGAACTGCACCGCACCGCTGATCGTGCAGGCAACCTTGGGCTTTTCGTCGGCGATTCTCGATGCCGCCGCGCTCGGCTTTCTCGGCTTGGGCGTGCAACCGCCGTCGGCTGAGTGGGGCGCGATGCTGGCCTCGGCGCGCGACTATATCGACAGTGCCTGGTGGATCGTTACGATGCCGGGTCTTTCCATCCTGATCTCGGTGCTCGCGATCAATCTGCTCGGCGACGGGCTGCGCGACGCACTCGATCCCAAACTGAAGCGGATGGCCTGACATGACCCAGCTATTGACCATCCGCAATCTCGCGGTGAATTTCAACGGACTGCCCGCGGTCGATCGCATTAACCTCGACGTCGCGCCGGGCGAAGTGGTCGGCGTGGTCGGCGAATCGGGCTCGGGCAAGAGCGTCACGATGATGGCGCTGATGGGCCTGATCGACGCACCGGGCAAAGTCACCGCGGATGAAATCACCTTCAACGGCAAGAATTTGCTTAAGGCTTCGGCGCGAGAGCGCCGCAAGATCATCGGCAAAGACATCGCGATGGTGTTCCAGGACGCGCTCACCAGTCTGAATCCGAGCTACACGGTCGGCTATCAGATCAAGGAGGTGCTGAAGCTGCACGAAGGCCTGCGCGGCAGCGCGTTGGACAAACGCGCGCTGGAATTGCTCGACCAGGTCGGCATTCCCGATGCGAAGAGCCGCATCACTTCGTTTCCGCATCAGATGTCGGGCGGCATGAACCAGCGCGTGATGATCGCGATGGCGATCGCCTGCAACCCGAAGCTGTTGATCGCCGACGAACCGACCACTGCGCTCGACGTGACCATCCAGGCGCAGATCATGGAGTTGCTGATCAAGCTGCAGAAGGAACGCGGCATGGCGCTCGTGCTGATCTCGCACGATCTGGCGGTGGTGTCCGAGGTCGCGCAGCGCGTCGCGGTCATGTACGCTGGCGAAGTGATCGAAACCAACCGCGTGCCCGACATTTTCGCCGCGCCGCATCATCCGTACACGGAAGCGTTGCTGGCGGCAATTCCCGAGCACAATGTCGGCGCGGTGCGTCTTGCCGCACTGCCGGGCATGGTGCCGGGCCGCGACGACCGGCCCAAAGGGTGCCTGTTCGCGCCGCGCTGCAAATACGTGGTCGACGATTGCACCAAGGCGCGGCCCGCATTGGCGCCGCTGCAAGGTCATGCGGAAGTCGCGCGCGTGCGCTGTATCAAACCCTTGAACCTGAGCGGCGACGCCAACGTTCACACCCATGGAGGCGCACGATGAACGCAGTACTCGAAACGCGGCGCCGGTCGGACCATGCGGGCGATCACGTGCTGGTGGCCGATAAGCTTGCCCGTTACTACACGGTCAAGCGCGGCATGTTCAGCCAGGGCACGGTCAAGGCGCTGAACGGCGTGTCGTTCGCGCTCGAACGCGGCAAGACGCTGGCGGTGGTCGGTGAATCCGGCTGCGGTAAATCAACGCTTGCCCGTCAGCTCACCATGATCGAAGCGCCCAGCGCGGGCCGCCTGTTGATCGACGGTGAAGACGTGGCCGGCGCCGATCACGCCAGAATCGCCGCGCTGCGGCGGCGCGTGCAGATGGTGTTTCAGAATCCGTTTGCTTCGCTGAATCCGCGCAAGACCGTCGAGCAGACGCTCGGTGAACCGCTCGCGATCAACACGCAACTGAGCACGACCGACCGCGCCGAACGGATCGCGCAGATGATGCGCACGGTGGGCCTGCGTCCGGAGCACGCCAAGCGCTATCCGCATATGTTCTCCGGCGGTCAGCGGCAGCGCGTGGCGATTGCGCGCGCAATGATCCTCGATCCGCAGATCGTGGTCGCCGATGAACCGGTGTCCGCACTCGACGTGTCGATCCAGGCGCAGATTCTTAATCTGTTCATGGATCTGCAGGAGCAGTTCAAGACCAGCTACGTGTTCATCTCGCACAACCTCTCGGTGGTGGAGCACATCGCCGACGACGTGATGGTGATGTACTTCGGCGGCGTCGCGGAGCTCGGTGACAAGAAACGGATCTTCTCGAAGCCGCGGCATCCGTACACACGTGCGCTGATGTCGGCCACGCCTTCCATCTTCGAAGCGGATCGCACGATCAAGATCAAGCTGCAGGGCGAAATGCCGTCGCCGCTGAATCCGCCGTCGGGCTGCACGTTCCACCAGCGCTGCCCGTATGTGATCGAGCGGTGCCGCAGCGAAGAACCGAAGCTGCGTGAAGTGGATGGCCGTCAGGTGTCGTGTCACCGTGCCGAGGAGGTGGGGGACGTGGATGCCTGATGGAGTGGCGGCGCGTCGTCTTACGCGCCGCTCGCGAGATGGCGTCCGCAACGCTGCTTTCGCGCGGCGCTGGGGAGCGCGTGCACTGACCGGTGCTGCGCTTCTCGGCGTGTGTTCTGTTTTTCATTTGAGCGCGGGGCCGGTCGAACTCGTGCATGCCGCTGGGGCGGCCGCCAATACGCCGGCCCAGGCGGGGCGGCCGGCCATGCCGGTGCCCAATCTGCCGACGCCGCCGCGCGCCACCCTGCCGGGCTTCAATCCGCCGCCCGCCGCCCCTGGCACCACGGCAAGCGGCCCGGTGCAGGCGCAACCGGCGCGCATGCCGTTCTATGTCGCGACACGCGGCACCACGACCATCTACGTGCTCGGCACGTTGCACGTCGGCGACCCCGCCGACTATCCGCCCAGGCAGCCGTTCCGCGCACCGATCCTCGGTGCACTGGCTGCCTCGCCGACGCTGGCGCTCGAACTCTCACCCGACGAACTGCTGGTCTCGCAAGACGACGTGTCGAAGTACGGTATCTGTCGCCACGACTGTCTGCCGGGGCTGCTGCCCGAGCCGTTGTGGCGCAAGCTGGCGCTTCGCCTGCGAGGCAATCCCGCGGCCCTCGACGAGATCAAGAAGATGCGGCCGTGGCTCGCGTCGTTGGTGGTCGAAACCTACGATTCGTTGAGTGCCGGTTTGCAAACCGAGTACGGCACGGAAGCGCAATTGCAGAATGTGTATATCAGGACGCGCGGCAAGATCGTCGGCCTCGAAACCTTGCCCCAGCAGATGCGCGCGTTCACCGGACTCACGCTCGCGCAGCAGCGCGAAATGCTGGCGCAGGACCTGGTGCAGACGCCCGCGGAAAACGTCGAGGATGTGAAGACGTTGCGCCGTCTGTGGAGAGTGGGCGATGCCGATGCGATTGCGGCCTGGCAGGCCGCGAAGTCTGAAAAGCTGGCGCGCGACAAGCGGATCTCCGATTCGATCGACAACCGGATCATGTACGAACGCAACCGGCGCTTCGTCTCGCGGATGCTACTGATCGCCGCGCCGAACAAGCCGGTGTTCGTGGCGATCGGCGCGTTGCATCTGGGTGGGCGCAAGGGCGTGCTGCAGCTTTTGCGGCAGCATGGGTTCGTGGTGGAGCCGGGGTGAGGATTCGTCCCAGTCTTGCGCGAGATTTTTATAGCCGCTGACACCGTCCGCGGACCACCGTCTTAAGCGCGGTAGGCCTTCCGGCCAAAATAGGAACCGCTATTCGCACACTCCAGTCCGATGCTCACGTGCGCCGCAAAATGTTCGCGACGCACGCGGCCATAGCTGCCATTGCATGCTATGATGTATGTACAGACGTCAATACAGGTGGTATGTGCGTTTTGAGTGGGACGAAATCAAGAATCAAATCAACATCCGTAAGCACGGCATCGACTTCAGAGATGCCCTCGACGTGTTCGATCATCCCGTGCTGACGGCGATCGACGAACGGGAAGATTACGGTGAGGAACGCTGGATCGCGCTGGGCTGGATGACCGCCATCGTCGGTGTGGTGGTGTATGCCGAACGTGATGAGGATGTGATCCGCCTCATTTCGGCGCGCAAAGCGACGAAGCACGAAGTCAAACGCTATAAGTACAGCGTCTGGCACTGACGGGGGAATCTTGGCAAATGTTAGAAATGAGCACGGGTGAAATGATGAGCAAACCAACAGGAACCGACTGGAAACGCCTCGCAAAAACGGACGACGCGCAAATCGACACGAGCGACGTGCCGGAATTGGGCGACGACTTTTTTGCCCGCGCTGAACTGCACGTTCCGCCGAAACAGGCTGTCACGATGCGCCTGGATGCGGACGTGCTGAACTGGTTCAAGGAACAGGGGGCGGGCTATCAGACGCGCATCAACAAGTTGTTGCGCGCTTACATGCTGGCGCAGCAGCGTCGGCGTCCTTAAGGTACGGTGCCGGGGCATTCTGCCTGCGTATGACCGGTTACGAAGGCGTTGCGCAGAAACGTTCGAAATCCGCGCAGCGTCGGTTTTATAAACTGCTGCCGCGTAATTCTTCGGACACGCGTTTCACCACTGGCGTCCAATCGCCCAACATCGTTTGCCGAAATAATTTCATCGCCGGATACCACGGTGAATCGTTGCGCGCTTCGAGCCAACGCCAGTCCGAGTTGGCAGGCAGCAGCACCCATACGGGCTTGCCCAGCGCGGCGGCCAGGTGCGCCACGCCGGTGTCCACGGCGATCACCAGGTCGAGATTCATGACGAGTGCGGCGGTGTCGTCGAAGTTGTGCAGATCGGCGGTGAAATCATGAGCGCGGAAAGCTTCGGGCGCATGAGACAACTGATCGTGCGCGGAACCTTTCTGCAGCGCATACCACGCGACATCTTGCAGGTCGCTTAGCCTGTCCAGATCGGCCAATGTCATCGAGCGATAACGATCATTGCCGAACGTCGGGCTGCCGGACCACACCAGACCTACTTTGCGTTTCGATTTGCCGGCTGCGTCTACCCGCTTGCGCCATGTTTTGACCTTTGCCTTGTCGGCGAACACATAGGGCACATCCGCGGGAATGGTCGACAGTTCGGTGCCTACGCACGACGGCACGTTCATCATCGGCACCCAGAAATCGTATTGGTCGGCAGGTTTGCCGCTGAATGCGCGATGCACGCCCGGGATACGCTCCACCAGCGGCAGCAGCGGCTCGCGCACGCGGATATCGACGGTCGCGCCGAGTTGCCCGAGCACCCGCGCATAACGCAGAAACTGGAAGTGGTCGCCAAACCCCTGTTCGCCGACCAGCAACAGACGACGCCCATTGAGCGGCTCGCCATGCCACTCGGCCACACCCGGCACGGCGATCGCCTCATAGTCGCTTTTGCGCCAGCGCTTCGCAAACTCCGCCCAACCGTGCTTGTAATCGCCGCGCTTGAGCAACAGCCACGCGAGGTTCTGATGCGCATCCGCATAATCTGGATCGAGTGCCAGCGCGTGGCGGTAGAAGCCTTCCTCTTCATCCAGCCGGCCCTGCGCGCCGAGCGATCCGCCGAGGCAAACGAGATTCGTTGGGTTCGGTTTCAGTGCGACCGCGCGCCGATACTGCGATTCGGCGCCGGCGTAGTCGCCGAGCTTGCCGATCAGGCTGCCGAGATTGATGTGCGCCTCGGCATAATTGCCGCGCAGTGCCAGTGCCCGTTCGAAACTTGCAATGGCGGCGGCATTGTCGCCTTGCGCGTTGTACGCATTCCCCGCGTTGAAGTGCGCTTCCGCCGACTGTGGATCGAGCGCGATGACGGTCTGATAGCACGCGAGCGCCTCGTCGTAGCGACCGAGCTTGCTCAGCGCCGTGCCGAGGTTCAGATGCGCGTCGACCAGCGACGGATTCACTGCTAACGCCAATTGATACTGCCCGATCGCTTCCTCGAGCGCGCCTTGCGCTTGTAGTGCGACACCGAAGTTGTTGCGCGCGTCGGCGAAATCCGGCTGCAGCTGCAGCGCCTGGTCATAGCAGATCATCGCTTCGCCGAGATGGCCGAGTGCCGCGGCGACGAGGCCACGGTTGCTCCAGCAGGCGGCGTCGGTACGATCGAGCTTGAGTGCCTCGCTCATCAACTCGGCGGCGAAGCCATGCTCGCCCAGCTGATGTTGCAGCACGCCGAAATAATGCAGCGCTTTGGCATGCGAGGGATCGAGCGCAAGCGCTTCGCGATAGAAGGGTTCGGCGGCATCGAGGCGGCCGGCCTGGTGTGCTTCGAGCGCGGCGTCGATCAACGAGGTGAGGTAAGCGGACGGTGGCGCGCCGGTGTGCGCGCTGTCGGGTTGAGATCGATGTTCCATGAGGGACCTGCTGGCAAGTGCTGGCCGCGTGGGTTGCACGCACTGCCAGCGCATGTGGATGGGGAAGACCATCCATCAGCTTATGTTCCGGCCCCTTTCCTGACGATCGGACGCCTCCGAATTCGGCGGCGTCCATTTGCCACGCGCTGAAGCAAATAGCACCAGCACCGCGAAATCTCTGCGCGGCGCCGGCATCTGCTACACGGCTTGGCTCACAGCCCTACAGGAACATCAAGAAATTCAACAGGAAGATGTTCACGACCAGCAAGGTCAGCGCGGTGGGCACCTGGACCTTGATCACCGCGTTCTTATCCGGCAGTTCGAGCAATGCGGCCGGCACCATGTTGAAATTCGCGGCCATTGGCGTCATCAGCGTGCCGCAGTAGCCGCAGAACATGCCGATCGCGACCATCACCGCCGGATTGCCGTGAAACACGCCGACCAGAATCGGCACGCCGACGCCGCCCGTCATCACCGGGAACGCGGCGAAGCCGTTGCCCATCACCATCGTGAAGAGCGCCATGCCGATGCAATACACGGCCACCGCGACAAAGCGGTAGTCGAGGCTGATGTACGCGGTGGTGACGTGAGCGACCGCTTTGCCGACGCCCGCGTCCGAGAACACGAGGCCGAGCATGCCGAGCATCTGCGGCAGCACCGCGGCCCAAGACAATGCATCGACGAGGCGGCGTGCCTCTTTCATCGACTGGCCGACGGTATCGCGCGTCAGCACGCAGGCAATCGCGAGTGCGATCACGCAACCGATGCCGAAGCCGATCAGCGTCACATTGGCTTTCTCGATCAACGGTGCGCCGCCGAAAGCCAGGTAGCTCGCAGACAGCGTAATGATCACGGTGACGACCGGAATCGTCAGCGCGGGCACGAACAGTTTGTTGCCCAGACGCACGGCGCTCGCCTTGCGTGCTTCGAGCGACAGTAGCTTCGGCCTGGCCGCGGTCACGCCGCCGAAGCCCGCAATCAGCGCCATCACGATCACCAGCACGCCGACCACGGAAGCCGGGATTTTGTCGCCGATCAGGAAGATCAGCGCGTAAAGAATCCAGAACCCGCCGGCGGTGAAACGGCGCGGGTGCTCCTTGTCCGTGACGATCATGCCGCCGATGACGAGCAGCACCACGCCCAGCAGCCAGAACAGATAGGTAATCGTGAACGTCATGCTTTATCTCCCGCGGCGGGTTGCGTCGGCGAAACGGAAGCAGTGTTCGCTGTGGCATTGCCGCGCAGTTCGCGCTCGAGCCTGCGGTCGAGCAGATATAGTCGGAAGCCGTGAACGATGAACGCACAGATCGCAGTGGGGATACCCCAGACGGCCACGTGGATCGGTTCGACAACGATGCCGGCTTCCTTGAGGAAGGTTGTCATCAGCACGATGGCGCCGAACGCAACGAAGATGTCTTCACCGAAGAACAGACCGACGTTGTCGGTCGCAGCGGAGAAAGCCCGCAGCTTGAAACGCACCGCATCGCTGATTTTGCCGAAACGCGTTTCAGTCGCGCCTTCGGCCATCGGCGCAATCAGCGGACGCACCATCTGCGGATGACCGCCGAGACCGGTCAGGCCGACAGCCGCAGTCAGCTCCCGCACCAGCAGATAGACGATCAGCAAACGCCCCGCGGTCGCGGCCTTGATGCCGCCGATCCACGCTTGCGCGCGCTCGCGCAGACCATGTCTTTCCAGCAGACCGATCACGGCCAGCGGCAGCAGGATGATCAACGGAATATTGCGGGTCTTGATGAAGCCGGTGCCGATTTCAGCGAGGATCTTTTCCGGCGGGAAGTGCGCGGCCAGACCGGTGATGATCGCGGCGACGGCCACGATCAGCATCGGATTGAACCGTAATAAAAAGCCGACGATGATGACGGCCACGCCAATGAGCGGCCATAGACTGACTGTTGTCTGCATCTGGATCTCCAAACAGGGTTGCAACCTTGCCGCTTATGGCGGCTAACGTGGGCCGGCGCGAGGGAGCCCGCGCCGTCTTGCTGCCGCGGCTCTTGCTGGCCGCGTTGCTTCGACTACACCTGCACTTGAACCTGCAACTACAACTACAACTACAACTGGAACCGCTTCTTTCAACCGCCGGTACGGCAATCCATCCTGTAGCTGGCAAACGCCCCGCATGGAGCGGGGCGTTGAGGGTCTGGCACCGACTGAATCGTTCCGACTGGGTTGCAGTCGACGCGCGAATCAGACTCGCGCGGCGCCGGCCGCGTGAACTTCAATGCCGGCATCCTGTAGCGCGCCGCGAATCCGTCGTGCGAATGCCAGCGCGTGCGGGCCGTCGCCGTGCAGGCAGATGGTTTGCGCGTTGAGCGGTACCCACTGCCCGTCGACTGCCTGGACCCGGCGCTCGCGCACCATTGCGAGCGTGCGTTCCAGCACCACGTCTTCGTCATCGAGTAGCGCGCCCGGCTCCTTGCGCGGCACCAGCGAACCATCGGCCCGATAGCCGCGGTCGGCGAATACTTCTTCGACGGCAGTCAGGCCCGCTTCGCGAGCCGCCGTCACGAGTCCGCTATTGGCGAGCGCGAACACCGCCACCGACGGGTCGAAGTCGTGGACCGCCGAGACAATCGCTTCGGCGATTTTCGCGTCGCGCGCAGCCTGGTTGTAGAGCGCGCCATGCGGCTTGACGTGCGCGATGCGCCCGCCCTCCGCCTGAGCGATCGCCGACAGTGCGCCGAGCTGATAGAGCACGCCTGCGTAAATGTCGCCGGCGGGCAAGTCCATTTCCTTGCGGCCGAAATTTTCCGGATCGTTAAAGCTCGGATGCGCGCCGATCGACACGCCTTTTTCCACCGCCCAGCGCACGCAATCGCGCATGGCGTTGGCGCCGCCTGCATGCCAGCCGCACGCAATGTTCGCCGAACTGACCAGATCGAGCAGCGCCTCGTCGGAGCCGCAACCTTCGCCGAGGTCGGCGTTCAAATCGATTTCCATAGTGTTCCTCTACGCTCAAGAAAACGCCGGACCGCCCAAAGTTTTCCGCTCCGCAGGAGATCCCATGGGAGCGCGCCCGGGGGGCCTGGCGAGAAGCGCCTGGTTTGGAGGCGCTCGTTAATTACTGCGCTGCGACCGCCAGCTGGCGCGCGCAGCGTTCTTCATGCATGGCGATCGCGGCATCGATCTGCCGCAAATACGTGCGTTCTTCCAGCAAAGCCTGACGCGCCTCGTAGGGCGTCGTCGGGATGAAGCGGATGGCGGCATTCAGGCGAACCTGCGCGAGCTTCCACATGTCGGCCTGGATCACAGCGCCGATCTTCGGATAGCCGCCGGTGGTTTGCGCATCGCTCATCAGCACGATCGGCTGGCCGTTCGGCGGCACCTGAATCGTGCCGGGCAGCACCGCGTGCGACAGCAGATCGCTTTTCTGGGTGCGCTTCAATTCAGCGCCGGAAAGCCGGTAGCCCATGCGGTTGCTGTTTGGCGTGACCAGCCATTCATCGGACCAGAACGATTCGTGCGCTGCTGCAGTGAAACTGCCGTATTCGGGGCCTTGCAACACACGGATCGGCACGGCCCACGGGACGCCGGACGGATGCCGGCCGCGCCGCAGCGGCTCGTGAACCAGCACGAACTTGCACCAGGCGGGCGCCTTCACGCCGAACTCCGGCGCGTCGGGGGTAAAGCCCAGGTGGCCGCGTTGCGGCGGCGCGCCGACCGGCAAACGGTCGCCGTCGCGCAGCGCGCGGCCGCCGAGTCCGCCAAACTGGCCGGCGAGATCGGTGCTGCGCGAGCCGAGCATCGGCAAAACGTCGATGCCCCCCGCGATGCACACATAGCCGCGCATACCGCGCTTGGCCGCGTTCAGCACCAGCTCCTGGCCGGCCTGCACCGGCAGGCTCCACCATGAATAGACCGGCTTGCCGTCGAGCGTCGCGCCGAATTCGGTGCCGGTGATGGCCACGCGAGTGGCGCGCAGAAAGCGCAGCACGGTTGGGCCGAAGGTAATTTCGAGGCCGGCCGCATCGGGCCGGTTGCCGACCAGCCGGTTGCCGACTTCGAGCGACAGACGGTCGAGCGCGCCACCCATCGCGACGCCGAGGTGGCGGTAGCCGTGGCGGCCGAGATCCTGAATCGTGGTCAGAAGGCCCGCGCGAATCACATCGATCATGCGTGTATCCCCGCGACGGTGAAACGCACCCGGTCGCCCGGTTGCAACAGCGTGGGCGGACGGCGCGCCGGATCGAACAGCGGCAGCTCGGTGCGGCCGATCAACTGCCAGCCACCGGGCGAGGTCGCCGGATAAATGCCGGTCTGCTCACCGCCGATGCCGACCGAACCGGCCGGCACTTCGAGCCGCGGCGAAGAACGGCGCGGCGTGTGCAGCGCCTGGTCAAGCCCGCCCATATAGGCAAAGCCCGGCTGGAAGCCGAGGAAAAACACCACATATTCGCCGCCTGCATGACGTTGCACGACTTCGCGCACGCTCAGGCCGGTGTGATTGGCGACCTCTTGCAGATCCGGGCCGAATTCGCCGCCGTATTGCACCGGGATTTCGACTTCACGGCCGAGTGCGCGCACCTCGCTCGACGCGCTCCAGGCCGCTTGCAACTGGCGCTCAAGCGCTTCGCGGTCGGCTTCGAGCGGATCGAATACGAGTGTCAGATTGTTCATGCCCGGCACGACTTCCAGCACATGCGGCCAGTCGCGCGCGGCCTCCGCGGCGGCCCACACGCGCCGCTGGCAATCGAGCGTGGCAGGCGGGGGCGCCTCGCAGACGAGCGCGGCGTCGCCGAGCGGAAAAATTCTTGGTTGGCTCATCGGTTACGGGCCCAGGTCGAGTCGGAAGTGTCGAGCATAGTGAACCCTATGGATAGTTATCGGCA
>NZ_JAXDPY010000651.1:0-17046 GCF_034668105.1 Paraburkholderia sp. | reverse complement strand
ACCCATTCCTGCGACAGGTGAGGATGGAAGTTGCATGGCAGGATGGCCGACAGGCCACCATAGCCGCCACAGACCGGAAGCTGCCTGCAGACGAACGTCAGGAATGCCTCGTACTGCTTGACGCCTTGCTGGGTGGCGATAAAGTCCATTGGCATCCAGAATTTCAGATAGGACATGCCCCGGTCGGTTCCCTTCTTGTGAACGAGACTGCTGCCAGGCATCCGGTAGTCCTGTGCCAATGCACGACTGGTTAATGTTTCAATTTGATAAGCTGCTGCGGCGTCCGGATCGGCCTCGCTGGATCGCACGGCTTCCAGTTTTTCATAAGGCGGCGTCTCGACAATGGCGCGACGGATCGCCTCGACTCCTGGACGCATCCTGCGGCCAAAGTTGCCCGTTCCCTCCGGTCCCCTTCCGCCCTTCAGGTATTCGCCAAAGAGTTCCGCGAAGCGGTCAAAGCAGGCCAGGATGCTCTTGCGCACTTCCAGCGCCGAACCGCCGCGGAAAAACACCGTGCCGATCACACCGGGCAGTACCACGAGCCGTCCCTGCCTGTCGTGCAGACACAGTTCTTCACGATAGCGCTTCAGGGCTTCTTCCGGTGTCAGCACCGGTTTTGATGATGCACTAGTACTCATCATTCAATCCGTTTGTAAGTCGTTAAGTTCAGGATCAAAGGCTAGGCGAGCTCGGCAAGCAGTACGGCCCCGCCTGCCGTTGCTGCGATCGCCACCAGCGCAGCCAGCATGCCGACCAGCACCTCGGCCAGCACCACGACAACCGCCACTCCGGCAACCAGCAGCACAACAGTTGCTACGCCCCCGACGGCGGTAATCAGGACATGCCCCCAGTCGATCTGTTTGAGCTGCGCTGCCACGAGATCAGTCTGTCTACGGATCTGTTGCCAGCCTTTCAGAAGCTCCGCCGTCGTGTAACGCCAGAGCGCGTGGCTTTTTTCATCAACGTAGCGCCACGTCTGACCCGACATATCAGCGACCCATCGGCCCTTCTCGAACAGCCAGCCCGCGCTCTCGTACAGCCACGTCTGGGTTTCGTCAGAAAGTTGGCGCACCCCCTGCCTGGTGGTATCCCATAGGGCAGCGACCCTGTTCTCAGACGAATCAGCCGCTGTTTCCAGCGCGCTCCAGGCTTCGAACCATGCCGGTTGCGGAATCGGCTTTCTTGCGCGAATGCGTGCCCGCAGGCGCCTCTTGCCCGCGAGCCAGCCCAGAAATGCCGCCTCGACAGCGGATTCGGCCAGCTCCTTCGAACGCTGATTGCCGCCTTCCACATTCAGCACGGTCATGTGCTTGATGTGACCCGCAATGGCCAAATAATCTTCTTCCTGCCCTTTGCCCCAATCGTCTCCAGGAAACTTGACCTCGACCAACCGCAGCAGGTTCGGCGTCTGGGTCCGTCCATCCTGATCGATTGTGCCCCGCCCCGGCCACCGGTTGGCCGCGTTATCCACGATGATGATATCCGGGCGGCGCATATCACCCTTTACCGCCCCTCGCAGGGGAAACGGATTGAAGGTGTGGCGTCGCCCTGCATCATCGGTGCCGTCCGATGTGCTGAGAAATGGTATGGGCGGTTCTTCTTGAGCGCTAAACGGCCGCATATCGAACGACACTTCCGCCTTGTATCTGAAGTAGTAATCCTTATCTTCTTCATCCCACCGGATTTCGGCACTCATCGCGAGCTGCTTGAGCAGACTGACGCCCACCAGCCCATCGCTTTTCTGCACCCGCAGGCTGATGTCAGGCCTCCACAGCGCCGAGCGGATTTTCTCTTCCAGATAGCCCATGCCCTGATCGGGCAACCGGGCATATTTTGGGGTTTCTTCCTTGACGGTTACAGTCGAATCAAAGGGTGCTACCGGTGTTGCCATGTTCAGCCATCCTCTCAACTATCCACATGATCTGAAAAAATATCCGCGCCCCCGCCGACCGGATACCCTGCCTCGGTTTGCAGTGTCTTGCGTGAATCAGCCACGTGCACTGGACGGGTTGCGCGGAAGACGTAAATACCGGCACCGTCTCACCCCGATCCGTCGTGATCCCGGCTCAGCGTCCGCCCGTGCGGCAGCTTGAGCGGACAGGGATGCCGGGGCCACTATCTTCCGGCAGCGGCAGTTTTCTGGCGGTGTCCAGCGGGGGAGTGCGGCGCCGCTTATTTCGACGGTGCGCTCGGGTTTCCGGTAGATCCCCGTGTGGTTATCAAGGTGATTTTTCATAGTCTCCCCCACTCATTCGCAGCGACGCAGCGTCAACTGTCAACCTGCTAATTGACCAGCTAAAAATCGTCAGGTCAACGGAATTAATTTGGGATAGACGAGTTGTGACAACTCTTGAAGAAAATGCGGCGCATCTGCCTCTGGCGAGGATCAGTGCCGTGTAATGGTCATGATGTGGTGCGGACGCAGGCCGAGCCCTTGGTCCCGAGGTATCGCACGCGGATCGCGGCCTATCAGCCGATCAATCACGCACCGCGCCCGCGGCAGGTCCGCTCGCGGTGTCGTGTGAGGCCGTGCGCGCTTCCTCGCGCCATTGCTGCCGTGAACGCAGCATTCTGCGTAAAGCGAGGCGCGCCATCTTCACCCAGCCCGACGGACGCGGGTCGGCGAGCATGCTGAGCGCGCGGGCATAGTCGAGCGTGAGGCCGGGCGTCCACGCCATCGTCGCGGCGCGTTTGCGCAATTGCGCGGCCACCCACAATTCCGGCGTCGTAATCACTCGCAAAAATGGCCGCCAGCCGCCAAGCTCGCCCCACACGCGCGCCGACGCCCCTTCGATCGCCGCTTCCAGTGCGCGCGAGACGCTGCTCGAACAATTGCGATACGTGAGGTTGTAGGTCGTGTCCTGACGATAGGTGTCCCAGAAGCGGCGCAGGCGCGCCGGGTCGTAATTGCGTATGCGCACCTGAACCGTCGACGGACACCATGCTTTCGATTCGGTCGGGTAATCGGGCTGGAACAGGCCGGGCACGTCGTTCTCGCGCGTCGCGCGCAGGAGCCGCGCGAAATCGTCAGGCGAACGATCGATCTCGACGCCCGGATACAAGCTGATATAGATGCCTTCAGGCGATTCGAGCGCGGCGTGGCCGGTTGAGATCACGCCGTTGCGATCCACCGCCGCGATATAGCGGTCGACGATCAGCTGCCGCCGCGCCTCGCCCTTTGCCGAACCGACCGGCGTCCACACATGGACGGTCAATGCGTCTTCATCGGCGGCGGGCGGCCCGTCCC
The DNA here is from genome assembly GCF_034668105.1 of Paraburkholderia sp. Classification (GTDB taxonomy): domain Bacteria; phylum Pseudomonadota; class Gammaproteobacteria; order Burkholderiales; family Burkholderiaceae; genus Paraburkholderia. The sequence continues at coordinate 13,799 of NZ_JAXDPY010000651.1, read as the reverse complement.
ACTCGACGGCGCCCAACCGCCCAGGCGCCACCGCGCTCGCCGCGGAACTGGCGGCATCCGCGCGTGCGGCGTCCCCGCTTGCGGCGTTCGCGCTTGCATCAGCCGAAGCGACCGCGGGATTCGACGCAAGACGCCGCACACGCGTGCTCAGCAAGATCATGTTCCAGCCGCCGAATATCAGCCCAAGGCCGAGACAATACGGCACCGTGCCCACATAGTGCGTTGGATACGGCTGATAGAAGAAAACCGCCAGCGCGATTTCAACGCCGCCGCCGATCATCGCGAGCCGCCATGTGCGATAGCGAACGACCTTCGCCGAGACGATCTGCAACAGGCCGTCGGCCAGAAAGAGCGTGCCGAAGATCATCGACAGAATGAAGTTGCCGTGATGATGGCCAACGAGGATCAGCGCCGCCGCGAAGCAGAATGCGAGGCCCTTCACATAGCGCAGCACGCGTTGGCCGCCCATGCCGGTCCAGGCGACCGCCAGCGTGGCGAGCCCTTCGAGCAGCAGCAACGATGCAAACAGTGTGATCGGAAAATAGAGCGCGCTGTCGAGCGCGTCGATGAACACGACCACGCCTAGCGCCAGGCTCGCCCAGCCGATCCGTTGCAACGAGCGCCAGCGCGTGCGCAGATAATCGACACCCAGCAGAATCATGACCAGTCGAACCATCGCGAGCCCCCGGTGAATGATGCGCCTTTCAGGTCGTAATCTTAACCATATTCACGGAGCTGGGGACGCGCGCGGGCACGAGACTGTGTCCGCGCCTGTCGATGCGTTCAGGAAGGGCCTGGGCGTCCTGCGAGATTCCGGCCCTATGCAAGCCGCTTCGTTGCGGCAGCATATATATCGACGCGCTTTGCTCGACTCAGGCAGCCGCGGCTTGCGGCATCGCCTCGCCCTGCTCGCCGCCCAGCGCGTCGAGCAGATCGTTCAGCATGCGATCGAGTTCCGCAGTCATCAGCGTGAGATCGGAATCGAAGCGCTCATCGTCGTTCTGCGCGGTCGGGTCGCTCGCTTCCTTGAGGACATCGAGCGGCGCGATCCGCTTGATCGTGAGCGAGGGCGTCAGCACGAACGACACGCGGTCGTTCCACGTCATCGCCAGACGCATGCATTGCTTGCCGGCTTCGATATGACGGCGCATATCTTCGGCATCCAAAGTATGTCCGACATAGCGCACCGTCGCGTTGCCTTCGGTCGGCGAGCGCAGTTCGGTGTCCTGGTCGAGTGTGAAGCCCGCCGGACCTTCGCCGGAAAGCAGCCATTCAGTCATCGCCGCAACCGGCGACTGCGTGACGCGCACGGTGCCGAGCGGCAATTGATCGATCGACTTCACCAGCAGACCGCGCACTTCGTCGGCGACCGCTTGCGAGCCCGCATCGATCACGAGCCAGCCGTTCCTGGTATCGATCCACACCCGCGTATCGCGGCGAATGCTGAAGGCGCGCGGCAGCAGGTCGTCGGTGACCTGCTCCTTGATCTCCCGCATCTGCTTGCGGCCGGGTTTGAAGCCCTGTTGTTCTTCGAGTTCGAGCGCGCGTGCCTTGGTGAATTGCGTGACGACCGAAGCCGGCAGCAGCTTCTTTTCGGTGCGGAACACCAGCAGCATCTGAGCGTTGAGCGAATACACCAGCGAGTCGTTGTCGCGCGGCGACGCCCAACCGTGGCTTTGCATCTCGACGCTGTTGCCGGGCGCGAACGCGTGCGGCGCGAGCCATTTCTCCATCTGTTCAGGGGTGACGGACCACGGAGCGGGAAGGCGGTGCAACTGGAGGTTTTTGAACCACATGGGCGGGGTCTTGTACGGGCAAAGCGCGTCATTCTATATGACCCGGCGAAGATGACGTCGTCAGATGCCTGAGTGCTCGCGGCGCCGAAGCGGTGCCTTCGCAACAGCCGTGTTCAGATAAAACCCGAAACCTTTCTAGCAACAGACCGATTCAAGCTGACGCCGCTCGAACAGTTCGGGGCGATCAAGCCGTAGTGGTTTAGCCGCATTAGTCCTGGGGCGCGCTTTACGTTCAAATCACCTAGACTTTCCAAGAAACACGCGACTTGGACGGAGGCGGCCATGGCCGATGAAACCGCACCCTGGCAGATGGTGGAGTACGAGGGCTTCGAAATTCACGTGGCGCCGTTCCTGAAAAACCCGCCCGACGAAACGAGGCCGTCAGCCGTGCAGGATAACCGCTACACGTATGTCGGCTACGTGTGTCATCCAGGCGCCGACCCGACCATTCCCGGGCATGCGGTGCCGTTCCATGCGGACGGCGAGGAGAGCTTCACGGGCAAGGATGAAGCGCTCTACGAAGGGGTGCACGTGGGGCGCAGCATCGTCGAAGGCACGCACCCGGATCTGACGGTGCTGCCGCTGGTGACGGGCGGCGTGTAACGTACGCAAAGAGTACGCAAAAGCGCGCGCCTGCGCCCATGCCCTTAACCGAACGCCCGCTTGATGCGCGACTTGAGCAGCGCGCGGCGCAAGCGGCCGGTCCGTTCAGGTTCGCTGACCGCCTGGCCGCCTTCCACCGCCGTGCCGCGGCGCAGAAAATAACGATCGAAAGTGGCTTGCGTCATGCCCCACTTGTTCAGGAACTGGCGGCGCCCATCGTTCTTGACGACCTTGCCGGTGCTCTTCTGCTGGAAGTGATAAACGAGGCTGTCGCCGACGCCGAGAAACACCCGGCAACCGGCGTCCCAGAGCTTCATCGAGAAGTCGTTGTCGCTGCTCATGCCGGGGCTCAATTCGCTGCTATAGCCGCCCAGCTTGTACCACCAGTCGCGATGCACGAGCGTGGGCGGCCATGTGGCGCCGCGCCAGTCGGCGCGCACGAGTTTCGGCGTGGCGGCCACCAGTTCGTCGGCGCGGAAACTTTTCACATCGCGGCCGAAGTTCTGCACGACGACGCACGGATTGCCGGAGTCGACCGGCTCGACCATCGTGCCGGACAGCATGAACAGATTGTCGGCCGGCATCTGCGCAAGACGCTTGACGAGCGCGTCGTCCCAGCCGGGGCAGCAGTACATGTCGTCGTTCATGTAGACGATGTAGTCCTGCGTGGCGCGCGCCGCCGCGATATTGACCGCATGACAGATGCCGATATTGCCGGGCGACGCGGTATGTTCGATACCCTCGCCGCGCACCCAGTCCAGGGTGCCGTCCGAGCCGTCGTTCACGTGCACGATGATCTGATGCGCGTGCGTGGAATGACGCCGCAAGCTCTCGATCACGAGCTGCAGGTAAGGCAGATTATTCCAGGTCGGGATGATGATTGTGAACATCGATTCGGTCCGTTGAGCTTGCTGTCGGCGCGAGCGCGGTGCAACTCCGCATTGGCAATCCGGTGTGGTGCAGTGCAATTAAATGGCCACCGTGCCGGCAATATCACCGGGTGCGGCGTTGAAGAATCGCTGTCGGCCGCCGTCGGCATGAATGCCTGCGGACGCCTTGGAAACCCGCGGCCGCCCAGACAACCAGACAGCATCGCCCATCTGTTTCGCCGGGGATTGTACCGCCGCCACCCGCTCATACGACAAATACCTGGTCCGCCAGCCATGATGGCCGTCTTTGAGCAAGACCTTCCGTGCAACGCGACAGCGGTTGCGGCACCTCCGTCGACGCGTGACTGACTGTGTGCTTCAGCAAGCATTCCGCAAGGGATCGCACGGTTATAATCGCGATCGCTCTACCGTCTTAAAAATGCACCCAAGGGTCCGGCCATAGCAATTCCACCACCGGAACGGTAGTGTTCTTACATATTGTTGCCCTATGATTTTTGCTCCCAGTCTGGTCTGGCTCAGCACAGCCCTGCTGTTTTTCGCGCCCGCGGTCAATCTCGTGTGGCGCGGCGGCACGGGCTACTGCTTCTTTGCAATTCTCGCGCTGGCGCTCGGCGCCGCCGTGGCCAACCGGCGCATGCCGGGCTATTTCTCCGGCCTGCGCACTTACCGCTGGTTCACGATCGGCATGCTGGCATTCGTCGTAGCCATCGCCGTCCAGCAGGCGCTGTTCGGCTACTGGCTGCCACGTCAATTCGACGCATTGTCGCGCTTCGTGCTTGCCCTGCCGGTCTTTCTGCTGCTGCGGCAGTTGCCGTCCAGGCATCTGCGCGTGATCGGCTGGGGGTGTGCCGCCGGCGCGTTGGCAGTCGGCGCCTGGGCGCTCATGGATCAACCCCCTGGCGGCTGGACGGATGCGAATCGTCTGAATAATTCCTATACGAATGCGATACCGTTCGGCGACACCGCGCTGCTGCTCGGTTTTCTGTCGGTTTTCACGTTGGGCTGGGACAAGCCGCGTAACGGATTCGTCTTCGGGCTACGGTTGCTGGCGCTGGTGGGCGGCGGCTACGCGTCCTATCTGTCGGGCAGCCGCGGCGGCTGGCTGGCCGTGCCCGTGTTCGTCGTGCTGCTCGGCATGCAGTATCAGTGGTACACGCACAAGAAGCGTCTCCTGATCACGACGCTGGCGATCGTGATCGCCGCGGGTGCGCTGCTGTCGACCGAACGAATTCAGAAGCGTCTCGGCGAAGTGACCAACGACGTGTCGATGATGCATCAGGGCGAAGACTACACATCGGTCGGCCTGCGCTTTCAGTTGTGGAATGCGTCCGGCCTGATCTTTACGCATCATCCGGTGTTCGGCGTCGGCAAGGGGCGTCTGGTGGACGAACTGGGACTGCTCGCGAAGCGTGGCGAAGTGAAGACCGAGATCGTCAACGAGCGCGCCCATAGCGACTTTTTCTCGACGCTTGCCGAGATGGGCGCAATCGGCGTGATATGTCTGCTGTTGTTCTACTACGGCATCTCCGTGTACTTCTGGCGTCACCGGCTGTCGAGCGATCCGGCGATTCGCGCGGCGTCCTATGCGGGGTTGGCGGTTGCCACCAGCACGGTGATTTTCGGACTGACCATCGACGTTCTCGTGCCGATCATGGTCACCGTGCTGCTCGCGCTGCTAGTCGCTACGTTTCTCGCGGTGATCGATTCGCGCAAGCGCGAATTGGCGACGGCGCAACCGGCAGCGACACGCGCCGCCCGTCAAACCACTACAGGCCTGAGCGCGTAAACCGTTCGTAGAGCGCGGCGACGTGAGCGTCGACGCTCGGGTTGTAGACCAGACTCTTCAGCGGCTCGGCAATACGTGCGTCGCCGTCCCGCACACGCGCCATCGCGGCCTGAATGGCGCGCTCGAAGCTCCCCGCCGACTGCCGCGAAAACTCGATCTTCGCCGCCCCGGTCACGGTCTCCGCCGATCCGACGTTGTCGGCGATCACCAGCGGCGTGCCGCACATCACCGACTCCACACCCACCAGACCGAACGGCTCGTATGCCGACGCCACCACGGTAAAGTCGGCTGCGGCGAACAGTTTTTCGATCTCCTTGCAGTACCCGACATAGCGAATCGTGTCGCTGGTTTTCGGTACCGGCCGGCCGGCCACCACAAGGCAAACCGGCAGCGTGGTTTGGGCAAAAAACGCTTCCAGCAAAGGGTAGCCTTTGCGTTCGTGACTGGTCGACGAAAACACGAAAATCACGCGGTCCTCGGGCAGACCGAACTGGCGGCGCACCGCGGCTCGCTCTGCGTCGTTCAGCGGCTGAAAACGCGCGGTGTCCACGGGGGGATAGAGGACGTCGATGCGCTCGGCCGGCACGCCGTAAAAACGTTGCAACTCGCGGCTCATCAGTTGCGAATGCGCGACGATCGTACGCGCCTGTGAATAGACGCGCCGCTCCATATCGATTTGCCATTGGTCGCTACGGCGCGCGGTGCGGCCGGCGGCTTCGAGCGAACCCGGATGCGTGCCGCCGCACAACGCGACGTCGGCATGCGTGGAGTGATTGATCGAGAAAACGCACGCCGGACGGTGCCGTTTCAGCCGTTGCTTGAGGCGCCAGTCGAACGCGAGATTGCGAAGCTTGCGCGGCGCCCAGCGGACATTGAGCGGCTGGGCGTCGACCCACGCCGCCTCAGGCAGCGCGCGGTCGATCTCACGGGCGAACAACGTGGGACGCAGGCCCATTCGATGCAAGCCGGCAATCACGTCGCGCGTGTAGCGTTCGGCGCCACCACTGTTTTTCAGCGCCTGGGCGGTCAGGGCGATGTCGGTGACAGGACGCCGGGTCGGATCGGACAAGGATCGGTTCTCTGTGAAGCGCCCGCGCGGTAGAGGACCGTGCGGACTGGTTTTCAGGGCAGCGGCAATTGTAAAGGATGGGCCTGGCGGGCTACATGACGTTGCCCACCCGTCACCGATTAGAATCTAGCGCAACCGCACCCGACCCTATTCCATGACCGCTAGCCCGTCGACCAGCCCCGAATCCGCAGCGTCAGACACTGACCGCCCGCTCGTATCGATCCTGCTGATCGCCTACAACCAGGAAAAGCAGATCGCCGACGCCGTGCGGAGCGCCCTCGCGCAAACCTATACGCCGCTCGAAATCATCATCTCGGACGACGCCTCCAGCGACGCCACGTTCGCCGCGATCAAAGCCGCGATCGCCGGCTACAGCGGCCCACACAAAGTGATCGCACGCCGCAACGCGGCCAACCGGGGCATCAGCGCGCATCTATCGCAAATCGCGCAACTGGCTGACGGCGAACTGCTGTTCGTGGCCGCGGGCGACGACATGTCCGTGCCGAACCGCTGTGAGCGGGTGGTCGATTTCTGGCTCGCCCATGATCGCCGCCCGGATCTGATCGCCACCGACCTCGCGGACATGGACGAAGCCGGCAACGTCCACGAACGCATGTCGCCGACCGAACTCGACACCTATCGCAGTTTCGACGACTGGCTCGCCGGCCGCCCGTGGCTCATCGGCGCCGCGCATACATGGTCGCGCCGGTTGTTCGAGCGCTTCGGCCCCATGCTGCCGGGCGCCGCCGCGGAAGATCAGATCATGGTGTTGCGCGCGATCCTGTCGGGCGGCGCCGCGAGTCTGCGCGAACCGCTGGTGCGCTACCGGCGCGGCGGACTGTCGCGCAAACGCCGGTATCGATCGGTAGATGAGTTGATTGCGCGCATGCGCCAAAGCAATCGCCATGGACTGGCGGAACTCGCACAGTTACAGCGCGACGCCGAGACCGGCGGTGTGGGCGAACGCATGCGCACGGCGCTGGCGTCCAAGCTCGCGCGCGAGCAATTCATTCACGCGATGTTCGAAGCGGGCAGTCCCGGAGAACGAATCGGGCTGCTTACGCGCAGTCCCAACGTCAAGCTCGGGTTACGCATGCGCATGTTTCTGTATGCGACATGTCCGGCGCTCTACGCGCCGGGCATCTGGCTCAAGCGGATCGTGCGCAAAAACGGCCGCTGAAACCGCCGGCCGCAAGGCGCTTCAGGAGGCGCTGCGCCGCCCGCGCAAGCGCCGGGCGAACGGCTGCTGCGCCTCGACACCGAAGCTCAGCAGACTCTTGCGCAAGCGCCGCATCATCTTCATCGCCCGCAAGAAGGTCTCGCCGGTGTGGCTGAGCAGCACGAATTCGAGCGCGCCGCGCCAGTTTTCGATGCCGCGCGAGAACGCGTTCATATCGTCGCGCGCATCGAGCGGCAGTTCAGCGCCGAAACGCCGCCCGAACAATTGAATCTGATCCGCGATGCCCTCGATCTGACGCCGTTTGCTGGCGCCGCGCCGCTCGGCCGCCGCGAGCTTGCATTCGTCGCGCGCACCGGCCGCCGACCGCTGATTGGTCGCACTCGCGCCAACCGCGTTGCTGTCGTGCTGGCGATATTTCAGATGCGGCGCCGCCACGTGATGGATCTCGCCGAACGATGCCACCACCATGGCCAGCCACCAGTCGTGCATCACGATACCGGCGGGGAACGGCAGCGCGCGCTTCAGCGCGGCGCGGTTGACCAGCATCGCGCAGCCTGGGATATGGTTGCTCAGCAGAAAATCCCGCAGACGCTCGGCGCGGCACGACTTGGCGGTGATATCGAAGAGCGACTTCGACAGACGGCACAGCCTCGCATCCACCAATTCGATGTCGCAGAATGCCAGCGCCGGTGTGGCGACGCCGCGAGCCTTTTCCACGGCTTGCAATTCGTGCATCAGGTCGGAGAGTTTTTCGGGCGCCCAGACGTCGTCCTGATCCGCCAGTGCGACGTACTCCCCGCGGCAGCCCGCCAGCGCACGCTCGAAATTGCGCACAATGCCGACCCGCTCGGCACGTGGCATCAGCCGAACCTGCACGCGGCCGGCGTACGCGGCCAATAGTTCGGGCGTGCCGTCGGTGGAAGCGTCGTCGGATACCACCACCTCGAGATTCGGCCAGCTTTGCGCTTCCAGCGAAGCCAGAAGCTCGGGCAGATAAGTGCGGCCGTTATAGGTTGCAAGCGCAATCGAAACCAGTGGTTTGCTGATGGGATCGTCGTGATTCATCGCCAGGAGGTTTTCCTCTGCGGAATAGGGTCGTCGGTCGTCAGCATGCGTTTACTGTAAAAAAAGTGCAACAAAATAAGACGAAAACACAACACCATCCCAAAAATGGGCTAAAAGCCCCGGTAGACAAGCGGTTGTAAGCGAAGGAGACGAAGCTCGCGAGAAATGCCGCGAGCCTGTGTCAGCTGGCGCGGCCGGAAAGCGCCTGGAAGGGGCGCCATCCGGCTGGTTGTCGCGGCATGCGGAAAGTTGGGCTGATCAGGCTGCGTCCTGCTGAAACTGGATGCGGTGCAAATGGGCGTACAGCCCATTTTGCGTCAGCAGTTCGCGATGGCTGCCGCGTTCGACGATCCGCCCCGCTTCCATCACCAGAATCCGGTCGGCCCGTTCGATGGTCGACAAACGGTGTGCGATCACGAGCGTGGTACGGCCCTTCATCAAGGTTTCCAGAGCGGCCTGCACGTGACGCTCGGATTCCGAATCCAGCGCCGAAGTGGCTTCGTCGAGAATCAGGATCGGCGCATTTTTGTAGATTGCGCGCGCAATCGCCAGACGCTGGCGTTGGCCGCCCGACAGCATCATGCCGTTGTCGCCCACCAACGTATCGATGCCGTTGGGCATCGCCTCGACGGTGTCCCACAAGTTGGCAGCGTGCAGCGCCGCCTTGACCTTGTCACGGTCGGCCGTCTGGCCATAAGCGACGTTGTTGGCCACCGTGTCGTTGAACAGCACGACGTCCTGGCTCACCATTGCGATCTGGCTGCGCAGCGCGTGCAGGTCATATTCCGGCAGCGCGACGCCGTCGACCAGAATCTCGCCGCCGGTCGGATCGAAAAAGCGCGGCAGCAGATTGACGAGCGTGGTCTTGCCGCTGCCTGACGGGCCCGCGAGCGCGACCATCTCACCCGGCGCCACCTTGAACGACACGCGGTCGAGCGTGTGGCGGTTATGCGTGGCGTTGCTGCCGTACGTGAACGAGACGTCGCGGAATTCTACTTCGCCGCGGGCGCGCTCGAGCGGCTTGCCGCCGCCCTCCGGTTCGGACGGCTCGTCGATCAGCCCGAAAATCAGTTCGCACGCCGTCATGCCGCGCTGCAGTGGCTGGTTCACGTCCATCAGATGCTTGAGCGGCGAGATGATCAGCAGCATGGACGTAACGAAGGCGACAAACCCGCCGACCGTGGTCTGATCCGACGACGACTGCACCACCGCGATGGTGATCACCACCGCAAGCGCAATCGACGAGAGGAACTGCGTCAACGGTTGCGCAAGGCCGCCGGAGACCGTCATGCGCATGGCGTAGCCGCGCAGACGCTTGCTCATCGCCGTGAAGCGGTCGGTCTCGTACTGTTCGCCGTTGTGCACCTTGACGACCTTGTAGCCACCCACTGTCTCTTCGACGATGTACGACAGTTCGTTGGTCAGCAGTTGATGCTCGCGATTCAGGCGCCGCAAACGGCGGTTGATCTTGCCGACCAGCCAGCCGATTCCCGGCAGCAGCACCGCGACGATCAGCGTCAGGCGCCAGTTCAAATAGAACAGATAACCAAGCAGGAAGACGACTGTCAGCGAATCGCGCACCAGCGTGACCATCACGCTCAACAGCACGTTGAGAATCTGGTTCACCTCGAAGACGATCGCGTTGATCACCGTGCTCGCGGTTTCGCGCTGGAAGAACGCCACGCTCGTGTGGATCATGCGATTGAACATCTTCAGCCGCAGTTCGAGCAGGATCTTGTTCGACACGTAGGCGAGCAGATAGCCGGATGCGTATTGCGACACGCCGCGAATCAGCGCAAGGCCGATGACCGCGACCGGCACGAACCATTTGGCGTTGTCGCTTGCATGCGTGCCGAAGCCCTTGTCCAGCAGCGGCTTGAGCAACGCGGGAATCGCTGCGTCGGTGCCGGCGCTCACGGCCATTGCGACGATTGCGCCGACCACCACCCACATCAGCGGCTTGATATACGGCCACAGGCGTCGAAAGACGACTGCGGGCGACGATGCTTCACCTGAACCGAGGGGTTTGCTTAACGTTGGCTTCGCGCTCAAGGAATCCTCTGAGAATGCGGAACAGCATCCGCACAACGGGCGGATGACCGCCGCGCGGAATGCCTGACGCGTGGAATATCAAAAAAATGCATTGTAAACGGTTGGGGATGGCGGCCGGGGATATGGATCGGGCGGGTTGTATACTTGCGCGACTCGTTCCCTCCCCCTGCACCCTCCACGCAATTCAGGTATGCAAGAAACCACCCTCGGCGTCGCCATCATCACCAAAAACGCGGCGGCGCGACTGGCCGAATGCCTGCAGGCCGTGGCCTTCGCCGATCAGATCGTCGTAATCGACGGCGGCAGCACCGACGGGACCGCTGACATCGCCCGGGCACACGGCGCGCGCGTGCTCGAGCAAACCGACTGGCCGGGCTTCGGCCCACAAAAAAACCGTGCGGTGGACGCGCTCACCACCAGCTGGATTCTCTCGATCGACGCCGACGAAATCGTTTCGCCGGAACTCGCCGCGGCGATCCGCGCGGCGCTCACGGCGCCCACCGCCGACGTCTACGCGGTGGACAGGTTGTCGAGCTTTTGCGGCCACTGGATTCATCACAGCGGCTGGTATCCCGACTGGATTCCGCGCCTGTTCAAACGGGGCGCTGCGCGTTTCTCCGACGACCTCGTGCACGAGCGCCTGGTGTTCGACACCCCGTCGCAGCGGCTGACCGGCAAGCTGATGCACTATTCCTACGAGGACTTCGAGGGCGTATTGCGCAAGCTCGACGCGTATTCGAGCGCGGGTGCGCAGCAACGTCATGCGGCAGGCAAGCGTGGCAGTTTCGGCAAGGCGCTCGGGCGTGGCGCATGGGCCTTTGTGCGGACCTATGTGCTGCGGCGCGGATTTCTCGACGGCCGCGCGGGCTTCATGATCGCGGTGTTCAACGCGGAAACGGTGTACTACCGGTTTCTGAAGCTGGCGCGGCTGGGGGAAAAGACGCGGCGCTAGAGGTGGCCGGGGCGGGCCGACCAGACGTCAAATTCCCGTCGCGGCTCGCGTCTTTCAGCGCGGGCCGAATCAATAAACGATTTCGATCGAGCTGCCGGCAAACTCGCCGCGCAATGCCGCGAGCAGTTCGTCGGTCGGCTTCACGCGCCACGCGTCGCCCAGACGCATTTCGCCTTGCGCATTCTCGCTGCGATAAACCACCTGCACGGCGAGGCCGTTCGGAATCTGCACCGCCTGGCGCTGCCCACCGCCGCCATAACCGCCGCCGTTGCGACCACCGCCTGCGCCATTGCCATTGCCGCGCGATGACGCCGCCGGTGCCAGCGCAGCTTGTGGCTCGTCTTTACCCGCGCTATGCGCTTCGAGCACGCGCCGCAACGCCAATGCGTCGGCGTTACCGTTCATCTGCACCTTCACGGCTTCCGCATAACGGCAACGTGCGCGGCCGAGATCCATCACCGTGTCGACCGTGAAACGGATGCCGCCCGTAAATGCGTCGTTACGCGCCTGGCCTTGCACTACCAGCAATTCGTCTTCCTTGAACAACTGCTTGTGCGCTTCAAATGTCTCGTTGAAGACGGTCACTTCGCATTGGCCGGTGCCGTCGTCGAGCAACGCGATCAGCATCTTGCCGCGCTGGGTCATCTGCGTGCGCAGCGACGCGATTACACCCGCGACCAGCTTGTCGCGCCCTTCCTTCAGTTCGCCGATTTTCTGACGCACGAAACGGCGCACTTCGTCTTTATAGGCGTCGAACAGGTGGCCCGACAGGTAGAAGCCGAGCGCGGCCTTTTCTTCCTGCAGCTTCTTCTTCTCCGGCCACTCCGGCTCGTCGACCAGCTCGTGACCTTGCGACGGCGCGTCGCCCATGTCGAACAGGCCCGCCTGCATCGCATTGGCGCTTGCCTGTTCGGCGGCTTCCATGGCCAGCGAGACGGAGGCGATCAGCTGCGCGCGATTCGCGTGCAGCGTGTCGAACGCGCCGGCGCGGATCAAGGCTTCCACCGTGCGGCGATTGACGATCCGGCGATCGACCCGGTTGCAGAAATCGAAGATGTCGATGAACGGACCTTCTTCACGTGCACGGATGATTTCTTCGATCGCGTTCTGGCCGCTGCCCTTGATTGCGCCGAGACCATAGCGGATGGTTTTCGACCGCTTGCCGTCCGCTTCCGCGACCGGCTCGAAACGGTATGCGGACAGATTGACGTCGGGCGGCAGCACGGCCATCTTGTTCGTGAGGCAATCCTCGAACAGGATCTTGACCTTATCCGTGTCGTCCATGGCGAGCGACATATTCGCCGCCATGAATTCGGCCGGATGGTGCGCCTTCAGCCACGCGGTGTAGTACGCGAGCAGTGCATACGCTGCCGCGTGCGACTTGTTGAAGCCGTAGCCCGCGAACTTCTCCATCAAGTCGAAGATTTCGTCCGCTTTCTCGCCGGTCAGACCGTTTTTCGAGGCCCCCTGGCGGAACAGCTCACGGTGCTCGGCCATTTCCTCGGCCTTCTTCTTACCCATCGCGCGGCGCAGTAAATCGGCGCCACCGAGCGAGTAGCCGCCGATGATCTGCGCCATCTGCATCACCTGCTCCTGATAGACCATGATGCCGTAGGTCTCTTTCAGAACAGGTTCGACGCGCGGATCCGGATACTCCACCACTTCGCGGCCGTGCTTACGCGCGCAAAAGCTCGGGATCAGATCCATTGGGCCCGGACGGTACAACGCGACCAGCGCGATGATGTCTTCGAAGCGGTCAGGCTGTGCGTCTTTCAGCATGCCTTGCATGCCGCGGCTTTCCAGCTGGAACACGGCGACCGTGTTCGCTTTCTTCAGGATCGAGAACGACGCCGCGTCGTCGAGCGGCACCTGCGCGAGCGACCAGTCTTGCTTCGACGGATCGAGACGGCGAATATAGCGCTCGGCCCAATCGAGAATTGTCAGCGTGGTCAGACCCAAAAAGTCGAACTTCACGAGGCCGACGGCTTCGACGTCGTCTTTGTCGTACTGGCTCACGACGCCGCTTTCGTCGCCCTGCGTATAGAGCGGGCAGAAATCGGTCAGTTTGCCGGGCGCGATCAGTACGCCGCCGGCGTGCATCCCGACGTTACGCGTGAGGCCTTCCACGCGCTGCGCGAGTTCGAGCAACTGGTGCACTTCGTCTTCGTTGTCGAAGCGCTCCTGCAACAGCGGCTCTTCCTTCATCGCGTCGGCGATGGTGACGTGTTTGCCCGGCTTGAACGGAATCAGCTTGGCGATGCCGTCCGTGAACATGTAGCCGAGATCGAGCACGCGGCCGATGTCGCGCACCGCCGCTTTCGCCGCCATCGTGCCGAAGGTGGCGATCTGCGACACGGCATCCGCGCCGTACTTCTCCTTGACGTACTGAATCACACGGTCGCGGCC
>NZ_JAXDPY010000650.1:0-2807 GCF_034668105.1 Paraburkholderia sp. | reverse complement strand
CCATATAAGCGCTCATGAAACATTTCAATCAGGGCACGGTTTTTTATCGTGTAGACCTGAGAAAGCGTTTCCTACTCGAGTGCTCGACGTCGGTAGTTCGTACTTCAAAGCGAACGCTTGTTACGCGTACATAGCATTCGCGATTGTCCTCTGAACAAAGTCTGACGACCGGCTCTTTCGTTGTGAAATCCTTGGACGTCGGCATGTCCACGGCCTCCGACGAGAGGCATCACCATGAGATAAACACGGCGGTTTCAAGGGTGAAGTGCAACAGGGGGTTTAGTGTTTAGAGCTTGGAGATTGGCTTGCTGAAGCAAGGGTTGCAGCGAAGACTTCGAACGGAGAATGGAACGCGTGAGTGGCGCGCGGCCGGCTATTCAGGCTGTCAGCGATCGCGTCGAGTTCGTCCTGACTGTAGACCGATAGGTCCGTACCTTTAGGCAAATACTGGCGCAGCAACCCGTTGGTGTTTTCGCAAGTACCGCGTTGCCAAGGACTGTGCGGGTCGCAGAAGTACACATTCACGCCGGTGGCGGCGGTGAGTTCCTGATGGCGCGACATTTCTTTGCCTTGGTCGTAGGTAAAGCTTTGCCGTAAGGGCGCCACAATCGAATTAAGTTTGGCGGAGAAGCCTGCGAGCGCTGAGGCGGCGGTGGCGTCCTCCATCTTGGCAAGCAGCACCAGGCGGCTGGTGCGCTCGACCAGAACGCCGACAGAGGATTGGTTGTCCGCACCCTTAATGAAGTCGCCTTCCCAGTGACCTGGCAGCAGGCGGTCTTCGATTTCGGGCGGTCGCACGTGGATACTGACCATGTCCGGAATCTGTCCGCGCCGGTCTGTGCCCCGCGCGCGTGGCATACGCGTGCTGTGGCCGTGGCGCAAGCAGGCAATAAGTTGGCGGCGCAGTTCACCGCGCGGCTGAGCATAGATCGCCGTATAGATGGTTTCGTGCGAGACGTGCTGGTTCGAGTCGGTGGGATACATGCGCTTGAGTGTGCCCGATATCTGCTGGGGCGACCATTTCCACTCAAGCAGGGTGAGAACGATGCGCCAGCAAACGCTTTGCGGGCAAAGCTTGGCCCGAGGACGCGACGCACTGCGGCGTGCGCTGCAAAGCGCCGCAGCGGGCACCGACGTGTAGCCAACAGAAGAGCTGTTTCGCATTAACTCGCGGCTGATAGTTCCCGGTGAGCGCCCGAGTATGCGGGCCATGGCCCGCATACTCGAACCCTGCAGATGCAAGCTTGCAATGGTTAGGCGTTCTTCAGGCTGCAGTTGTTGGTAAGAAGTTTTTTCGGACATTGCGACACCTTATACGAGGCAGGTGTTGCAGTTCACTTTTGATAGCGCCAGGCGAAGCCTGGGATTGGAGGAAGTCGTAGGTGACGGAAACCAGTCATTGGAGTCCAGAGGGTTCGACTCCCTCCCGGTAAAGGCTAACCACCAGCCGGAAGCGAGCCTTGCATGCGAGTGCGGTAACGCGCTACTTGAAGCGTAGGCAGCGGGTACTGAAGCCGTGTGATTGAGCCTCGATATGAACCAACCGTTGGTGTCTTCATTTTTCAAATGTTGGGGACAGCATTGTGCGAGCCGTAATGGTGAGGCTCGCCAGACCGACCGGGGTCCGAGAGCAGGGCAAAGGTATGAGGATGGATTCCCCAGGAACCTGGGAGGTCCTGTGTTTCGACCAACCCTATGTGGCCCTGAGGCACGGGGCGATATAAACCGGGCCATACCCTGCGGACCTCTCCGCTGCAGGGAGCAAAACGTGGAGAAGAAGGATTGGAGCGAAGAAGCGAATCCATAAGCGACTTCGTACTCGGCACAGGAAGTCTTAGCGCCCTCGTAGTACTGATGACGCCGGGGAACGCCGCTCAAGCGGACCCGGTCGATGGGAAGGGGGGCGTCGTTGTTGCAGAATCGTTCATGGGAAACACGGAGGTGCTTTGAAACCTGAAAGCGTGTCAACGAAACAGGAACGAATAGCCATGCTGGCGAGGAGCAATCCCGAGATGGCGTTCACCTCGTTAAATCATCACATCGACTTTGAGTGGGTGAGGTATGCCTACGACTGTACGCGCAAGGATGGTGCAGTCGGGGTTGATGGTCAGTCTGGAGAGGATTATGCAGTCAATCTCACGCAGAATCTTCAGGGGCTAGTCGACCGGCTCAAGTCAGGCCGATACCGCGCGCAGCCAGTCCGTCGGCATTTCATCGCCAAGGCGGACGGCAGTCTTCGTGGGCTCGGCATTCCCTCTTTTGAAGACAAGGTGGCGCAGCGCGCCATTGTTATGCTTCTGGAGCCGATCTATGAACACGACTTTCACGACTGTTCTTACGGATTCCGACCCGGTCGCAGTGCTCATGAGGCGCTGCGGTCTGTGTGGAAGGGGATTATGTATCGTGGCGGACAGTGGGTGCTTGACGTTGATGTACGGAAGTACTTGGATCACTCATAGCAATGCCCTTTGGTTCATGAAGTGTGTTCGAAGAAGTCTGGCTGGTCGTTGACGACCTTGATGCGCAAGCCTTTGCATCGTCCTCGACGGACCAGGACGGCGTCGAGCTCGCCGCGCTTTACACGCTGCAACACCGTTTGACGGGAAACACCAAGTCGCCGCGTCGCGGCCTGCATGACGACATATCCCTCGGGGGTGTCATCGACGAAACGGCTACGCAGGGCGTCGGTAATGCGAATGCGCCACGGTGCACCAGGCGTCGGCTGTTCGCCGGCGATGAAGCCATCGTTGACCCAGCGATGTAGCGTCGACGGTGCGGTACCCAGCGCGCGGGCCGCCTGGCGAATG
>NZ_JAXDPY010000649.1:0-9111 GCF_034668105.1 Paraburkholderia sp. | reverse complement strand
CCACTGCACTATGACGAAGAGCATTACGCGCTCTATATGCGCTATCAGTCGGCGCGGCATGCGGGCGGCGGCATGGATCGCGACAGCCGCGACCAGTATGAACAGTTCCTGTTGCAGAGCCGGATCAACTCGCGGCTGGTCGAATTCCGCGAGCCGTTGCCGGACCATCCGGAAGCGCCCGGCATTCTGCGCATGATCAGCATGATCGACATCCTCGGTGACGGGCTCTCGTCGGTGTATACGTTCTTCGAACCGGGTCTGCCGCATACCAGCTTCGGCACCTACAACATCTACTGGCAGATCGAGCAGGCGAAGAGTCTCAAGCTGCCCTTCGTGTACCTCGGCTACTGGATTCGCGAAAGTCCGAAGATGGCGTACAAGGCGAATTTCCGGCCACTCGAAGGCTTGATCGACGGTGCATGGCAGGTGCTCGATCCTGCCAGCATCGATCTGCCGCCGGTCGATCTGGCGATTCAAGGCAAACGCGGGCCGCTACGGCCGTAATGTCCGCTGGCTTCACGGCCCGGCCAGCACGGTATGACCCACGCACGCCGGCACCGGCGCCGCCGCGTCCCTTTCAGTTAGTCTCATTAAAGCTTCAAAGCCGGTAAAATGGCGGGTTCCCATTTTCCGGCCGCCCGGCTTCGTCCTGTGTTCAGCTCCCTCTACCCGCTCGTACGCGCCCAACTCTTTCGCATGGATGCGGAAGACGCTCATCACCTGACTCTGCGCATACTCGGCGCCGCCGGCCGCACCGGCCTCGCCAGCGCGCTCGGGCCGCGCGTGCCGGATGCGCCCCGTACCGCGATGGGGCTGACGTTCCGCAATCCGGTCGGGCTCGCCGCGGGCCTCGACAAGGACGGCGCCGCGATCGACGGTCTGGCCGCACTCGGCTTCGGCTTCATCGAAGTAGGCACGGTCACGCCGCGCGCGCAGCCGGGTAATCCGCGCCCGCGCATGTTCCGCCTGCCGCAGGCGAATGCCGTGATCAACCGGATGGGCTTCAACAACGCGGGTGTCGACCAGTTCGTCAAGAACGTGCAGGCCGCGCGCTATCGCGGCATTCTCGGGCTGAACATCGGCAAGAACGCCGACACACCGATCGAACGCGCCGCCGAAGACTATCTGTACTGCCTCGAGCGCGTGTACCCGTTCGCGAGCTACGTGACGATCAACATCTCGTCGCCGAATACGAAGAATCTGCGCCAGTTGCAAGGCGCGGGCGAACTCGACGCGCTGCTCGCCGCGCTGAAGGACAAGCAGCAGCGTCTGGCCGACATGCACGGCAAGCTGGTGCCGCTCGCGCTGAAGATCGCGCCGGATCTCGACGACGAACAGATCAAATCGATCGCCGACACGCTGCTGCGCCACCAGTTCGAAGGCGTGATCGCCACCAACACCACGCTGTCGCGCACCGCCGTCACCGGCATGCAGTATGGCGACGAGGCCGGCGGCCTGTCGGGCAAGCCGGTGTTCGACGCGTCGAACGAAGTGATCCGCAAATTGCGCGCGGAAGTCGGCGAGACTGTGCCGATCATCGGCGTGGGTGGGATTTTCTCGGGCGAGGACGCGCGCGCCAAGCTCGCGGCGGGCGCTTCGCTGGTGCAGCTCTATACCGGCTTCATCTATCGCGGACCGGCGCTGGTGGCCGAATGCGCGCAGGCGCTGCGCTGAGGCTCGATTCGCCCAACCCACCCCCGTAATATAGACATAATCAAACGGTATTTACGTTTCGATAGTCTGCTTTGTTATGCTTTCGTCCGTTAAAACGCCAGACGAACAAAAAAGGAACAGGATGAAATTTGGCTTGCTGAAGAAGATGCTCGTCGCCGGCCTGATCGGCGCGTCGTTCACTGCTGTCACCGCCCACGCTAGCGACCTGCTCGACCAGGTCAAACAACGCGGCACGCTGCGCATCGGCCTCGAAGGCACCTTCCCGCCGTTCAACTCGAAAGCGCCGTCGGGCGAACTGGTGGGCTACGACGTCGACATCGCCAGGGCCGTCGCGACAAAACTCGGCGTCAAGCCGGAATTCGTCACGACCGAGTGGAGCGGCATCATCGCCGGTCTGCAGGCGGGCAAGTTCGACGTGATCGTCAACCAGGTCGGCATCACAGACGCACGCAAGCAGGTGCTCGACTTCTCGCCGGCGTACACGTACTCGGCCGCGCAGTTGATCCAGCGTAACGACGACACGCGCCAGTTCAAGTCGCTCGACGATCTGAAGGGCAAGAAGCTCGGCGTCGGTCTGGGCACGAACTACATGGACATGGCCAGGTCGGTACCGGGCATCGACGTGAAGACGTATCCGGGCGCGCCGGAATATCTGCGCGATCTGGCCGCCGGCCGTCTGGACGCGGCGCTGAACGACCGCCTGATGCTCGCCTATCTGATGAAGAACTCGCAACTGCCGCTGCGCAATGGCGCAACGGTCGGCGCGGGCAACCCGTCGGGCATTCCGTTCAAGAAGGGCAATCCGAAGTTCGCCAAGGCGATCGACGACGCGATGACCCAACTCGAAGCGGACGGCACGTTCTCGAAGATCTCGGACAAATGGTTCGGCATCGACGTCAGCAAGCCGATCAGGTAACGCCCACTGGATGAAACGAAGGGCGGCATCTTCAACGATGCCGCCCTTCGCTTTTACACCGCGGCTTTCCATGGCGCTTCAGGTTGCGCGCCGAGTTGCGGTCCATATCTCGCTTCGGCCTGCGCCTGAATGCCCGCCGAAATCTATGATGCGCGCTTCGCCGCGCCAACCCTGGCCACCGCTCATGTCCACCACTTCCCTGCTCGTCCAATCGCTTCCCGTGCTTGCACAGGGTGCCGTCCTGACGGTCAAGTTCGCGGTCCTGTCGATGATTTTCGGCCTGATTGCCGGCGCCGTGCTCGCGGTGATGGGGATCAGCCACAACCGCGTGCTGAAGTGGATCGCTCGGGTCTATGTCAGCGTGTTGCGCGGCACACCGCTGCTGGTGCAGATCTTCGTGATCTATTACGGCTTGCCGAGTCTCGGCATTTCGCTCGACCCCACGCCGGCCGGCGTGATCGCGTTGTCGGCGAATGTGGCGGCGTATCTGTCGGAAAGCATGCGCGGCGCGATTCTCGGCATTCACAACGGCCAGTGGCTGGCGGCATACAGCCTCGGACTCTCGCGGCGCCAGACGCTGCGCTACGTGATCGCGCCGCAGGCCTTGCGCATCGCCGTGCCGAGTCTGTCGAATAGCTTGATCAGCCTGATCAAGGATACCTCGCTGGTATCGGTGATTACCGTGACCGAACTGCTGCGCAGCGCGCAGGAGATCATCGCGTCGACCTATCAGCCGCTGCCGTTGTACCTCGCGGCAGCCGCGGTTTACTGGGTGCTGTGCCAGATGCTCGAGTGGGTGCAGCACTGGTATGAAAAGCGCCTCGCGCTGCCGGCGCGTCACTGAATGTGGCGCTGAATGTGGCGCTTAGTGCAGCACTTGGTGCGCCTCTGAATACGCCACTAAGCGCATCACCAAGCGCACCACCAAGCGCACCACTGAGCGCGCCGCTGCCCCACCCTTCGCGCCGTCTAACGGCTGGCGGCGAGCGACGCCGCATCCAGCGGCGCGCCGAAGCGCTCGAAGCGCGGTTTGTAGTAGTGGTCCGGGTCGAGCGAATACGCGACGTGACGCGTGCGGCCCATCAATTCCTTGCGCGGAAAGAAGCCGAAGTAACGCGAGTCGGCGCTATCGTCGCGGTTGTCGCCGAGCATCAGATACTCGCCTTGCGGCACGACCACCGGTCCGAACGAATTGCGCGGACTCGGCGCCTCGGGCGCGAGGCGCACCGTATGCACGACGCCGTCGAAACGCTCGGTCAGATAGTCGCCAGGCGACGCAGCATCGCCCGGCAGCGGCTTGACGTGCAGCGGCTGATAATCCGCGCGCGCGCCGTTCACGTACAGCACGTTCTCGCGCATGGCGACACTGTCGCCGGGCAAGCCGATCAGACGCTTGACGATCAACTCATGCGCCGCCGAAGAATCGATCGTGACGATATCGCCGCGCCGCGGATCGTGCAGATGCGCGATCGTGATGTGGGTAAGCGGCACGCGCAGATCGTAGGCCATTTTGTCCACGAAGATCCGGTCGCCCTCGCGGATCGTCGGCAGCATCGAGCCGCTTGGCACGACGTTCCAGTCGGCCACGGCGCTGCGGAACAGCACCATCAGGAACAGAAAGGCGACAAGGCTCTTGTTGTCGTGCCACAATTTTCCAAGCATGCGCATCGCAGGCGGCTCCAATGGAAGGGAAATCAAAAGCTGTGGGTACGCGGCCCTTTTTGTTCGAGTCCGCGCGCCCGCGCAAATCCTACCACCGCCGCTCCGGAACCCTCACTCCCCCGCGAACTTGAGCCCCAAGGCGGCGCGCGCGGCATCGGCCATTTCGATCATCTGCAGCGACGTGTCATGGGGCATCAGCGGGCTCTCGATCCGCCCTGCCCGAATCAGCTCGCAAAAATGCGCGGTCTCGTAGTTCAGACCGCCGCCTTCGAACGGCTCGTCGAGTTCGACCACATGACCGTCGGCGTAACGGATCGTCGCGCGTGCCGGATTCCACCAGGGTTCATGAATCGTGACATGACCGCCCTTGGCCATCAGCAACGCGTCGCCCTTGCCATGCAGATCGAGCCCGCAAAACAGCTGGGCGATGCCGCGCTCATGCTGGCTGTTCAGGCTCGCGAACGTATCCACGCCGGTCGAGCCCAGCCGCCCGAGCGTCTGCACCTCACGCGGCGCACCGAGCCAGTCGACCGCGAGAAACATCTCATAGACGCCGATATCGAGCAGCGCACCGCCCGCATGCTCGAACGACAGCGACGGATGATCGTCCGGCACGCCCGGCACCGAACAGCCGGCGCGCACGAGACCGACCTCGCCGATCGGCTCGGCATCCAGATGCGCGCGCAACTTTCTGTAGAGCGGATAGAACGGCGGCTTCATGGCTTCCATGAAAAGCCGTTGTGCGGCGCGCGCGGCCTCGAGCACACGCTCGAGTTGCGGCTTGTTGATGGTGGCGGGTTTTTCGCACAGCACGTGCAGACCGGCTTGCAGCGCGGCGATCGCGTAATCGGCGTGACTGTCCTGGACGGTGGCGATATAAAGCGCGTCGATGCCGCTCGCGAGCAGCGCGTCGAAACTCGCGCACACCTCACCGCCGAATTCCCCGGCAAAAGCCATGGCCGGTTCGGCACGGCGTGACCACAGCGCGGTGAGTTGCGCGTGCGGAACATGGTTGAGTCCAAGCGCGAAGCGACGGGCAATGCGGCCCGTCCCGACGATCCCCCAGCGAATCACCTCGCCCGAGGAGGTTTCCTGCCTTGCTTCTTGCATTGCGATGGTCATCGTTCCTTCGAGTCCGTGCAGTTCAGAACAGGCGCTATTGTGAAGCAAGCCGCGCGTGCATGCGATGCCGTAGCGCCGCGCCGTTCATCATGCAAGTTCCCTGCTGGAAGACAACCTGGGTCGCCGCCCTGAAAGGCCCGACTCAAGGCCCCTCGCGGCCACACACGGTCACACCGGGCCACACTCAGGCCGCGGCTCAGCCGCGCGGCGGCGGTGTAATGTCGCCGCCTATCTCTTCCGCGCTGTAGTCGATCATCGCCAGTGAGGCGATTTCCGCTTCCTTCGGATCGCGCCGTTCGATCGCTTCGACCACGCGCAGATGGGTGCCCACCGCCTGCTCCCATGCGCCTTCCTTCTGACCGAGGATTGGATTGACGCTCGACAGCGCGCCGCGAATGATCGCCGCCATCTGTTTGAAGAACTGATTGCCGCTCGCCGCCACGATGCGCGCATGGAACAGTTCGTCGGCCTCCTGATAGCCGGGCTCGCCCGGGCGGATTGCGCGGAACGCGTCGAACGCCTCGCGAATCGCCGCGACGTCGGCGGCACTGCCGCGCGCCGCTGCCTGCGCCGAGGCGCGCGGTTCGATCAGGAGGCGAAACTCGATCACGTCGCGTAGAAACAGCGGATCGGGTTTCGCGCGAAAACGCCAGTTCACGACGTCCTCGTCGATCATGCGCCAATCGCTCATCGGCCGGATGCGCGTGCCGATCTTCGGCCGCACGTCCAGCATGTCGCGCGCGAGCAGCATCGACAGCGCCTCGCGCATGACGGTGCGGCTGACGTCGAACTCCTTCGACAGCACATCCTGCGGTGGCAGTATGGCGCCGTATTTCTCTTCTACGATGCCGGTCACAAGTCCATCCATGACTTTGCTGACCAGCGAGCGATCCTTGTTTGCCTGTTCCATGACACTCTCCCCGAAGCGGTGTTTGCCCCCGCGTAGCCTGTTGATCAAGCGGCCCTCGTGTGTCGTAGTATCGAGGTGTAGTCTTCTTTTACGATACGTTGCTAGCTTCAAAACAGATGCGCCAGTTGGGAAACCTCCTGAGAGGGTTATCCCTCTGAAGAATTGTTTCGTCCGTGTAACGCCGCATGATTTGACGGGCCATAAGCTTGCGTCTCAAGCGTGCCTGCGTTCCGGAATTTGCATAGTGCGAAGACGCACGTAATGAGCCGAATTGTCTGATGCACGCGCGCCTCGCGGCTTGAGTCCGGCGCGAAAAGACTAGCGCGACGACGCCATGCGTCCGGCGTCGAGCCGCGCTCGCGATTGAATGACTGGGCACTGCGCGGGCGATTGAAAAGACAGCCGGCGCACTCACTGGGACCCGCACACCGACGCATAACGGCCGCCAAAAAAGATCAAGGGCGCATGTTCGTCGAGCGAGAACACCAGCACTTCGCCGACAAACAGCGTGTGATCGCCGCACGGATGCCGGTCCACCACGCGGGCCGCGAAACGGGCCGCGGCGTGTTCGAGCAGCACCACGTCCGGCAGGCCGTCCACCGGCGCGAAGCGCGGCGCGAGCCGGCTCTGCGGCTCGCCGGCAAAGTGGCGGCTATGCGGTTCCTGGGCGTCGGACAACACGCTCACGCCGAACAGCGCGCTATTCATCAGACGCTCGTGCATGCGCGCGCGGTGCCCGACCGACACGACGATCAGCGGCGGCTTGAGCGATCCGGACATGAAGGCATTGGCGGTCATCGCGTGCATCGCCTCGCCGCTGCCGGTCGAAATCACCACCACGCCGGTGGCGAAACGACCGAGCGCATGGCGGAAACGGCGCTCGTCGAAACTCGATACGTTCAAGGCCGCCGGGTTGGAGCTGGCCGCATCTGCGCCGCTTGCAACCGGGCACGCCGCGCCGGAACCGGCCGCGCCGCCCATGCCACCCACGCTACCCATGCCACCCGGCACCGGCTCCTGCAACGCCGTGGCCCCCACCATCTGCCGCCTGTCAGCGTGAAGTACCCGCGCCTGCATGATCGCTCTCCTGATCTCGTCCGTATTGATCGTCGAAGCGCACGATGTCGTCCTCGCCGAGATAGCTGCCCGATTGCACCTCGATCATTTCAAGCGGCGTCTTGCCCGGATTTTCGAGCCGGTGCGTGACGCCGAGCGGAATGTAGGTCGACTGGTTTTCCGAGAGCAGGAAGCATTCTTCGCCGCGCGTGACACGCGCGGTGCCGCGCACCACGATCCAGTGTTCCGCCCGATGATGATGCATCTGCAACGACAGACGCCCACCCGGTTTGACGACGATGCGCTTCACCTGGAAGCGCTCGCCCCGTTCGAGCGAATCGTAAAAGCCCCAGGGCCGGCCGACCTTGCGATGCTCCTGCGCCTCCGTGCCGTGCTCCAGCTTCAGCCGGCTGACGATCGCCTTGACGTCCTGCACGCGATCTTTCGCGGCGACCAGCACCGCGTCGGCGGTCTCGACCACCACCACGCCGCTCACGCCGACACACGCGACGAGCCGGCCCTCGGAATGCGCAAAGCTGTCGTTCGAATCCTCGAACATCACGCGGCCACGCGCGACGTTGCCGCAGGCGTCCTTATCGGATGCCTCCCATACCGAATCCCAGGCGCCCACGTCGGACCAGCCCGCGACCAGCGGCACCGCGACGCCGACGAGACGCGCGTCGGTGGCAAGCCGCTCCATCACCGCGTAATCGATCGAATCGGAAGGACACGCGGCGAACGCCTCGCGCGCGAGATGGAGCGCGCCGCCGCTATCCAGCGTGGCATGCTCGAAAGCCTCCGCGCAGGCCGCCGCGATCAGAGGCCGGCATAACGCAATGGCCGCGAGCCAGACCGATGCACGCACCACGAACATGCCGCTGTTCCACCAGTACTCACCCGAGCTGGCATAGCGTTCGGCGAGCTCCGCGTCGGGTTTCTCGACGAAGCCTTCGATCGCGCGTGCCCCGTGCGCGCCAAGCGCCAGTCCCGTGCGGATATAGCCATAGCCGGTTTCCGCGCGCTGCGGCGGCACGCCGAGCGTCACGATCGCACCGCGCGCGGCGTGAGAAACCGCTTCGGCGAGCGCCGCGCCGAAAGCGGCAGGATCGTCGATCAGATGATCCGCGGGCAACGCGACGATGACCGGATCGTCGCCGGCAGCGGCTGCCGCGCGCGCGGCCAACGCCGCCACGGTCAGCGCTGGCGCGGTATTGCGAGGCACCGGTTCGAGCACCAAGCGCGTGGGCCGGCCGCACTGTTCGAGACGTTCGAGCGTTTGCAGCCGCAGATCCTCGCAACACACCACCAGCGGCGTGGCCGTAGCCGTAGCCGTAGCCGCGCCGGCCGGCCGCCCTGACGCCGTTGCGCCATACCCCGTCGCAGCCAATGCAAGATCGAGCCGGCGCAAGGTCGCTTCGAGCAGCGACTCGTCGCCCATCAGGCCGATCAGTTGTTTGGGATTGCGTTCGCGCGACAACGGCCATAGCCGCGTGCCGGAGCCGCCCGCGAGAATCACCGGCTGGACGGACACACGCGTGGCCGTTTCGGTGACGCCTGCGGTCGACACGCACGGATTGCCTGGTTCGACGATACGATTCATTGTGCGACCCCCGTAAGTGTTCAATCTGGTCTGTTGTGCATTCTTTATGTGGTGCGTGTGGTGCGTGTGGTGCGTGTGGTGCGTGTGGTGTGTGTGGTGTGTGATGCGTGTGATGCGTGTGGTGCGCCGCGTTGCCTCCTGGCGGCGCTCAGTCGAAACAGCACGCGGCAA
>NZ_JAXDPY010000648.1:0-6591 GCF_034668105.1 Paraburkholderia sp. | reverse complement strand
CGCAACATAAATACGATGACTTACAATCACCCAGATCATTCCAAATTGGAATTCTGGAGCCCGAGATCGTGGAACTACGCGCGCTGCGGTATTTCGTCGAAGTGGTCCGACAACAAAGCTTCACCGTCGCCGCCGAGCAGATGTTCGTCACGCAGCCGACCATCAGCAAGATGGTCAAGTCGCTGGAAGACGAAATCGGTTCGCCGCTGCTGTTGCGCGACGGACGTCGGATGGTGCTCACCGACGCCGGCCGGATCGTCTACCAGCGCGGCCAGGACGTGCTGGCGGCGCACGCGCAATTGCAGGCCGAACTGAACGATCTCGACAAGCTCGGCCGTGGCGAGCTGACCATCGGCATTCCGCCAATGGGCGGCTCGCTTTTCACGCCGGCCATTGCCGCCTTTCGCCAGCGTTACCCGAAAATCGAACTGAAGCTGTTCGAGCAGGGGTCGCGCGCGATCGAAACCGCGCTGATCCACGGCGAGCTGGAGCTGGGCGGCGTGCTGCAGCCGGTCGATCCGGCAAATATCGAAGTGCTGCCGATGACGCGGCAATTGCTGTGGCTCGTCGCCCGAACCGGTTCGCGCTGGGACGATCTGCACGAAGTGCCGCTCGCCGAGCTCGCCGGCGAGCCGTTCGTGTTTTACGGCGAAAGCCTCGCGCTCAACGATGTCGTGCTGAATGCGTGCCGCACCGCCGGGTTTGCGCCGACCATCGTCGGGCGCAGCGGGCACTGGGATTTCATGGCGGCGCTGGTGCTGGCCGGCGTCGGCATCGCGCTGTTGCCCGCGCCGTATTGCCGCCGGCTCGACGCGGCGCAGTTCACCTGCCGCCCGGTGGTAGAACCGGAGATTCCGTGGGAAATGGCGATTGGCTGGCGCCGTAACGGCTATCTGTCGCACGCGGCGCGCGCCTGGCTGGAAGTGGCCCGAGAGACGCTCCCGGGTCAGGCCGGCGACGATTTCATGGTGGGGCCGGGTATCGCCGGTATCACCGGCATCACGACGCCGGTTCAGACACCGCCGCCGCAGACGCCACAACAAACACCACCGACCAAATGACAACATGCCGCCCGGCGCAAACCGGGTGACATGTTGTTTTGAGGCTAGCGCTCAATGGCGCTATGACTATTGCGCGACAAACTCGATGCGACGGTTCGCAAAGCGGCCGCTCGCCGTGTCGTTGCTCGCCACCGGCTGCGCGTCGCCGTACCCTTGCGCGACCAGCGAAGCCGCCGGCACGCCCGTCTTCACGAGATACGCGCGCACCGCTTCAGCGCGCTTCTTCGACAGTTGCAGATTGGCTCGTGCGCCGCCGACATTGTCCGAATAGCCGGCCACTTCGAGCCTGGCCAGCTTGCCGTTGCGCGCACATGCGTTCAGCACTTGCGCCGACTGGTTCAGGTCTTCGATCGCCGAGGCCGGCACGCGGGCGCTGGCGCTCGTGAAGTTGATCACCTGCAGGTTCAGCACCTTGACCACGTCCGCTGCCGCGCACGAGCCGTCCGGCGTGAGCAGGCCCTTGATCGCGCCGCGGAAGGTCTCCGTTGCGCTTGCAACCGCCTGTTCGACGTTGAACGAACCGATCTGATACGACGCGCCGAACAGCGACTTCAGCTTGTCGAGCCAGCCGAGCCTGGCATTCGCCGCACTGCCGCTCAATTCGATGTGCGCGCCGTCCACTTTCACTTCCGCACCCGGGAGTGCCATCAGCGGCAGCAGGCCGTCCAGATGAGCGAGCCAGTCGGCCGCCTTGGTGTCCTGATCGACCGTGACGTTCGCGACGAACCGGTCTGCGCCGAAGCGCCGGGTCAGCGCGTCGATCAATTGAGTCTTTTCGGCTTCGCTGCCGACGGTTGCCGTGAGCGTGGGCTTGCCACCGGCGTCGACCGTGAAGCTCAGCACGCTGTCTTTGGTCGGCGCGGGCGCGGCTGCGGGTTGCTCCGCTTCGCTGGCGGCGCTCGCCGCAGCGGCGCCGGCGGCAGGCGCGGAAGCCGCCACGTCGCTGGCCGCGGGCGTTGCCGGCGCGGCGGCCGAAGCCGCAACCGGTGCGGACGCCGGTTGCGCAGTCACCGCGGGTTCCGCGCTACTGCGTTCCGCCGATTGCTCGCTCTGGCAACCGCGCAGGAACAGGAAAGCCAGCACGGCGGCGATCGCCGCGAGCAGCCACCACAGCCACGTGCGCGGACGGCGCTCTTCGCGCACCACCGCGTCGGCAGGCACACGGATACTCGACAGGGCTTCGGCTACCGGCTTCGCGGCCGGCGTCGGATGGTCGATGTGCGCCGAGACCGCTTTCAACTGCGACAGAATATTGCCGGTGAACGCGCCGAGTCCGCTCAGACCCAGGCCGGTCATCAACCGGTCGTTCAGGTGCGGTGCCACGGCCGGCAGCTGATGGCCCAGCAGTGTCGGCAACTGGCCGACGTTGCCCTGACCTTCGAGAAAATACCGTTTCAACAGGCCCAGCAGCGTTGCGCCGAGGATACCCGTCATGGCGTGCGTGGCATGGGCCGGCACGCCGGTTTGCGTCGCGACTTCGTCGCTGAGCGTATCGACGCGGCGATCGAGCGCACGCTCGAGCAACTGCCGCCCGACGCCTTCCAACTGGCTCACGCCCGTGGTGGTGCCGAGCAGTTGCGGCAACTGCTCGGCGATGTGCCCGTTCACCTCAGGCGAGAGGATCGTGGCGAACAGCGAGCGCGCGCCGTCGAGCGTCGCGCCCTTCTGCATCAGGCCGGCGAGCAGCGCCGGGCCGGTGGTTGCCAGCACCTTCCGGGTCGCGTCCGGCGGCAGCCCGAAGCGGGCCGCCAGCTGTCGCACGACGCTGTCCGTCAACGCGGACTGAACCAGCTGAATCACATTGATACTCATCGCTTCGCTTCCTTGATTTCCCGAACGCGTCACCTGACGCGCTCTTTTTCGCGGCGCGATTATAGGTTTGGGGAAATCTCATAAACGGAACGGCACAATTTATGACGAATTAACCGATGTTTGCCTAGATATTCTTATATTTGCGGCCAGAATTAGGAAGATTGGTGCACCGCCGTGGTCGGCGTATGGCAAGCGACGGCTGATGGATTTGCATGCGCTCGTACCTGCCGGTGGGCGCATGCGCTCAACGCGCGAAGAGCAACATAAAGCACCGCCCCGACTCGGGCGACGCTCGCCGTCAGACCGGTCGGGCGGTCAAACCGCCACGCCTGCCGTTCCCGCCGACGCGGACGCTATCGCCGGCGCCGTTTGCCCCTCACGCCGGCTCGCCGCGATCAATTCGGCCGCGCGCTCACCGATCATGACCGTCGGCGAATTCGTGTTGCCGCCGATCAAGGTCGGCATCACGGAAGCATCCACAATCCGCAGTCCCGTCACGCCGCGTACCCGCAACTGCGGATCGACTACCGATTGCGCATCGCCGCCCATCCGGCAAGTGGCCACCGGGTGATAGATCGTGTCGGCATGCTCGGCGATGGTCCGGCGCAATTCTGCCTCGCTCTGGCCCGGATGCGTGTACAACTCCTTGCCGCCGTGCAGCGCCAGCGAAGGCGCGTCGAGAATGCGTCGCGCCATCCGCGCACCCTCCACCAGCAGATCGAGATCGCGCGCGTCGCTGAAAAAACGCGGGTCGATCACCGGTGCGGTGCGGGCGTCGGCGCTCGCCAGCGTCACCGTGCCGCGGCTATGCGGCCGCAGCACGCACACGTGCAGCGAATACCCATGGCCCCAGTGCATATGGCGGTTGTGATCGTCGACGAGCGCCGCGCAGAAGTGCAGTTGCAGGTCCGGACGCGCGAGCGTGGGCCGGCTCTTCAGAAAGCCGCCCGCTTCGGCGACATTGCTCGACAGCATGCCCTGCCCATGCCGCATGAAGCTCACGAACTGCGGCAGCATCCGCGCGATGCCGCGAATCGAAAAGCCGGTCGGCTCGATCGACGACACGCGTTTGTTGATCGTGAAGTCGACGTGGTCGATCAGGTTCTGGCCGACCTCGGGCGCATCGTGCAGCACCGCAAGGCCGAGCGACTGCAGATGCGCCGCCGGCCCGATGCCCGAACACATCAGCAGTTGCGGCGAATTGAACGCGCCCGCGGCCAGCACCACCTCGGCGCGCGCCTCGAGCGTTTCGGTACGCCCGCCGCGCACGATTTCGACGCCGCTCGCGCGCTTGCCGTCGAAGCGCACGCGCAGCACTGTGGCATCGGCGATCGTATGCAGATTGGCGCGCTCGCGGTCGTAGATATAGGCGCGCGCGACGCTGCAGCGCTGCCCGTCGCGCTGTGTCACCTGATAGAAGCCGATGCCTTCCTGATCCGCGCCGTTGAAGTCGCTGTTCGGCTTGTAACCGGCTTCGGTCGCGGCCTGCACGAAGCGCTTCGAAAACGGATTGCGATAGCGCAGATCGGACACCGTCAGCGGCCCGTCGGCGCCGTGCCATGCATCGGCGCCACGCTCGTTGCCTTCGGCGCGGCGGAAGTACGGCAGCACCTCGTCCCACGACCAGCCTTCGCAGCCAAGCTGCGCCCATTCGTCGTAATCGAGTGGATGGCCACGCGTGTAGATCATTGCGTTGATCGCGCTCGAGCCGCCGAAGCCCCGTCCGCGCGGCTGATAGCCCTGGCGTCCGGCGAGCCCCGGCTGGGGCGTGGTCAGATAACCGTAGTTGGTCTTGAGTTTGTGCGGCACGACGGCCGCCACGCCGACCGGCATGTTCACGAACAGATTGCGGTCCGTATGCGGACCGGCTTCGATCAGGGCGATCGTGGCGTCGGGGCAGCTATCCGCCAGACGGCTCGCGAGCGAGCAACCGCCCGAGCCCGCGCCGACGATAATGTAGTCGTATTGCATCCGCTCCTCCTGATGGGATCGCGTTGCTCGCGAACCCTGTCTAGTGCACACTTGTCTACGTCTGTTTTATCGGCATTGTAGGGAGCGTTGGCGGGCCACGGCGGGTTCATGTCAGAGCGATCCCTCTAAACGAAAGCGTCCCTGCGACCCTATGATGAAAGACGCGCATCCGCCCGCCGGGCGGCTTCGCAAGGCATTCAAACGCGGCGCTCCGCGCGCCGTCCTGTGAGCGTGCGGCATGACACGCAGCGATAAAACAACACGCCGTTGCTCAGCGAGCGGCGCGCATCCGGTGAACGGAGACAGCAGATGAAAGTGCACAGCTTCGGCCACACTCACGACGTGACCAATCAGGCGCCGCCGCTCGCGGACTACAACCTGTTTTCGAGCGACGTGGCGTTGTGCGCCGCCCTCGAACGCGAAGGGGCCGCGTGGCATCGCGAGGCGCTGCAGCGGCACGGCGCGGCGCTCACCGCGCCCGAAACGCTCGCGCTGGCCGAACTGGCGAATCGCCATACCCCCGAACTTTTCACGCACAGCGCGCGTGGTGAACGCATCGACGCGCTGGAGTTTCATCCTTCGTGGCATACGCTGCTGTCGCTGTTACGCCGAGAAGGCCTGCACGCGTTGCCGTTTTCGGATCCGCAGCGCGGCGCCATGGTCGCGCGTTGCGCCGGCTACTTCCTGCACGCGCAACTCGAATCCGGTTCCCTCTGTCCGCTAACGATGACCTTCGCCAGCATCCCGGTGTTGCAACGCGAACCCGCGTTGTTCGACACCCTGCGCGACAAGCTCTATACCCGCGAACACGATCCACGCGACCTGCCGCTCGCGCAAAAAACCTCAGCCATGATCGGTATGGGCATGACCGAGAAACAAGGCGGCTCGGACGTGCGCAGCAACCAGACCCGCGCTTACGCCACACGTGGCAACGGCCGCGGCGCGGAATATCGCCTCGTCGGCCACAAATGGTTTTTTTCCGCGCCGCAATGCGACGCGCATCTGGTGCTTGCCCGTACCGACGATCACGAAGGCCTCTCATGCTTCTTCGTCCCGCGTTTCGCGCCGGATGGCAGCAAGAACGCCGTGCAGATCCAGCGTCTGAAAGACAAGCTCGGCAATCGCTCGAATGCCAGCAGCGAGGTCGAGTTCCTCGACGCGTTCGGCATCATGATCGGCGACGAAGGCCGCGGCGTGCCCACCATCATCGAAATGGCGAACCACACGCGGCTCGACTGCGTGATCGGCAGCGCGGCCTTGATGCGCGCGGCGCTGGTGCAGGCGATTCACCATGCGCGGCACCGCAGCGCCTTCGGCCGGCAGCTCGCCGATCAGCCGCTGATGCGCAATGTGCTCGCCGACCTGGCGTTGGAATCGGAAGCCGCGACCGTCCTGTTCATGCGGCTCGCCCGCGCTTTCGAAGCGTCGGCGGATGCGTCGTCGTCCGCGCCGGCAGAACGCGCATGGCGCCGGATCGTCACCCCGGCGGCGAAGTACTGGGTCTGCAAGCGCACGCTCGAATTCACCGGCGAGGCAATGGAAGTATGGGGCGGCAACGGTTATGTCGAGACGGGCCCCATGGCGCGCTTCTATCGTGAAGCGCCCGTGAATTCGATCTGGGAAGGCTCGGGCAATGTGATGTGTCTCGACGTGTTGCGCGCGATGGAGCGCGAGCCCGAAGCGGCGCAGGCCTTGTTCGCCGCGTGGCAAGCGGACGCGCAAGGGCATCCGGCGTTGAGCGCCGCGC
>NZ_JAXDPY010000647.1:0-5618 GCF_034668105.1 Paraburkholderia sp. | reverse complement strand
GCGATAACCGCTGATGAAGCCGGCCGTGTTCATGCCGCGCGCGCGGTCTGCCGCGCGCTGCATCAGCGCGAGGCGCACTAGCGCTTGCGTGCCGGTGAGGAAAATGCGGCCGCGCGTGGCGGTGAGGTTGTCGGACAGTTGGTAGTCGGCGAGAGCGGGCGTGCCGTCGATGGGCAGGCGAGCGGTCATGGGTGAGTCTCCAATGTTTTGCATCCGCGCGCCGTGGTGTGGGGCCACAAGAGGTGACGCGGCGAAAGAGACTCTATTTTTTAGCGCCGATGGGAGTGAATTTTTTCTACTTGTTCACGCGAATGGCGAATGAGCGCGACGACCCGCGCGTTTTAATGAAGTTTTGAGATGGATCTGCCACGCGGCGGGCGGGTTCGGGTATGCCCTGGTACATTGCCGGACCCACGGCGCGCGACTTCAGCTCGGCGAATCCGTGGCCGGTTCAACCGCTGCGGAAGCCTGCACCACACTCGCGGCGGGCGCCGAATCGAGCGGCACGACCTCGTCGAAATGCGAGTAATCGATATGGCTCACGCCGTTTTCCTCGCGCATGATGTCGACGTATTTGTACTGCCAGCAAATCTGCTCGCAAGGCCACATGTGACGCGCCTGCATAGTCTGCGAGGTCGATTCGTCGACCCCTTCGAGCGTCAGCAGCAGCGACGCGTCGCGCCCCTTGAGCGTCTCGGCGTTTTCGCCGAACAGCGGGCTGTTTTCGTCGATCACGTGCATCAGGACCCAGCCCAGTTTGAATACGGGATGCTGGTCGCGCACGAGCGTCAGATCGTAGAGCTTGCGCAGCGTAAAACCTTCGACGGTGGTGTCCAGGCGCATGATGCGCAGCCTCGCACGCGCTTCGGCGATCACATTCTGGCGCGCGTTCGCAGCGCGCACCATCAACGTCATACGGCCGTCGAGCGGCCGCACGACCGCATAGCGGGCAAATACGATCTTCGCGTGTGGGCGCGAGAAGCGCGCGAAGATCAGCCCCGTTGCCAACGCAATGCCGGACATGCCGACAAAGATCTCGAGCGTTGCGATCGAGTGCGCGTAGACGGTTTGCGGGTGCATGTCGCCATAGCCGACCGTCGCGAGCGTTTCGACGCTGAAAAAAAATGCACCGCCGAAGCCCGATGGAAACTGATTGGCGATCGGCGCGTTGCCGAGCATGTAGAGCCCCGCAAACAAGGTGTTGAGCAGCAGGAACAAGACGCCGAGCGAGATAAAAAACATCGGCCAGTGGACCACGAGTGCACGGTGATAGAGGTCCTGCCAGATCGGTGTCGGCATGCCGTGCGTAATGACGACGCGGTCGTCGAGGCGCATTTCGCGGCTACCGCGCGGGCGACGTTTTCGCGCTAGTGCCTCGGCTTCGGCTTCGGCTTCGGTGTCGCCGATGGCGGGAAAGCGGTCTGACTGTTCGGTAGCCATCGCCTGCTCGGGAAGTTAGAACGCGCAAAGCGTAGCACGCCGCCTTGGGCGTGAAAGGTGAATTTCGGCGCGCTGCGCAGGGGGTGAAGGCGGCGCAGCGGCGGTGCGCGCGCGTTGCTTGGGCGAGCCTGCGCGCGGCACTTGAGATGAGCGTAGTCGAACTATTGCGATTGCGCTCGGCTGGTGCGCACCCGTCGATCAACGCGCCTGCCTTCGGCCTACGGAAAGGCTCGCGGCTTCGGAATGCCGGCGCCGTGTTCGATGTCGTCGACGGCTTGCTGGTGCGCTGCGGCGACCGCCTCCGCTTCGTCGGCGTAGCCGCTATCGCCACCGATGGTGGCCCACGGCTTGACGGCTTTCTCGCGATGACGAATTTCGTATTCCGCGTCCCAGCGCGCGCCGTTCAGTTCGATAGGGCGGACGTGAATCGAGTACACGCCGTAGAGGAAGAGCTGTTCAGCCATGATCGCCTCCAGCCGGTTGCTTCAGAGGTGGCGCCGTGCGACGGGCGCGGCGCCGGGTTGCCTAAAGTTCGATTTCCCCGAGGATGCGGTGCGCGAGGGCCTTGGCTTCCTCGAGCGCTTCCTCCGGCGTGGACGAGGTGGCTTCGACTTCGTTGACCGTATTCTCCTGGTCGGATTCATCGCCTTCGTCGCGGGAAAGGGTGACCACACCCTGCCACGTGTCGCTCTTTACTTCTCGTGTTGATGCAGTGGCTGTGTAGATGCCTTTGGTATAGGTGATGTCATCCATGGCGATGCTCCTTGTTCCAAAGGTGTGGGTTTTTTCATCCTAGCACCGATGCTCGAGGTTCGGTTTTTTGCCCGAACCGGCTTGACCACCGCGTTGACAACCGTGCACGCCGCACAAGACAAACAAGCTACAGCAGCGCTACCACCTCATCCAGGGTAGGCGCATGCGCACCCGCGTGACGGCACGCCGCCGCGCCGGCGGCGAGAGAAAAGGCAAGATGCTCCGGCCACGCGCGCTGCGGCGCGGTCATCAAGCTGAACAGCAAGCCGCCGATAGAAGCGTCCCCGGCACCCACGGTATCGACAACTTCGACCCGAGGCGGCCGCGCCTCCACAATCATCGCGCCGTCGATCAGCACGGACGTCTCCGGTCCGCGCGTCACCAGCACGGTGGCGGCCGGATTCATGGCCCGCAACTGGGCAAGTGCGCCGGCCTCGTCGTCCGTCTTGAACAGCATCCGCAAATCCTCGTCCGACACCTTGATCAGATCGGCCAGCGCGGCCATCTTTCGCAACGTTGGCTCGTAACCCTGTTCCATCAGGTTCCGGTAATTCGGATCGAAGCTGATCTTCACGCCACGCGCGCGCAACTCGGCGGCCAACGCGGCAAGCGTGTCGCCTAGCGGCTGACGCACGAGGCTGATGCAGCCAAAATGCGCCCACTTCACCTGTTCGATCCAGCCAGCCGGCAAGCGCGCGGGATCGAAGGCCAGGTCGGCGCCGTGCTCGCCCATGAAAAAGTACGCCGGCGGATGGGTCTGGTGAACGATCGCCAGAAGGGGCGGGCGCTCCACGCGCTGCATGAAGCGCATGTCGAGCCCCGCGGCGACGCTCGCGTTCCACAGCTCATCGGAGAAATTATCGACGCCCAGCGAGCCGGCACACGCGGTCGGCAAACCGAGCCGCGCCACGCAGCGCGCGACATTCCAGCCGGCGCCGCCAGGACGCGAGAGCCATTGCGAGGCGCCGGTCCGCACGAGATCGGTGAGGATGTCGCCGGCCGAGACGAAGTAGGGGAATTCGGTGTTCGCGCTCAAGTTGCTCATTTTGCTTACTCCGCGGATTCGGACGCAGCGGCCGCGCCGTCGGGCAGTGCGTGCGCCAGCACCTCGTAGCACGCGCCCATCGTGTGATAGTCGGTCTTGCCGGCGGGACTTTTTTCGTCGCTGTATTTACGGTTGTCGCACGTGAGGATGCGGTACCACGCGCCGTACTTGTGATCGACGAAATGCGCCCAGCTGTAGCGCCAGATCTCGTCGTACCAGTCCCAGAAGCGTTCGTTGCCGGTGCGCTTGCCAAGCAGCGCCGCGGTCGCGAAGGTCTCCGCCTGGACCCAGAAATACTTGTCGTGGTCGCACACGGTGCCGTCGGGGCCGAAGCCGTAGTAGAGGCCGCCGTGATCTTCGTCCCACGCATGGGTCATCGCGGCGTCGAATAGTTCGATCGCGCGCGGCAACAGCCACGGCAACGGGCGATAGCGCTCGAGAATCAGCAGCAGCTTGGCCCACTCGGTCTGGTGCCCCGGCTGGAATCCCCACGGACGGAAGATGTTCGAGCTGTCCTCCTCGTTGTAATGCCAGTCGACTGACCAGTCCGCGTGAAAGTGCTCCCACACGAGGCCCTGCGAAAGCTTCGCCTGGCGCAGCGTAATGTTCGACGCCACCCGTTCCGCCCGATCGAGATAGACCAGGTGGCCGGTCGCCTCGTGCGCGGCCAGCAGCGCCTCGGTGGTGTGCATGTTGGCGTTCTGGCCACGGTACGAACTGACGCGCCAGTCGGGCGTCGCTTCGTCCGCGTAGAGACCGGCGGCGGCGTCCCAGAAGCGGTGTTCCATCAACTCGAAGGTCGCGCCGATCATGGGCCTGGCTTCCTCGATCCCGGCCATCGCCGCATGCGAATACGCGAGCAGCACGAACGCGAGGCCGTAGCAATGGCGCGTGGCGTCGAGCGTGCGTTTGCGGCCGTCGCGCCATTCGAGTTCCCAGTCGTAGCCTTCGTGCCCGGCGTCCCAATGCGCTTCGCGCAGAAAGCGCAAGCCGTGGCGCGTGTACTCGAGATGCTGCGGGTCGCCGAACTGGCGATACGCCATCGCGTAGTTGAAGACGTAGCGGCACGTACTCACCAGATGCCGTGTGGTCTTGTCGTAGACGGAGCCGTCGTCGCGGAAGAAATGGAAGAAGCCGCCGCTCGGATCGAGCACGTTGGGCGCGTAAAAGCGCAACGTGTCCTGCACGTGAGAGAGCAGAAAGCCGCGGCTGCGGAAGCTGTCGACGGCCGGCACGGCGGCGCCGTTGGCGGGGTGAAGCGGATCGGATTGCGTCATGGCATTTTTACCAAAGTACTGGCACGGGCAATGAGATGGACGGGCAGGTGGACTTCGAGTTCGGCGGGTGCGTCTTCAAGCAGCAGTTCGACGCCGCGCCGGCCGAGCGCTTCCTTGTCGACCGAAATGGTGGACAGCGGCGGCGTGGCATGAGCGGCGGCGGGAATGTCGTCGAACCCGATGATGGCGATGTCCTCGGGCACGCGGATGCCGCGCGCGAGGCAAGCGCGCAGCGCGGCGAGCGCGGCCGCGTCGTTGTAGGCGAAGACGGCGTCGGGGCGGGGGCCGGGCGCGTCGAGCAACTGGTGCATCGCGCGCGCGGCGCCGCTGTCGGGGTCGAGGCCGGCGTCGATGGTGACTTCCAGCGACGGGTCGAACAACAAGCCCGCTTCGAAAAACGCGCGCCGGTAACCGAGCGCGCGCTGGGCGATGCTGAAGTGCGCGAGCGAGCCGCCAATGAACGCAACGCGCTTGCGCTGCTGTTCGAACAGATGCCGCATGGCGAGCGTGGCGCCGGCGGCGTTGTCCAGATTCACCGAGCGCAGGCCGGGCGCCCACAGGTCGATCAGGACGAGCGGGCGTTGCATGGCCACTAGCGTGCTCAGCGTTTCAGGTTCGACAAAACCGGCGATCGCCACCGCATCCGGCGCATGTAACCGCATCTGCTGGATCACGTCTTCTGTCGGACCGGCGGTCAGCACCGACGGGACGATGCCGCGTTCGCGGCAGGCGTCTTCCACGCCGTGCAGCACGTGCGAGAAGAACGGGCTAACCGCGAAGTTGTTGTGCTGACGGTGCAGCAGAAAGGTGAGGCGGCGGATGCGCGGGCGCAGCTGGGCGGCGTCATAACCCAGCTGCCGCGCCGCTTCGACGACGCGTTCGCGGGTGGCCTCGGAAAGGCCCGGCTGGTTCTTCAATGCGCGTGAGACGGTGCCGATCGACACGCTGGCCGCGCGGGCGACGTCGCGGATGGTTGTGGCCATCGAATGAAGCGGCCGCAAGAGGGCGGCCGCACGCTGTTTGAGTTCGGCCGATTGTATAGTAAAACGTGGCTAAAACAGCTTTGCAAACCCCTGATCTACCCTCGTAAATACCCGTAGATG
>NZ_JAXDPY010000646.1:0-7917 GCF_034668105.1 Paraburkholderia sp. | reverse complement strand
TGCCTTGCGCGCCGGCCGGACTGTGGACGTGAGCCGCATCGCCCGCGAGGAAGATACGGCCGACGCGCAGCCGCTCCACCATCCTGCTGTTCAGACGGAAATACGACGACCACGTCAGGTCCGACACGTCCACGCGCTCCCGCACGCGCCGGGCGATCAGCGCCTTGCATTCGGCGAGCGACGGCGGCGATACCAGACTGAGCGGCGGTTCACCCAGCACGGCGGGCGTGGCCGGCGCCGGGACCATGGTCGGTTCGACCGGATGGTCCGCGATCAGACGATGGCGCCCATGACCCATCGGAAACAATGCAACGAGGCCATCACCCGAAGCGAAGATATGGAATTCGTCTTCAGGCCAATCGGTTTCGGCATGCAGGTCGGCAAGCAGGAACGTCTGCTCTGAGGTGCTGCCCACAAAGCTCATGCCGAGCCGATGACGGATCGCGCTGTGCGCACCGTCGGCGGCGATCATGTACGAAGGCCGCAGGGTTTCC
Organism: Paraburkholderia sp.; assembly: GCF_034668105.1. Lineage (GTDB taxonomy): Bacteria > Pseudomonadota > Gammaproteobacteria > Burkholderiales > Burkholderiaceae > Paraburkholderia. Next base: position 7,423 of record NZ_JAXDPY010000646.1, on the reverse strand, counting down.
GTATGACCGTCCGCGCGCCGCAAGGTCGCCTGAATGCTGGCGGATCCTTGCGAGAACATCGTCAGCTCGACGCCGCGTTCGACCGTTACGCCGAGCGTCGCGAGATGCTCCGTCAGCAAACGTTCGGTCACGGCTTGATCCAGAAACAGCAGATACGGATAGCGCGTGTGCAGCGGATCGAAATCGAGGCGCGCGAGACGCATGCCATTGGAAAAAAGATTGGCGATGCGCGCGCGATGACCGAGTTCGAGAAACGGCTCGATCAGGCGGTGCTGTTCAAACAGTTCGAGCGTGCGCGCCTGAATGCCGATGGCCCGTGAATACGGGCTCGGTTGCAATGCTTTGTCGATCAGACGCACGGGGATGTGGGCACGTGCCAGGCTCATTGCCGCGGCGAGCCCGGTCGGACCCGCCCCGACGATCAGCACCGGCGACGCATCGTGTGCGGCAGCGTCCATGCGGAACTCCGGAGGCAACAGGACGTTCTAGTGTACGCCCGCCGATAATCCACTCGACGGTGCGCTGCATCAATCGTGAGGATGATCCATCGCACATGAATGTTCGGTGGTGCCGAGGTCGACTTGCAGCGTCGCGTGCTGCATCGAAAAACGTTCGCGCAGGGTGATGACGATGCGGTCGATGCACTCGTCGCCGGGATGGCCGGCCGGCATCACCAGATGCGCGCTGAGCGCATTGCCGGTGGTCGACAGCGCCCATACATGCAGGTCGTGCACGTCGGTGACGCCGGGCTGTCCGGCCAGATAGTCGCGGATGGGCTGCAGGTCGACGCCGGGCGGCACGGCATCGAGCGCCATGCGCACCGAATCGCGCAGCAGGCCCCCCGTCCCATACACCACCACCGCGACCACCAGCAGGCTCATTACCGGGTCGAGCCACGTCCAGCTGGTGTAAAGAATCACGAGGCCGCTGATTGCGACCGCGGCCGAGATGCCGGCGTCCGCGGCCATATGCAGGAAGGCGCCGCGAATATTCAGGTCTTCCTTCTGGCCGCGCATGAACAGCCACGCCGAGAAGCCGTTCACCACCACGCCGAGCGTCGCGACGACGAACACCGCCAGCCCCGCGACCGGTGCCGGGTTCATCAGGCGCCCGATTGCCTCGGCGACGATCACGCCGCACGCGAACAGTAACAGTGCCGCGTTGGCGAGCGACGCGAGGATCGACGAACTGCCGTAACCGAATGTATAGCGTGCCGACGGACGGCGCGTGGCGAGCCAGGCTGCGCCCCAGGCGAGCAGCAAGCCGAGGACGTCGGAGAGATTGTGACCGGCGTCGGCGAGCAGCGCGGTGGAGTGCGCGATCACGCCGTAGATGGCTTGAATCACTACGATCGCGACGTTTAGTGCGACGGCGAGTGCGAAAGCGTGGCTATGGCCCGCGACGGGGGTGTGGGTGTGAGCGTGGCCGGCGTGAGCGTGACTGCCGTGGCTGTGGCTGTGGCTTTCAAGATTCGCATCGTGAAAATCCGGACGGACCGCACCGCGTACACCCTCGACGTGATCGTGATCGGCGCCCTCTTCCCCCACCACCGGCGCGTCGTCGCTATCGATCCCGTCGAACCACACCGGCGCGTGGTCGTCCTCCCGCTCTTCGGCGACCCGGTTCGGGCGGGTGGCTTTCTTCATGACGGGTCTAGAGGAAATTCGCCGACCGGCTCAGCCACATGTTCGAGCATGCCGGCCAGCATCGCGCTGATGTGACGGTCGGCGGCAAGATAGAACACCTGCTTGCCCTGCCGCTCCGCGCGCACGATCCGCGCCGCGCGCAACAGCCGCAGATGGTGGCTCACCAGCGACGGCGATAAGCCCAGCCCCTGGGCAATCGCGCCGACCGCGCGCCGCTCGTCGACGCATGCGAGCACGATGCGCAAGCGCGTCGGGTCGCCCAGCAACCTGAACAGGTCGGCCAGCGGCACGATCGTCTCCACCGGGCGGTCTTCGAAACTGGCTAGCGATGTCGTGAAAACCACTGCAGAAGGCATGGGCGGCAAACATATGAACAGGTATTCATATGTTATAGATATCGAGACAACAGGTCAAATCGGAGAGCGGCCCGGCGAGTGTGGGAAAATGCAGCGTCCGCCTCCCCAGAAATCCCATCCCTCCGGCATGCAACAAGTATTTGACCGCGCTTTCGCGGCGCATCGTGACGGCCGCCTCGAAGACGCCGAACGCGACTATCGCGCGACGCTCGACGGCGATCCCGTGCACGTCGATGCATTGCATCTGCTGGGCGTCCTGCGCCACCAGCAGGGCCAGCACGCCGAAGCCGCCGAGCTCGTGCGGCGCGCAGTGAACCTGCGCCCGGAAGACGCCGCGCTACAACTGAACCTCGGCAACGCGCTGAAGGCGCTCGGCCAGATCGACGACGCGATCGAACAGTTCCGCAATGCGCTCACGCTTGCACCGTCGTTCCCGATGGCGCACTACAACCTGGGCAATGCGTACGCCTCGGTAGGCCGTCACGAAGACGCCGCCGACGCCTTCGAAAAGTCGTTGCGCCTGCAACCGAACGACGCCTCGTCGCATAACAATCTCGGCAACGCATTGCATGCGCTCGGCCGTCACGCGGAGGCGATCGCGTCCTTCCAGCGCACGCTCGAATTGCGTCCCGGGCATGCTGGCGCGCTGAACAACATGGGCATGTCGCTGAACGCGCTCGACCGCGCGGACGAGGCGATTCCGCGCTTTCAAGAGGCGCTGGCGGCCGAACCGCGTTTCGTCGCCGCGCACTTCAATCTCGCCAATACGCTCGACGCCACCGGCCGCCACGAAGAAGCGGTCGCCGCTTTCCGGAACGCGCTCGCTTTGCAGCCGAACCTGCCGCCCACCATCTTCGGGCTCGGCAACGCGCTCGCGGCGTTGGGACGCCATGCGGAAGCACTGCCGTATCTCGAACGCGCGGTCGGCCTCGATCCGCAATTCGCGCTCGCCTGGCTGAGTCTCGGCACCGCGCACCAGGCCTTGGGTGCGCAAGCCGCCGCTGTCCGGGCATTCGATCAGGCGCTGCGCTTGCGCCCCGACCTCGCGTCCGCGCATATGAACCGCGCGCTTGCATGGCTCGCGTTGCGCGACTTCGCGCGCGGACTGCCGGAATACGAATGGCGGCTGCAGACCACTGCGCAACCGGTCATCCAGACGTTGCCGCGTTGGCATGGCGAGCCGATCGAACAACGTACGCTGCTGATCCACGCCGAGCAGGGTTTCGGCGATACGCTGCAATTCGTGCGCTTCGTGCCGCTGGCCGCGCAGCGTGCCGCGCGTGTGGTGCTCGAAGTGCAGCCGCAATTGCTGCCGCTGCTCGCGCCTGCTGCGCAAGCCTGGCGCGTGACGCTGATCGCCCAGGGCGCACCGCGTCCCGTGGCGGATCTGCAATGCCCGTTACTCAGCTTGCCGCTCGCGCTCGGCACAACCTATGACACGATCCCGGCCCGCACGCCTTACCTCAGCGTGCCGCCGGCTTATGGCCGCAAATGGCGCGGCTCGCTTGGCGGTCAGGCGAAACGCAAGATCGGCATCGCGTGGTCAGGACGCGTCCAGAAGAACGAAACCCGTTCGATGCCGCTCGCGGCGCTCGCGCCGTTGTTCGCGCTCGAAGGGATCGACTGGATCGTGCTGCAACCTGAACTCAGCGCCGAGGAACGCGCGGCGCTCGACGCGCATCCGCGTGCAGCGTCGATTCATCGCTTCGATCAACGGATCGGCGATTTCGCGGACACCGCGGCGATCATCGAGCGGCTCGACGCGGTTGTGTCGATCGACACCTCGATCGCTCACCTGGCCGGCGCACTGAGAAAGCCGCTGTGGCTGATGCTGCCGTTCGCCGCGGATTGGCGCTGGTTTGTCGGCGAAACGCGCAGCCCGTGGTATCCGGGCGCAACGCTGCTGCGTCAGACGCGACCGGGCGCGTGGGGCGAGGTGGTGGAGGCGGTGGCGAATGCATTGCGCCGCGGCTGACCGGGGCGGCTTCAGCAACATCCATTGCAGCGATTTGATGGAGGCAGTGGTGGGCGAATTGCGCTGCGGCTAATCGCGGCCGGCGTTAGCGAATTCCATCACAACGCGGTGCCCCACAAGAAAAAACCCCGCGCTCGTGAGAACGCGGGGTTTTTGTTTGTCCGGATAAACGGTGAGCCTTAACCTGCCCTCAAGCCGTTCGATACTGATTGCGCGACTCCGGCGTGCGATACAGCACCAGCGTCGCGATCAGCCCGCAGATCGCCGCCACGCCGAGGAACAGACCCGGCGCGGCCTTGTTGCCGGTGGTGTGAATCAGCAGCGTCGAGATGGCCGGCGTGAAGCCGCCGATCGTCGTGGCAAGGCTATAGGCCAGCGAGAAACCGGCGGTCCGCACTTCGACCGGCATCACTTCGGTCAGCGCCACCACCATCGCGCCGTTGTAGCTGCCGTACAGGAACGACAACCACAATTCGACCGCCAGCAGGCGAGCGAACGACGGCTCGGCGACCAGCCATTGCAGCGCCGGATACGCGGTGACGATCGTCAGGATCGTGAAGGCCAGCAGCACGGGACGGCGGCCGACACGGTCCGACAACGCGCCCGCGAGCGGCAGCCACACCAGGTTCGACAGACCGATACAGACCGTGACAACGAGCGTATCGATCGACGACAGCTTCAGCACTTCCTTGCCGAAGGTCGGCGTATAGGCCGTGATCATGTAGAACGACACGGTGGTCATGATCACCATGCCCATGCCGCCCAGCACGATGCCCCAGTTCGCGGCCATCGTCTTCATGATCTCGCCCATGCTCGGATGATGCTTGCGCGCCTTGAATTCCTCGGTTTCCTGCAACGAACGGCGAATCAGGAACAGGAACGGCACGATCAGGCAGCCGATCAGGAACGGCACGCGCCAGCCCCAGGCCGTCATCTGATCAGCCGGCAGCACCTTGTTGAGCACCACGCCGATCAGCGCGGCGAACACCACGGCAACCTGCTGGCTGCCCGACTGCCACGCGCAGTAGAAGCCCTTGTTGCCCTTGGTGGCGATCTCCGACAGATACACGGACACGCCGCCTAGTTCGACCCCGGCGGAGAAGCCTTGCAGCAAGCGGCCGAACAGCACGAGCGCCGGGGCAAGGACACCGATGGTCGCGTAGCCCGGAATGGCGGCGACCGTAAGGGTGCCGAGCGCCATCAGCCCGAGTGTGAGGATCAGGCCCTTGCGCCGGCCATGATGATCGATGTAGGCGCCGAGCACGATCGCGCCGAGCGGCCGCATCAGGAAGCCCGCACCGAAGACCGACAGCGACAGCATCAGCGAGGCGAATTCGTTGCCACTCGGGAAATAGGTCTTGGCAATCGCGGACGCGTAATAGCCGTAGACCATGAAGTCGTACATCTCAAGAAAGTTGCCGCTGACGACGCGGAAAACTGTCTTGACCTTGGATTCCTGGGAGGAGGAAGTGGCGTGTGTCGCAGTAGACATGACATTCTCTGATAAGCCCGTCGCCACGAAGACAGGCGGCGCTCAGGCAGTTGAAACGATCCACCGCGCTCGGCAAGCGGATGCCACTGGCAATATGGTAGACGTGGAACGCGCCGCGGGCGCGGCATTTTCATGCCGAACGGATCTGCACGGTACCAGGGTAAACGTTGTGAAACAGCCGAAGGCCACAACACGTAATGTTATCGTTCAAGGCAGTGTCGCGCATTCCATACGGTTTCATTACAGGCCACCGCTCGATACCCTTGCGATAAACTTTTCGCAGACAGGCAATTCCCGTTGACCACCATCCCGATGCAAACCCCCCACGCACTTTCGCTGCGCCCCGCGACACTCGCGGATGCCGCACTGATCGCCTCGATTCATAGCACCAGCTGGCAGGCCACTTATCGCGGCCTGTTGCCCGATGCCTTCCTCGACGGCGACGTGACGCGGGAGCGCGCCGCCTATTGGGAAGCACGCCTGCGCGCACCGGGCGGCGAGCGCCGGATCGTCCTGATCGCCGAGCTCGCGGGCGAGCCGATCGGGTTTGTCTGCGTCGAACGGCAACCCGAGTCAGCGTGGGGCGTCCTGCTCGACAACCTGCATGCGCTGCCGGGACATCAGGGCATCGGCGCGGGCAAGCTGTTGATGCGGGCCGCCGAAGACTGGGCTCACGCGCAAGGCGAAACGCAGTTGTACCTTTACGTGCTCGAAGGCAACACGCCGGCAATCGGCTTCTATGAGAAACAAGGCTGGCAGTTCGTCGGTGCCGAGCCCGATCATATGGGCGGCGTGGATATTACTGCATTGCGCTATGTGTACCGGCTGGATCGATGACACAAGCGTCCTGTCGCAACGTCGCGTGACCGAGAATCGCGATCAGTTCGCGAAGTAAGCGCGTCGATATCGCAGAATCGGGGCGCAGAAAAACAAAACCCCACGCTCCGAAAAACGTGGGGCTGGTCAGAAGCCTGAACCCGGCCACGAGAAACGCCGGGGATTTTCGCCACTCATCCGCCTACTTCTGCGTTGGCAATCCCAACTCGGTTTGCCGCTGCAACTGCATCACTTGGCCCTGCACCTGACGCAATTGCGCCTGCGCCTTTTCCTTCTCCGCGTTCAGCGTAGCCGCTTCGCCTTGCGTCTGCCGCTGGTAGTCGTTGACCTTGGCTTGCTGTGCACGCGCGACGTCGAGATCGGCCTGCAGCCGTTTCGCGCGATCTTCCGACAGCGCGATGATGTCTTCGATATATGCCTTCTGCGCCTGCAACTGCGTGCGGCGAATCTCGACGTCCGCGAGTTGCGCCGTCTGCTGGACGAAGCCGGCATAGACCGATTCGGCGCGCGCCATGTCCTGCGATTTGATCACGCGCCAGAAATGCTTGTCCTGAAACAGCGCGACGTAGTACGTCATTTCCTGCGGATAAAAGAACAGACTCGCGCCGTAACTGCCGTTATACGTGGTGCGTAATTCGCTCAGCTTCGCGCCGTGAATCATCTGCATCAGTTCGGCGACATTGCCTTGCGCGTCACTCGCGCTAGCCGGCGGGCTCGATGCCGCATTGCGCAGCGCGGCGGCAACCGGTTGCGGCGTTAGCGTGTTCATGGCCGGCCGCGTGCCGACTAAAGGCGCGGCCTCGTCGCTCTGCGCTGCCAGCACAAAACCACCATGCTGCAACAGCGCGCACGAGGCCGCGAGCAGCATGGCGCGCCGTACAATTAAGGGGTACTTCATACGTGCATGCTCCATGCAAATTCAAAACAGCCGCAGATTATCGCGCGGATTAGCTGTTAAGCGAAGCATTCAAAGGTCGCGCCGACGGACTTTAAATCGAGATAAATCGATAACGAATGATTTGGCCGGATGCATCCACCCGTCGCGAAATAAAAGATTTCAGATAAGACAAAAACGCAACAATTCGACTCGTGCAGACATTTCCCAATTTGCATGGCG
>NZ_JAXDPY010000645.1:0-6344 GCF_034668105.1 Paraburkholderia sp. | reverse complement strand
CCGGGTGCCCGATCACGGCCTAATTGAGTGCCGCTTCCGGCTGAACATTGCCGTCGACGTGATCGAGAAGCCAGCTTGCCAGTCCAACCGGCGAGTCCGCGATGCCGTAGAGGGTTTGCGGGCGCGTCCCCATCTCGAGCGCATAGGCGCGTCGCTTTCTGGCCGCGCTGCTCAACTGCTCGTAAGCGTGTTTTTCGTCGTCGGAGAGGTTGGGTGGCGGCGGATCACCGGCTTGCAGCGCCTTGGCAATTCCCGCTGGAACCGTCGCCGGAAAGTTGACGTGAATGCCCAACAATTCCGGCGGCGCCTGCTTGCCCATCACATTCGCGACGACCCCGCCCAGATCGCCGCCTTGTGCCGCGAATTGCGCATAGCCGAGGCGCTTCATCAGCACGACCCAGGCACGCGCGGTGCGCTCGGGTCCCCAACCGGTCGTCGCAGGTTTGCCGGAAAATCCGTAGCCGGGCAAGGACGGAATGACCAGATGAAAAGCATCCGATGCACTCGCGCCATGTGCCGTCGGATTGGTGAGTGGGTCGATGATCTTGAACTGCTCGATGACCGAGCCGGGCCAGCCGTGCGTGACGATGAGCGGCATCGCATTGTCGTGTTTCGAACGAACGTGGATGAAATGAATGGTCAGCCCGTCGATCTCGGTCACGAACTGCGGCAGCGAATTCAGTTTTGCCTCGCACTTGCGCCAGTCGTAATCGGTCGCCCAATGGCGCGCGAGTTCCTGAATCATCGCAAGTGGCACGCCTTGCGAGTCGTCGGCGACGGTTTCGCGTTCCGGCCATCTTGTCGCTTTGATGCGTCTACGCAAATCGATCAATTGCGACTCCGGCACGTGCACCCGAAGCGGACGAATAGCGGTTTTGTCGCCGCCGGCCGACTCGGTGATTTGAGTCATGGTTTGATCAGGATCGGCAAAGGCGAGCTGACTTAACGAGCCCGCGGCAAGGGTCGCCGCCGCCACACTGACAAATCGACGACGCGACGGCGATTGAGGAAGAATAGTGTCTGACATAAAGATCTCCGATGAACAATGCGGCCGGTTGCGCCACCCAATCACGAGTTTTCTGCCAGCAAGGCCTTGATCTTCGCCTCGGTCTGTTCGTAGTCGCCTTCGCCGAAGTGCGTGTAGACCACGTGCCCTTTCTTGTCGACCAGATAAAACGCCGGCCAATACTGGTTGCCGTAGGCGTTCCACGTTGCATAGCGGTTGTCCTGCGCGACCGGGAAGGTAATGTCGAAGCGCTTGATCGCCTTCCTGACGTTGTCCGTGTCGCGTTCGAACGGATATTCGGGCGTGTGGACGCCGACCACGACCAGCCCCTGGTCCTTATATTTCTGATTCCAGGTCTTTACATACGGCAGCACGTGGATGCAGTTGATACACGTATAGGTCCAGAAATCGACCAGCACAACTTTGCCGCGCAATTGCTGGAGGGTCAGCGGATCGCTATTGAGCCATTTATCGATGCCGGTGAATTCCGGCGCGGCCGTGTTGTTGTCGACCATGTTTGCGGTGGGCATCGAGGCCGCGCTGGCCGCGGGGCTTGCGACGAATGTTGCAATGGCGGCGGCACTGGCTGCCACGGTAGCGGCGAACAGCGCGACGGCCGTGGTGGTTTTGAGGCGGGAGAACATATCAGCGTCCTTTTCATGAAAGGGAACAGCCGGGCGTGGATCGAGACGTCGTGCCGGGCATTCCCGTGGTGGGCATGACGGCATTTGAACGCCCATTCGTATCTGGCTTGTGTCGCCGGGGCGGCTGCGGTGCAATGTTTTGTGTCGGGGGAACACACGGATACATTGGGATACAAAGTGCCGCGCGGACTGCGCTATAAAGCAGCCATGCCTATTCCGGAGCACCACATGAGTACCGAACTGCTGCAAGGATCCTGCCACTGCGGGACCGTGAAATTTGAAGTCCGCACCGATGTCCTGCCTGCCTCGCGTTGCAATTGCAGCCTGTGCCGCCGCAAGGGCGCGCTGATGACGCCGCCGTTCGCCGCGGCTGAACTGAAGATCCTGCAGGGCGAGGAAGCACTGACGCTCTACCAGTTCAATACCCGCACGGCGAAGCATTACTTCTGCAAGCACTGTGGCATTTATCCGTTCCACCAGACGCGTAAAGATCCGCAGCTCTGGCGCGCCAACATCGGTTGCCTCACCGGCATCGACCCGTATACGCTGGAGGCCAGCGTGGCCAATGGCGCCAGCCTGTCCGTCGTGGAGGATGCATGAGACGGCTCGTGGCGATTCTCGCTTTTCTGGCGGGCGGATTGGCAGCGGAACTGGCGCATCCCGTTCAGTGTTCGTTTATCAACGTGAAGCGGGTGCGCGTCAATCGTCGAAAGGACTGATGCCTTGATGGAAAACACCGACCACGTGCTGATCGTCGACGACGATCGCGGCATCCGTGAACTGCTTGCCACCTATCTCGAGAAGAACGGCCTGCGCGTGTCGCTGGCCGCGAACGGCCGCCAGATGCGTACCGTCCTCGAACAGGGCGCCCCTGATCTGATCGTGCTCGACCTGATGCTGCCCGGCGAGGACGGCCTCGTGCTGTGCCGCGAATTGCGCGCCGGCAAGTTTCGCGCGGTGCCGGTCCTGATGCTGACCGCCCGCAGCGAGGAGGCCGATCGGATCGTCGGGCTGGAAATGGGCGCCGACGATTACCTCTCCAAGCCGTTTGCGGTGCGCGAACTGCTGGCGCGCATCCGCTCCGTGCTGCGCCGCGCCCGCATGCTGCCGCCCGGCATGCAGGTGACGGAAAGCGCACCGATGATCGGCTTTGGCGATTGGCGGCTCGACACCACCGCGCGCCATCTGCTCGACGCCGACGGCACCATGGTGGCCCTGAGCGGCGCGGAGTACCGCTTGCTGCGCGTGTTCCTCGATCATCCGCAGCGCGTGCTCACGCGGGATCAACTGCTCAATCTGACCCAGGGCCGCCAGGCCGATCCGTTCGACCGGTCGATCGATCTGCTGGTCAGCCGCTTGCGGCAGCGCCTGCAGGATGTGGCGCGCGAGCCGCGTTACATCAAGACGTTGCGCAGTGAGGGCTATGTGTTCTCGGCGGCCGTGACCATGATCGAAGGCGACTCATGAAGCCGAACGCTTTGCTGCATTGGCCACGCTCGCTGTTCGCGAGGCTTGCGCTGATTCTCTTTGTCAGTCTTGCGCTGGTGCAAACGCTATCGGTCTGGCTCACCATGACGGAACGGGACCAGAACATGACCAACGTGATGATGGGGTACATCGAACATGAGGTCACCAGTTCCGTCGCGCTGCTCGATCATTTGCCCGCTGACGAACGTGCCGCCTGGCTGCCGAGGCTCGCGCGGCGCACCTATACCTTCGTTCTGGGACCTGGGGTCGCCGGCGCGCCACCGGATGCGGCGCTCTCGGAGAGGGTCGCGCAATCCATCGCGGATGGGATCGGCAAGCGCTATCCGCTCACGGTCAATGCGGTGCCGGGTGATCCGGACCGCCTGCAGGTTCATCTGCAACTGAGCGACGGCACGCCGCTGACGATCGATTACCGCCCCATGCCCGGCGCGCCGCTGTCGCCGTGGTTGTCGTGGGTGCTGGTGTTGCAACTGGTCGTGCTGGCCGCGTGTTGCTGGCTGGCGGTACGGCTCGCGACCCGGCCGTTGAGCCAGCTGGCGCGAGCGGCCGATACGCTGGGCCCGGACCTGAAGGCCGAGCGCCTGCCCGAAGACGGGCCCGACGAAGTAGCGCGCGCCGCGCGGGCGTTCAACGCCATGCAGGACCGCATCAGGATGGTTATGACCGAGCGCTTGCAGATCCTCGCGGCGATTTCGCACGACCTGCAAACACCGATCACCCGCATGCGTTTGCGCGTCGACGTGATGGACGACAGTCCACAGGGCGCGAAGCTGCAGCAGGACTTGCAGGAAATGGAAACGATGGTCAAGGAAGGCGTGACGTACGCGCGGACCATGCACGGTGCCACGGAGGCGCCGCTGCGCATCGACCCGGATGCGTTGTTCGACAGTCTCGTGTTCGACTATGTCGATGCCGGCAAGGATGTCTTGTTGCACGGGCGAATCGATAGCGCGTTGGTCACGCGTCCGCAGGCGTTGCGCCGGATCGTGGGCAACCTCGTCGATAACGCGCTGAAGTTCGGTGGGGCGGCCGAGATCCATGTCGCCGCTTCGCAGGACGGGCACGTGACGATCTCCGTGCTCGATCGCGGGCCGGGTATTCCGGCGGAATCGCTGGAGGCGGTGTTCGAACCGTTCTATCGGCTGGAAGGATCGCGCAACCGCGGAACCGGTGGGACCGGATTGGGCCTCGCGATCGCGCGGCAACTCGCGCTGGCGATGGACGCGGAATTGTCCTTGCATAACCGTCCCGACGGCGGCCTCGAAGCCAGGCTCGTGTTGAAAAGCGTTCGCCAGATTTCTGTGGTCCGACAGGCTTGCTGACTGGATTGCGCTGGATGCCGCAGCTTCTCGTCGATGAAAGACACCTTCCGCCTCATCGCCTCTGTATCGCAATGTATCTGCGCCGTGGGTAATTACATAACGTTGCACTGGCCCGCCTCGCGGACACAAGCCAGATACGTCCGCGGGTTCTAATACTTCCAAGGCCAGATTGTGGGGCTTCGCGAGTCAGGCGGTGAGCCTGATCAACATTTCATCGAGCGCATGTGCGAATCGCGCACTGCGCGTGGGGCTAATCTTTGAGGAGAATCAGCGATGCCGGACCAGATCAATATTCGACGTCGTCGTCTGCTTGGGACGACCGTTGCGGGTATCAGTTTGATGGAGTTGGCCCTGAGCGGACTCGCTCACGCGCAGTCGAACAGCGCGGCATCCAATACTAAAACGGCAGGACAGGTTGCTTCATTCGGCGCCATTCGCCAGGTCAACGCCGGACCGCTCAGTATCGGTTATGCGGAAGCAGGCCCGCGCAATGGACCGGTCGTGATCCTGCTGCACGGCTGGCCGTATGACATCTACAGCTTTGCTGAAGTCACGCCGTTGCTTGCCGCCGCGGGCTATCGGGTCATCGTGCCGTATCTGCGCGGCTATGGGTCGACGCGGTTCCTCTCCGCGGATACGCCTCGCAACGGTCAGCAGGCGGTGGTGGCCGTCGACATCATCGCGTTGATGGATGCGTTGAAGATCGACCAGGCGATCTTTGGCGGCTTCGATTGGGGCGCGCGCACGGTCAATATCATTGCCGCGTTGTGGCCGCAGCGATGCAAGGCGATGGTGTCGGTGAGCGGCTATCTGATCGGCAGTCAGGAAGCGAATCGAGCCCCGCTGCCGCCGAAGGCCGAGCTGGCCTGGTGGTATCAGTTCTATTTCGCCACGGAGCGCGGCCAGGCGGGTTATGAAGCGAACCGCCACGACTTCAACAAACTGATCTGGCGTCTCGCATCGCCCAAATGGAATTTCGACGACGCGACGTTCGATCGCTCGGCTGAGTCGTTCAACAATCCGGATCACGTCGCGGTGGTGATTCACAACTATCGCTGGCGTCTGGCGCTGGTCAAGGGCGAGCCGCAATACGACGAACTCGAAGCGCGCCTCGCGAAAGCGCCGACCATTGCCGTACCGACCATCACGATGGAAGGCGATGCCAACGGCGCACCGCATCCTGAGCCGGCCGCCTACGCGAAGAAATTCACCGGCAAGTATGCGCACCGGAATATCGACGGCGGCATCGGACATAACCTGCCGCAGGAAGCGCCGAAGGCGTTTGCCGACGCCATCATCGACGTGACCCGGCTTTGACCGGAGTGGAAGCGGACAGCGGAACGCACCGGATCAGGATCGCGTTGCGCCATGACTTGCGGTTGTCCGCTTCTTCGACGTCCAATTGACCGCTTCGAGGCGGCCGCCGGCCACGCTGCCAAGAGCCAAGAGCCAAGAGCCAAGAGCCAAGAGCCAAGACGCCAGCAACAAAGCCTTATGTCCTTTCAGGCAGCACTGATTTCCCGCCCCGGTTGCGCGGTTTCGGCTCGACACCCACGCGCGGGTCGCGCGCGAGCACGAGCGCCGTCATCCTTTCCACACTCGGTTCGAACGCCGGATCGTCCTGCGGCACATACAGCCATTTTCCGAGCACCGGATGCGGCCGCAAAGCGGGCACTTCTTCAATCAGCGCGCTGTGGCGATCTTGCGATGTGCACACCAGCAAGCCGTTCCACGGCTTCTCGCGATCGGCCGCGATCAGACACAACAGGCCATCGATATAGGCGGCATCGCTGCCGAACATCCGTTTGTGAACGTAGGTCGAATCGCGTTCGAATGCGTCGAAGATCCAGATGAGCGAGTTGCGGATGGTAGCGGGCATTGGGG
>NZ_JAXDPY010000644.1:0-4394 GCF_034668105.1 Paraburkholderia sp. | reverse complement strand
GTTTGATGCCGAAAAAGGCGGGCTCCCAGAACACGAGATCGGCCCACTTGCCGGGCTCGATAGAACCGACTTCATGCGCAATGCCGTGCGTGATTGCAGGGTTGATCGTGTACTTGGCGACATAGCGCTTCGCGCGGAAATTGTCGTGCCGTGCGGTGTCCTCGGGCAGCGCGCCGCGTTGCACTTTCATCTTGTGCGCGGTTTGCCATGTGCGGATGATGACTTCGCCCACGCGCCCCATGGCCTGCGAATCCGACGACAGCATCGACAACGCGCCGAGGTCGTGCAGGATATCTTCGGCCGCGATGGTCTCGCGACGAATCCGCGACTCGGCGAACGCGATATCTTCCGCAATCGACGGGTCCAGGTGGTGGCAAACCATCAGCATGTCGAGATGCTCTTCGAGCGTGTTGACGGTGTACGGGCGTGTCGGATTGGTGGACGAGGGCAGCACGTTCGCTTCGCCGCATACCTTGATGATGTCCGGGGCGTGGCCGCCACCCGCGCCTTCCGTGTGATACGTGTGGATCGTGCGGCCCTTGAACGCGGCCACGGTCGCTTCGACAAAACCCGCTTCGTTCAGCGTATCCGTGTGGATCGCGACCTGCGTGTCGGTATCGTCGGCGACAGAGAGACAGTTGTCGATTGCGGCCGGTGTGGTGCCCCAGTCTTCGTGCAGCTTCAAACCAATGGCACCGGCGGCGATCTGCTCCAGAGCCGGTTGCGGCTGGCTCACGTTGCCCTTGCCGAGAAAGCCGAGGTTCATCGGATAACCGTCGGCGGCCTGCAGCATGCGTTCGAGATGCCACGGACCCGGCGTGCAAGTTGTCGCATTCGTGCCGGTTGCCGGACCCGTGCCGCCGCCGAGCATCGTCGTGACGCCGCTCGCGAGCGCTTCTTCGATCTGCTGCGGGCTGATGAAGTGGATGTGCGTGTCGATGCCGCCCGCCGTCACGACCAAACCCTCGCCGGCGATCACTTCAGTGGACGCGCCGATCGCAATCGTCACGTTCGGTTGAATATCGGGGTTGCCCGCTTTGCCGATCGCGAAGATGCGGCCGTTCTTGATGCCGATGTCGGCCTTGACGATGCCCCAGTGATCGAGAATCACCGCATTCGTCACGACCGTATCGACGACGTCGGCGTGCACGCGTTGCGACTGGCCCATGCCGTCGCGAATCACTTTGCCGCCGCCGAATTTCACTTCTTCGCCGTAGGTCGTGAAGTCGCGTTCGACTTCGATCAGCAGCTCGGTATCGGCGAGACGGATACGGTCGCCGGTGGTGGGGCCGAACATTTCCGCGTATGCGCGGCGGCCAATGCGTAAGGTCATGATGTGGATCCGGAAATGAGCAGGGCGGTCGGTGCAAGCGTGCGCGGGTCGCGCATCAGAGCTTGCCCATCACCTTGCCGTTGAAGCCGTAGACGACGCGCTCGCCCGCCAGTTCGACCAGCTCGACCGTGCGTTCCTGGCCCGGCTCGAAACGCACGGCGGTGCCCGCCGCGATGTTCAGCCGGAAGCCGCGCGCTGCTTCGCGGTCGAAGGAGAGCGCTTCGTTCACTTCGTAAAAGTGATAGTGTGAGCCGATCTGCACAGGCCGGTCGCCGGTATTCGACACGACCACCGTGACGGTGGCGCGGCCCGCGTTGAGTTCGTGTTCGCCATCGTCGATGAGGAATTCGCCGGGAATCATGGGGCGTGCCTTACGTGATTAAAGCGTGATTAGGGAATCGGGTGATGAACGGTCACGAGCTTGGTGCCGTCGGGGAAGGTGGCTTCGACCTGGATGTCGGGGATCATTTCCGGCACGCCTTCCATCACGTCGGCGCGCGTGAGCAGCGTGGTGCCGTAGTGCATGACCTCGGCGACCGTTTTGCCGTCACGGGCAGCTTCCATCAGCGCGGCGGTGATGAAGGCGATCGCTTCCGGGTAGTTCAGTTTGAGGCCGCGAGCGCGGCGCCGTTCAGCGAGCAGCGCGGCGGTAAAGATCAGCAGCTTGTCCTTCTCGCGAGGTGTCAGCTTCATCGAATGTGTGCGTTGGTATTCGTTGGGTTGCGCCGGACCCGAGGGCCGGCTGCGAAATGATAGGCGCTGCGCGTCATGGCCGCGATCGCGTGCGGCGCACGGGATGCCGCCATGACGAATGCAATGCCGGATAAGCCAGCCACGGTATCAAGTTCGGCTAACGAATCGCTTACAAGTCGGCAGGCAGCGGCGCGCCGAACCATTTCTTCGACATTGTATTCAGCGTGCCGTCCTGTTTGGCCGCCGCGATCGCCGCATTCACCTTCTGTTGCAGGCGAGGCTCGTTCTTGTTCATGCCGACGAAGCACGGCGAATTCTTGATGACGAACTTCGGTTCCGGCCGACGCGGCGGATTTTTTGCGAGGATCGCTGCGGCGACGATATTGCCCGCGGCGATCAACTGCACCTGGCCGGACAGGAACGCGGCGATGGTCGCGTTGTTGTCTTCAAAGCGCTTGATCGTGGCATTCGGCGCCATTTGCGTGAGACCGATTTCCTCGAGCGCGCCGCGCGTGGCGCCGACCGTTTTGCCGGTGAGATCGGCGGGGCCGGTGACCTTGATGTCGGCGGGGCCGAACACGCCCTGGTAATACGGCGCATAGGCCGTCGAAAAATCGATCACCTTGTCACGCTCAGGCGTTTTGCCGAGCGACGAGATCACCAGATCGACCTTACCGGTTTGCAGATACGGAATGCGGTTTGCGCTGTTGACCGGCACGAGTTCGAGCTTGACGTTCATCGACTTCGCCAGCAGGGCGGCCGTGTCGATGTCGTAGCCTTGCGGTTTCATATCCGCGCCGACCGAGCCAAACGGCGGATAGTCTTCGGGAACCGCGACTTTCAGCACGCCGGCCTTGGCGATGTTGTCGAGCGTATCGGCGTGAGCCGTGGGCGCTGTGACGGCGAGGACGGGCGAAAGCAGCAATGCGGCAAGCCAGGCGCGGCGCGCCGGGCGAAGAGTCGATCGGGTCATGTTATGTGAGCGGTGGTGGCGAGAAGCGGTCGGCTGCCGTCAGGACGCGGCAACATCGTGGGGGATTGTGTTGCAAGGTATGTGCCATGGCGGTGCACTGTGGGCTGGCGGGGTGCCCGAGAAGGCTGTGCACTGAATTGGCGCGGCGCGGTGCTTCAGACTGGTGCGCGCGGAGGCTTGCGAAGGTGAAAGGCCTCAGCGGCTGACGTAACGTAACGCGACGGGAGGAAGGACCGCACGGCGCGCGCAACGCTGCCGGAATGTGATCGATCCTTGGCGGCCATACAAAACTGTGAAACGCGTTGGAGCAATGTCGATGCTGCATCAGCCAACGTCGCAGACGCAGCAACTGTTAAGCCTTACTTCGCCCAGCTATCAGATATAAAAGCCGTAGTCGGAGCTGTATCCCGTGCCGCCCAGGTCCAGCGTGAAGCCCCAGTCGGTTCCAGAGCCGTACCCGTCATCCAGCGTGAAGTTGTACGCGCCACCGCTCGATGAAATCTGGGTCCCTGTGGAACCGTAGTCTGCCCAGCCGGTTTCAAAACCGGTAGGCCCGTACGCGACCGCGTCATAGCCGCCGCCCACGGTGTAGGTGAAGTCGGTGAAGCCGGTGAGTTGCCCCTGACTGTTGTACGCCTGATACTCCGTCTCCAGGCCCGACGCGTTGTAAATGATCTGATCCTGGCTGTTATCGCTATGGAAGATGTTAGCGACCATGCTTCCGTCATTGCCGTAGTGATCGTATTCGGTTTCCCGACCGGTCGGGCCGTTGAAAAAGTAGTCGTCGGTTTTATGTCCGCCGGAATCAAACCGCGCAAATTCGGTTTCCTGGTTGGCGCTGTTGTACACCGTTGCGGTCTGGGTATTGTCCGTGTTGATGACGTGGACAGTTGTCTGGTTGCCGGAGTACTCGTTCAGTTGCGTTTCACGGCCGCTGGCATCGAAGAAGGCGTCAGTCGTAATTTTGCCGTTTGTGCCATATGTTGCGTATTCGGAGACGTGACCTGAGGGATCGAAAATTGCGGCGGTCTGCGTCCCGTCAGGGTTGAAGATGTGAGCAACACCGCTACCGTTCGCGTTGTAATCGGTCTCCTGTAACTCCCGACCCGTCGATCCGTCAAAGACCAGGTCCTGCGTCATCTTGCCGTTGGTGCCGAACGTCGCCTGTTCCGTTTCGTGGCCGGCGGCATTGAAGGCGTAGGATGTTTGCGTGCCACTGGCATTAAAGATGTGGTCGACCTGGCTGCCGTCGGCGTTGATGTCATTTTCTTGCGTCAGGCGGCCCGACGTGGCATCGAAGAACTGATCCTGTGTCATCTTGCCATTGGTGCCGAACGTTGCCTGCTCGATTTCGCGGCCGGCTGCGTTGAACACATAGGCAGTCTGTGTACCGTT
>NZ_JAXDPY010000643.1:0-5744 GCF_034668105.1 Paraburkholderia sp. | reverse complement strand
ACGGGCACCTTGGCGTTGATCAGGTGCGCTGCGATCTGCGCGCCCATCACGCCGGCGCCGAGCACGGCTACCTTGCGAATGATCAGATTGCTCACGTCGTTCCTCCGGGGAGTTATGCGATGTCGCGTATTTGTCGCGATGTGTGGCTGGCGAAGCGCCACGCGTTTCAAAGCGCGTGACGCTTGCCGTGATGTGCTTTAGAACAGCGCTTCGTCGACTTCCATCATCGACTTCGAGCCGGCGCGCGCCTGCCGGATCGTCATCGCCGTTTCCGGCAGCAGCTTCGCGAAGTAGAAGCGTGCGGTAGCGAGCTTCGCCTTGTAGAACGGATCGCCCGATGCTTCGTTATCCAGCGCGACACGTGCCATGCGCGCCCAGAAGTACGAGAACACCAGGTGGCCGACGGTGCGCAGATACGGCACGGCGGCCGCGCCGACTTCGTCCGGGTTCTGCATGGCCTTCATGCCGATTTCCATCGTCAGCTTCTGCACCTTTTCGCCGATGTCGGCGAGCGGGTTGATGAACTCCTGCATCTCCGGCTTCACGCCTTCGGCTTCGACAAAGTCCGCCACCAGTTTGCCGAACTTCTTCATCTTGGCGCCCATGTCGCCGAGAATCTTGCGGCCGAGCAGATCGAGCGCCTGAATCGCGTTGGTGCCTTCGTAGATCATGTTGATACGCGCGTCGCGCACGTATTGCTCCATGCCCCACTCGGCGATGAAGCCGTGGCCGCCGTAAATCTGCATTGCGTGGTTGGTGCTTTCGAACGCGTTGTCCGACAGGAACGCTTTCAGGATCGGCGTAAGCAGCGCGACCAGATCCGCGGCTTCTTTACGCACCGATTCGTCGGCGTGCGACAGTTCCTTGTCGATGTGCAGCGCGGACCAGTACGAGAACGCGCGCGCGCCTTCCGCGTAGGCTTTTTGTGTGAGCAGCATGCGGCGCACGTCCGGGTGCACGATGATCGGATCAGCGGCTTTTTCCGGCGCCTTCGGGCCCGTCAGCGAACGCATCTGCAGACGCTCTTTCGCATACACCAGCGAGTTCTGGTAACCGATTTCGGTCAGGCCCAGGCTCTGCATGCCAACGCCCAGGCGCGCGGCGTTCATCATCACGAACATCGCGTTCAAGCCCTTGTTCGGCTCGCCGACCAGCCAGCCCTTCGCGTTGTCGAGATTGATCACGCAGGTGGCGTTGCCGTGAATGCCCATCTTGTGTTCGATGGAGCCGCACTTCACGCCGTTGCGCTCGCCCGGCTCGCCCGCTTCGTTCGGGACGAACTTCGGCACGATGAACAGAGAGATGCCCTTGGTGCCCTTCGGCGCATCCGGCAGACGCGCGAGCACCAGGTGAACGATGTTCTCCGCCAGATCGTGTTCGCCGCTGGAGATGAAAATCTTCGTGCCGCTGATCGCGTACGAGCCGTCGCTGTTCGGTTCGGCCTTGGTGCGCAGAATGCCGAGGTCGGTGCCGCAATGCGGTTCGGTCAGACACATCGTGCCGGTCCAGACGCCCGCGACCAGCTTCGGCAGATAGCGTTGTTGCAGCTCCGGCGTGCCGTGCGCGTGCAGGCATTCATACGCGCCATGCGACAGGCCCGGGTACATCGTCCACGCCTGGTTCGCCGAATTCAGCATTTCATACAGCGCGTTGTTGACGAACGCGGGCAGGCCCTGGCCGCCGTATTCCGGGTCGCAGCCGAGTGCCGGCCAGCCGGCTTCCACGTACTGCCGATAGGCTTCCTTGAAGCCCTTCGGCGTGGTCACGACGCCGTCGCCAACGTACGTGCAGCCTTCCTGATCGCCGCTGTGATTGAGCGGGAACAGCACTTCGGAGCAGAACTTGCCCGCCTCTTCGAGCACGGCGTTGATCGTGTCCGCGTCGAGATCAGCGTGCTTCGGCATCTGCTGGATTTCGGCTTCGACGTTAAGCAGTTCGTGCAACACGAATTGCATGTCGCGCAGCGGCGCGGCGTACTGTCCCATGACTCTATCTCCCAAGTTTGACAAGGAGCCAGGCTGTTAGCTGAGTCCGTGGATCGGATCGATCAGCGCCGCTGAATCTGCTTGAAGTTCGGCGGCTCTGCTAACGGCTTTCGCTCTGATACGAAATAATCAATTTTTCCAGCGCGGCCCACGTCAGCCGCACGGCATCTGGCAAGTGCAGGAAGCGTGCGTCGTGATGCAGACCGAGCGTGAAGCTGTACAGTTCGAACAGCATCAGTTGCGGATCGGTCTCGGCGCGCAGATGCCCTTCTTCCATTGCCTGCGAAATCGCCCGGGTGAGCGCCGCGCGCCAGATCGTCACGCTCGACACCAGTTGCTCGCGCACCGGGTTGTCCGCACGGTCGTCGTACTCGACGGCACCGCTGATGTAGATGCACCCAGTGGTGACTTCCTGAATGCGTTTCTCGATCCAGCGGGAGATCATCGCGCGCAAGCGCGGCAACCCACGAGGCTCGCGCAAGCTCGGGAAAAACACCTCGTCTTCAAAACGACGGTGGTATTCGCGCACGACCTCGACCTGCAGATCCTCGCGCGACCCGAAATGCGCGAACACACCGCTTTTGCTCATCTGCATGCGTTCGGCCAGCAGCCCAATCGTCAGACCTTCCAGTCCGTCGCGGCTTGCCAGATCGAGTGCTGCTTCGAGAATCGCGGCTCGTGTTTGTTCGCCTTTTCGCATAGCTTTTTACCGTTCTAATGTGACCGAAAGAAAATCGAACGGCCGTACTATTATTGAGTGCCGCCGTCCGCGAAACAAGGACTTTATTAGAAACCGGTTTCTAACCAGGTTCCAATTCTGCTGCATCCGTCAATCAGAGGAAGGAGATTTTTTAGAGGCGTTTGCCTTCTTTCGCTGCCTTTCATTGACGCCACGCCTTTGCGCTTAGGTGAGAGTGGAGCAAGCGCTAGTCATAGCCACCCACCGTCAACAGCTTCATCACGGCCCGGTAGGTCGTGTAGGCCAGCCAGTTGAGAGCGCGCTCGCCCGCCGGGCGGGCATCGTAGCGCGCCTCATCGATCCGGCGCGAATCCTTGAAGGCGACGAGGATCGCTTCACGCAGCGCGTCGATCGAGGGATCGTTCACCAGCACGACGTTGGCTTCATTGTTGAGCATCAGGCTCAACGCATCGAGGTTCGACGAGCCGACGGTCCCCCAGTTCGAATCCACCACCGCGACCTTGCCGTGCAGCAGGGTTTTCTCGTACTCGGCGATCTGCACGCCGGCCTTGAGCAGGGCGCGATACAGAAACGGCACCGCGTAATCGAGCGCCTTGAATTCCTTGCGCCCGATGATCAGCTTCACCTCGACGCCGCGCCGCGCCGCGAACACCAGCGCCCGCCGCAGCTTGCGGCCCGGCATGAAGTACGGGTTGGCCAGCAGCACTTCGCTGCGGGCCTGGCCGATCGCGGTCAG
This sequence comes from Paraburkholderia sp., assembly GCF_034668105.1. Classification (GTDB taxonomy): domain Bacteria; phylum Pseudomonadota; class Gammaproteobacteria; order Burkholderiales; family Burkholderiaceae; genus Paraburkholderia. The sequence continues at coordinate 2,323 of NZ_JAXDPY010000643.1, read as the reverse complement.
ATACGCTTTTTCGATGGCGCGGCGGTTGACCAGATTGTCGCGTGCGACGAAGGCGACGCACGGCAGCCCGCCGGCCCAGAGCGCCTCGTTGCGGTTGCGGCGCCGGCGGCGCAGCGTGCCGAGCGACGCCATGGTCTTCGGCGCGAGATCGGGCTGGAGGGACTCCAACGGCCGATGCCCGAGGCGGATCCGCCGCCATTGCACCTCGAACGCCTGGCGGATATCGGCGACCACCGGCCCATGCAGTTCCACCGCGAAATCCCAGCGCCGGTACGGCAGCTTCTCGCCGTTGTTCTCGTAATCGTCGACGATGTTGATACCGCCGCAGTACGCGAACTGATCGTCCACCACCGCGATCTTGCGGTGCGTCCGCGAGAAGCCTAAGCGGCCGAAGATGTGCGGGTTATAGATGCGGTGATCGATGCCGGCAAGCGGCCACTCGGCGAACATCTGAAGGCGAGCGGTGCCGATGCCGTCGGTGATCACGCGCACCTTCACGCCGCGCGACGCGGCGCGCATCAGCGCGGCGCTGACGGCCTGGCCGGCACTATCGTTACAGAAGATATAGGTTTCGAGAACCACGTCGCTCTGCGCCGCGTCGATGCGTTCGACGAGCGCTGCGAAGAACTCGTCGCCGGAACGCAGCAGCTTGACGTCGTTGCCGCTGGTAAAGCGGTAGCGCTGCCAGTAGCGGCGGCCGAGCAGCGATTGCCGGAGTCGCGCGAAACGGCGCGCGCCGCCGACGCTCACCGGGCACGCTCCTTGGGCTGCCCACTATCAGGGCGCCCAGCGAGCCGTTTCGGCAATTGCAGGATCGCATCCGCATTCGACGAAGAAAAGCAGCGCGACGCCGCCTCTTCATACGGCAGCCACAGGAACGCGGTGTGTTCTCGCGGCGCGAGCGTCACCTCGAGCTGTTCGGGCACTTCCAGGCTGAACCAATGTTCGGTGTTGTGGATCACGCCCTCGGCATAGCGATGCCTGAACTGCGGGTAGATCTCATATTCGATTGCGTACTGCCAATCGAACAGCGCGCTGTGCGGCACCAGCGCACTGCCGACCACGATGCCGGTTTCCTCGGCGACCTCGCGCGCGGCCGTCTCGACGAAGGGTTCGTCGAGCTGGTCTTTGGAGCCCGTCACCGACTGCCAGAAGCCTGCATGGTCGGCACGCTCGATCAGCAGCACGTCGAGCGCGGGCGTATGGATGACGACGAGTACGGATTGCGGGATCTTCGGCGGTTTCGGCATGGCTTGAAAACCGGGCGCAACGCTTGGCGCGCTACATGTCGGCGAGTGGTCCAATCAACGGTCGAGACCGGTTGCTGCGACTGTAACGCAAAAAACGAAAAAGGCGCATTACGCGCCTTTTTCGTTGCTTGAAACTGCCGAGGTTCTGGCAGCTTCGACCTGCCCGGCTGTTACGCCGGCGCCTTAAGTGAGCACCTTAAGCCTTCGGTTCCGGCTGACGCAGACGGATGTGCAACTCGCGCAGCTGGCGCTCGTCCACTTCGCTCGGCGCCTGCGTGAGCAGATCCTGCGCACGCTGCGTCTTCGGGAACGCGATCACGTCGCGGATCGAATCGGCGCCGGCCATCATCGTAATGATGCGGTCCAGACCGAAAGCGATCCCGCCGTGCGGCGGCGCGCCGTATTGCAGCGCGTCGAGCAGGAAGCCGAACTTGGCTTGCGCTTCTTCCGCGTTGATCTTCAGCGCGCGGAACACCTTGCTCTGCACTTCTTCACGGTGAATACGCACCGAACCGCCGCCGATTTCCCAGCCGTTCAGCACCATATCGTATGCCTTTGCCAGGCAACGGGCCGGATCGACTTCGAGATACTCGAGATGCTCGTCTTTCGGGCTCGTGAACGGGTGGTGCGCGGCGACGTAGCGGTTGTCTTCCTCGTCGTACTCGAACATCGGGAAATCGACCACCCACAGCGGTTTCCAGCCGCTTTCGATCAGACCGTTCGCACGGCCGAACTCCGAGTGGCCGATCTTCAGGCGCAAGGCGCCAAGACTGTCGTTGACGACCTTCGCCCGATCCGCGCCAAAGAAAATGATGTCGCCGTTTTGCGCGCCGGTGCGTTCGATAACCGCGGCCAGCGCCGCGTCGTGCAGATTCTTGACGATCGGGCTTTGCAGGCCATCGCGGCCCTTCGTGACGTCGTTGACCTTGATCCACGCAAGACCCTTCGCGCCGTAGATGCGAACCAGATCGGTGTAGCCGTCGATGTCCCCGCGCGACAGCTCGCCGCCCTTAGGCACGCGCAACGCCGCGACGCGGCCGTCCTTCGTGTTGGCAGGCGAACTGAACACCTTG
>NZ_JAXDPY010000642.1:0-27090 GCF_034668105.1 Paraburkholderia sp. | reverse complement strand
AATCTGGATGCGATGAATCGCCTCGGGCCGCTGCCCTGGAATCTGAGCTTCTCGTATGGCCGCGCGTTGCAGGAGCCGCCGCTGCAAGCCTGGAAGGGTCAGGCGAGCAACGTCAAAGAGGCGCAAGAGGCGCTGCTCAAGCGTGCCCGGCTAAACAGCGCGGCGGCGCTCGGCAAGTACGAGGCCTCGCAGGAAAAGAACTAGCCACTATCACGAGCGGCCCGCGCGTGCCGTGCCACATCGGCACCGGGCGGCGGACCGCTTGCTTGAGTTCGGCCGGGCTCACCCGGCCTCGCGGCCGCCGCGCACCTCAAGACCAGATGCACCACTCGCTTCAGCACAGCGTCCGCCTGCAAGCGGCCTGCTCCGTCGCGCTCTCATCAAAGCGGCGCCCCGCCAAACGCCTGACGTTGTGCCAGCGAAACAAAGGTCTGTGCATCGCGCGCCGCCGCCACCACCGCGGCCATGCCGAAGAATTCGTGCGTCGCGCCCCGGTAGTTGCGATGCTCGACGGCCACGCCCACGCTTTTCAGCTTCTCCGCCAGCTTCTCCCCGTCCGAGCGTAACGGATCGATGCCGGCCGTCACCACCACGGCGGGCGGCAAACGGGACAGGTTGGCGCTGACCACATCGATCAGCGGGCTCGTCAGATCACGTTCGTTGTTGATCACGTTGTGGAAGAACCAGACCATCATCGGCTTGTTCAGCGGTTTGGCGTTGCGATTTTCTTCATAAGAAATCGACACGATGTTGTTGCTCGCCACCGGATAGATCAGCGCCTGATGAATCGGCATCTGCAATCCGGTATCGCGCGCGCGGATCGACACGTTGATCGCCAGATTGGCGCCCGCGCTTTCGCCCATCACGGCAAGCTTGCCCGGGTCGCCCCCGAGACTCGCCGCGTTGTCCACCAGCCAGCGCCAGGCGGCGAATGCGTCCTCGTGCGCGGCCGGCAACCGGTGTTCGGGCGCTTGCCGGTAATGCGCGGACACCACGATCGCGTTGCTCTGCGCGGCCATCGAGCGCGGCGTGGCATCGTAAGTGTCGAGGTCGGCAATCACCCAGCCGCCGCCATGGAAATACAGGATCACCGGGAACGGCCCCGCCCCTTGCGGCGTGTAGACCCGCGCCGGGTTGCTGCCGGCCGCAGCGGGAATCGTGATGTCCTGGGTGCGCACCGCTTCGAGTTCCGGCGACGGTCGCGAACTGTAGGCGGGATTGGCCATCAACTGCTTGGCGGCGTCCGCGGGGGTGGGCTGCTTTCTTGCCTCGGCGACCGAACAGTCTTCGATCGGTTTCGGTTTGAGGCTCTTGAGTGCGTCGAGCACCGCTTTCATGTCGGGGTCGGCATGCCCCGTGGGATCCATGCCGACCATGCCCTTGATAGTGTCGCCGAGTGTCATGTCAAAGCTCCTGTGGGTGGGCCAACGGACCCATCGGAGGCTTTTCCCAGCAGCGCTCGAGAGCCGTGTGTGCCGTCACTTTTCAGCAAGCGATATACCCGTGGAACGGCGGCTCAGCGATTCGTGGTGGTGGCCCGCGCGATCTTGTCGAGCAGCGCCTGCAGCGAGACCGGCTTGCCGAGGTGGCCGTCGTAGCCCGCGCGGATCGCACGGGTAGCGTCCTGCGGCCGGCCAAAGCCCGTCAGCGCGAGCGCCGGCACCGAGGCGGTAGCGGGCAGTTTGCGCAGCGCCGCGATCAGTTCGTAGCCGTCCATACCCGGCATGCCGATATCGGACAGGATCAGATCGAACGGCTGATGGGCCGCGACCGCCAGCGCGTCGGGGCCATTGGTTTGCGGCCAGACTTGCGCGCCTTCGAGTTCGAGCAGACTCTGGAACGCCTGCAAACTTTCGACCGCGTCGTCGATCAGCAGAATCCGCATGCCCTTGAGCATACTGACGTCGCCCGGCGTCTCGCGGCTTTCCGGTACCAGCACAGTGCTGGCGGCCGGCAACCAGACGCGGAAACGCGCACCCTTGCCCGCTCCAGCCGATTCCGCCTTCACATGACCGCCATGCATTTCCGCGAGCTGTTTGACGAGCGCAAGCCCGATACCGAGCCCGCCGCTATGGCGCCGATGGGAACCCTCGGCCTGGCTGAACATGTCGAATACGTGCGGCAGGAAGGCCGGTTCGATGCCGCGCCCGGTATCCTCAACCTCGAGACAGGCATAGTCGTTGTCACGCAAGAGATTCAGGCGCACCCGTCCGCCCGGCGGCGTAAACTTCACCGCGTTGCTGACGAGGTTCCACAGAATCTGTTCGAAGCGCACGGCATCGGCTTCGATAAAGAACGGCTCGGCAACCCCCTGGATCGCGATGTTCACCTGATGCGCCAGCGCATCGGCTTCGATCGCGCTGCCCATCGAAGCCGTGATCGCCGCGATGTCCACGCGCGAGCGTTCCAGTGCCAGCTTGCCGGTGCGCACACGCGACAGGTCGAGCAGATCGTCGATGATCTTGGCGAGGCTGATCACCGAGCGGCGAATCGCGTCGGCCGCATCGCGCACCACCGGCATGCCTTGCGTCGACGGCGCGCGCTCGAGCATGTCCGCTTTCACGTGAATCAGGTTCAGCGGGTTCTTCAGCTCGTGCGACAGCACCGCGAGGAATTCGTCCTTCAGACGGCTGGCCGCCTCCACCTTCTGGCGCACCGAACGCTCAAGAGAATTCTTGCGCTGTTCGAGCGCCTCGGTGCCTTTGCGCTGCGTCAGATCGCGCATGATCTTCGCAAAGCCGCTGAAACTGTCCGACGACACCGGCGTGATCACGCCGCTGCAATAAAGCCGCGCGCCGCCTTTATGCACGTACCAGCGTTCGTCTTCGACACGGCCGTCGATCTGCGCCCGCTGCCGCTCCAGCGAAGGCGCATTGGCTTCGCGCTCCTCCGGCAGATAGAGCCGGTCGAGCAACTGCCCCGCCATCTCGCTCCCGCTGTAGCCGAAGAAGCGCTCCGCGCCTTTGTTCCACGTCACCACGCGGCCGTCGATATCCTGCACGATGATCGCGAAGTCGTTGGTGCTTTGCGCGGCGAGATGCAAACGCTCATCACTGTTGCGCACCAACTGCTCGGCACGTCGCAATGCCGTGATATCGACGATGGTCAGCACCGCGCCGTCGATGTGATCGTCGGCCGTGCGATACGGCGAGAGGCGCGTCAGGAAATAGCGGCCGTCGACGCCGCGAATCTCGCGTTCGATCAGTTGCAGCGAGTCGAACACGGTGACCGTGTCCTCGGCCATTCGCGGATAGTCGAGCCGGTGTGTGATGTCGTGCAGCGGGCGGCCCAGGTCGGAGGGAATCACGTTGAACAGTTCGGTGGCCGCCGGCGTATAGCGCTTGATACGCATCTCGCGATCGACGAACACCGTCGCAATGCCGGTCGAGGCGATCACATTCTGCAGATCGTCCTTGGCCTTGCCGGTTTCCTCGATCTTGGCCTGCAACTCGGCGTTGACGGTAAACAACTCCTCGTTCAACGATTGCAGTTCTTCCTTACTGGTCTCGAGTTCTTCGGTGGCCGCGCGCAGTTCCTCGTTGATCGCCTGCAATTCCTCGTTCGATGCTTTCAGCTCTTCCGTCGAAGCCTCCGACTGCTCGACCGTGGAGCGCAACTCCTGTCTGGTGCGATGCAGTTCGTCTTCGAGGTGGCCGACCAGCGAATCGTGCGCGGCCGGGCCGGCCGGCGGACCGGCTGCCGCCGGCGCGCTGGCGGCGCTCTCGTCGAACAGCACCAGCGCGAATTCCGGTGAATCCTCGGTACGCTTGTAAGGGCGCACGATGATCCGTACCTGCGCTTCGGACGTGAATTCGATCGGCGCGGTGACAACCTCGTTATCGTTGCGCATGGCCTGGAACAGCGCCGCGCGCAATTGCAGGCGCAAGGCCGGATTGACCAGCATGACCAGGCTATACGACGGCTCGCCGCGCACGAAACGCAGGAAGCGGCCGGCGTGCTCGGACATATGCAGGATGTTCGCATCCGCATCGACCACCACGCTTGGCGGCGCGTACAACTCGAGAATGCGGTGATGCAAGGCGGCGAACGGCAAGGTCTGCGGCAACGGCGGCGTCGGTCCGATGCTGACGGCGGCGCTCACCCCGCCGTGCTGAAGGACCGGCATGCTGATCGGCGGCCGCACGGTGCTGGCAACCACGTTCGCGCGGTAAATACGATTCTTCTTGTCGACCGGCGTGAACAGTTCGCCCGCCGCCTCCGCGGATTCCGAACTGCCGAGCAGCAGATAGCCGCCGGGTTGCAGCGCGAAGTGAAACATTTGCAGCACCTGGCTCTGCACGCTGCGATCGAGATAGATCAGCAGATTGCGGCACGATACCAGGTCGACCCGCGAAAACGGCGGATCGCGCAGCACGTTATGCACGGCGAACAGCACCTTTTCACGGACGCCCTTGGAGACGCGAAAATGCGTGCGTTCCGGGGTGAAGAACTGGCGCAGACGCTGCGCGGAGACATCCGCGGTGATCGACTCGGGATACAGGCCCGCCCGGGCAAAAGCGATCGCGCGTTCGTCGATGTCGGTGGCGAACAGCTGAACCGGTATTCCTTCATTGCGCTCCGGATGATCGGTGAGCAGCATGGCCAGCGAATAAGCTTCTTCCCCGGTCGCGCAGCCGGCGATCCACGCGCGCACCGGATCGTCCTCGGATTTCTTCTGGAACAGTTTCGGCACGATCTCGTGCTCGACCACCTCGAACGTTTCGCGATCGCGGAAGAAATTGGTCACGCCGATCAGCATGTCCTTGAGCAGCGCCGGTACTTCGTCCGCATGCGTGAGCACATAGTCCTGATACGTCTGCAGATCGGGAATGCCGTTGACCTGCAAACGGCGCTCGATCCGCCGCAGGATCGTGGCGCGCTTGTAATGGCGGAAATCGTGGCCGGTGCGCGCGCGCAAGGTGGCGAGCACGCCCAGCAGAGCGCGCTCGGCGCTCGACACCGGATCGGGCCGCGCGACCGCGAGCGTTTCGGGTTCGTCGTTCGCGGGCGGCAGACGGATCGCGCGGGCGTTGTCGGCGAGCTCGCGAAGTTTGCCCGGCATCTGGGCCGCCGGCAGCGTCAGGTCGATCATGCCCGTTGCCATCGCGTTCTGCGGCATTTCCGGGTATTCGGCGTCCATCGGCTCCTGCGCGATCGTCACGCCGCCCTGTTCCTTGATACGGCCAATGCCGGTCGCGCCGTCCGCACCGGTGCCCGACAGCACGATTGCAATGGCCCGCTCACGGTGCGCGTCGGCGAGGCTGCGGAAAAACAGGTCGATGGCGATCGGCCGGCCACGCGGCCGGTCCACTTCGATGGGCGTCAGATGGCCGCCCTCGAGCGACAGATCGTGTGACGGTGAAATCACATACACGTGGTTCTTTTCGACCGGCATGGCATGCCGTACCTGGCGCACCGGCATGCCGGTGGCATGTTGCAGAACCTGGTCGGCGCTGCTCGCATGGTCGGGAGAGAGATGCAGCACCACCACGAAGGCCATGCCGATGTCGGGCGGCGCGTTCTCGAAGAAACGCAGCAGCGCTTGCACGCCGCCCGCGGACGCACCGATGCCGACCACCGGAAAGTCCAGCTGGCCGGCGCCACGTGCGGGAATGGCCGCCGCCTCGGCATCCGGGTTGCCGGTGTGCGCTTCTGTGCCTGTCTGGGTGCTCGTCTGCGCGGTCGATTGCTTTTCAGTTGGAGACGCCCCTGCTTCACTGCCCGCCATACTCATCCTTGTGCGCTACCGCGTCTCAGCGCCCTCGCCTTCTGGCCTTCTGGCGGCAATGGGCTCGTGCGTTCCGCTCGCATTGTCGCGTGTGTTGCGCTGCATTGCAAAGACCCGCCTCCCGTTGAGGGCAAGATCGGACTTCGCACAATGCGCCGTTATGCGAAGCCCACTTCCTCTTTACTGCCCCTTGGTGTCGCTGCTGGCGTCGGCGCCCGGTGTGTTGGTCGTATCGGTGGCCGGCTTCTTCGTGTGCTTCATGTGTTTCTTCGACTTGTGCGCCGTGGCGCCGGACGCCTGCATGTCGCCGCCTTCGCGCGTCGCACCGGCGTTGGTGCCACCACTCGGGTCATTGCCGGCTGGGCCGCCCCCGCCGCCGGCGCCCTGAGCCATCGCGAGCGACGATGCGGCGAGCAGTGTCGAAACGAGCAATGCGTGTCTGATCTTCATGGGGATTCTCCTGTCCGAAAAGAAGCGGGTTGCGCCGGCTGCGCCAGCCGGTACGCATACCTCGTTATCCTGACAGCAAGGCTTGTGCCGCGAGTCATGAAACACTTCGAACACGGCTGCGCGCGCAAATGCGAGGCCGTCACGAACCGGACGTGCCATCGAAAGGTATCAACGCGTCGATCGCGCCGGGCATGCCGGCGAAGCTGCGCGCCTTACGGCTCGCAAACCACGAGCGCGTGCAGTTCGTCGATGTTGAAGGGTTTGGCGAGTATCGCCACGCCGAGCCGGCGCGCCCGTTCGAGCTCGTCGGCATAGCCGGTCATCAGCGCGATCTTCTGCGCGGGCCAGGCGCTGCGCACCTTCTCCGCGAGGTCGATACCGTTGAGCTTGCCCGGCATCTGGATGTCGGACAGCACCAGTTCGAACTGCGCGCCACCGGTCAGCACGTCGAGCGCCCGGTCGGCGGTCGGTTCGTGCCGCACCTCGCAGCCGAAGGTTTCCAGCACAGCGGCGACGCCCGCCGCGACGTCTTCGTTGTCTTCCACCAGCAGCACGACGCCTTTTGCCATCGGCGCCGCCAGGTTCGCCGTTGCGACGTCTGCCGCCCCCGCCTTCTGGCGCTCGCGATAACGCGGCAGGTAAAGTCTGACCGTCGTGCCGCTGCCCGGCACGCTGTCGATTTTGGCCGTGCCGCCCGCCTGCTCGCACATGGCGAGGACCTGGGCGAGACCGAGGCCCGTGCCCGAGCCGCGCAGCTTGGTGGTGAAGAGCGGCTCGAACGCACGCAGGGCGACCGCTTCGGACATCCCTTCGCCGTCGTCGGAACAGGCGATCAGCACATATTCGCCGTCGGGCAGCAAGGTATCGCTGCCGACCAGCCGGTTGTTCTGGCAACGAATCACGAAACGGCCGCCGCGCGGCATCGCGTCGCGCGCATTGACCGCCAGATTCATGATCGCGAATTCGAGGTCGATCGGATCGGCCAGCACCTGCCAGACGTTGTCGACCATGCTCAGTGCCATTTCGACGTTGTCGCCGAGCGCTGCGTCGATCAGCGGCGCGGCGCTCGGCAGCCATGTGGCGAGGTTGACCGGTTCCTGCTTGATCGGCTGCTTCTTCGCCACACTCAGGAGCCGCCGCGTGAGCGCTTCCGCCGTGGCGGTGGCGCGCTCGACGGCCTGCACTTCTTTTTCCAGGTTGTTATAGCGCTTTAGCCGCGCGAGTTCGGTATTCGCCGACACCACCATCAGCAGATTATTGAAGTCATGCGCGACATTGGCGACCAGATTGCCTAGCGCGCCCATGCGCTGCAATTGCCGGCTCGATGCCTCCGCGGAAAGACGCATGGCCACTTCGCCTTGCCAGCGCTCCCACGCGCGGCGCTCGCCGGCGAGCTGGCGCAGCGAGAACAACACCAGCAGCCAGATCGCCACGCAGGGCACGGCCGTGAGCGCCCCGATCATCATGAAGTGCTGGCGCCACGCGCTGCCGATCGAGGCAGTCGCATACGCGCTCACCACATAGAGCGGATAGTCGCCGACGCGGCGAAACGCCAGCAGCCGCTCGACACCGTCGACCGTGGACTTCAGGCGGATGTGGCCGGATAGCTGTTTGTCGCGCAAGGCCGCGGTGAATGCGCTCTGCGGGCTGGGCCGCGCGCCCGCGGCCCATGCCGGATAACGCACCAGCAGACTGCCGTCCTGGCGATACAACCCAAGCACGAGTGACGTATCGCCGTTCGTTAGCTCGCGGTAGAAGCGCGAAAAGTACTCGGTGCGCAGCGCCACGGACACCTCGCCGAGGAATTGCCCATTCTCGCCGGACCGGCCGGTCACGGTGTTGAACACATTGGTTTGCGACAGTGGCCCAAACACGGCCTGAGAGAAATACGGCTGCGGCCGCATCGCCCTGGCGGTGATGAAGTCTTCGCGCCGGTTCGTCGACAGGGCCGGCGCCGGATAACTCAGGCTCGACACCAGAAGCTCGCCGTTCACGCCGAGCAGGTAAATCGACGAGACCTGCGGAAAGTCGCCGCCGATTTGCCGCAGCCGATCGTGCAAACCGGCTTGCTGCGCGCGAATCCGCGCGTCGTCGTCATCGCCGAGCAGATCGACGATGCGCGAGGCCATTTGCTGGTTGAGGTCGAGCACCTTGACGGCCTGTTCCTCGGTGACGCGCGCGAGCCGGTCGATCATGTCGTTCGAATCGGCAATGCGGCGCTGGTAGTCGAAATAGCCGTAACCGGCGAGACACGCGAGGGGGAACACAATCGAAACGGCGAGCACGATCAGAAGCACGCGCCGCGTCGCCGCGAAATTACGCAGCGGCATGGGGACATCGACTGCGACTCGCTCCGCACGTTGCACGGTCACGATCTCCATGAAAGGTAAATACAGGTCGGGGGTGGGCGTACAGACGACTTTCCGCTAATCCCCGCGCACGCGCCCGTTGTTCGTGCGCTATTTCCTTTTCCCGGAATTTACCGCACTTCCGCCGTTCTCCATAGGCCGGCATGCGGCCAGAACGTTGCATGTGGAGCGGCGGGTGAGCAGGCACACGGTTTGCTGCCGCAAAGGCGTTCGTATCTCCGCGAGAAATCGACCATGTCAACGCCTGCCCGATGCGTCGCCCAGCTGTCGCAATTGCGAGCGGACCGCGCCGAACGCATCGTGGTGGACGGCGAAAACATTTTGCTGGTGCGCGACGGCGACACCGTGCGCGCCTATGCGGCGGACTGCCCCCATGCCGGCGGCCCGCTGGAGAAAGGCGCATTGTGCAACGGCCGGATCATCTGTCCATGGCACAAGGGCACTTTCGACGTCGCCACCGGCGACGTGCTCGAACCGCCCCCACTGGTCGCGCTCGACCGTTACCCGGTCATGGTGACGGGCAACGACGTGATGGTCACGCCAGAGAAACTGCCGCAGCCGCTGCGCAATGCGTCCGACAATAGCCCGCATTTCGTGGTGATCGGCGCGGGCGCGGCAGGTGCCGCGGCGTGCGCGGCGCTGCGTGAATGCGGGTTTACCGGCCGACTCACGCTAGTCGGCGAGGAGCCGCATGCGCCCTACGATCGCACCGCGCTCAGCAAATTCGTGCCGTCGGGCGAAATGACGCCGGGCGACGTGCCGCCCCTGCTCGCGCCGGATTGGCTCGCGCGGCACGACGTGGAACGGATCGTCGCGAAGCTCGCGCGGCTCGATGTGCCGCAGCGCACGATCCATTTCGAAACCGGCGGCGAACTGACATACGACACCGCGTTACTCGCCAGCGGCAGCGTGCCGAAGCTCCCCGCCATTTCCGGTCGTGAGCTTGGCGGCGTGTACGTGCTGCGCACGCTCGACGACGCCGCCACGCTCGTCGACGCGCTCGGTGAAGACGCACAGAATGCGCAGGTCGTGATTCTCGGCAGCAGCTTCATCGGCCTGGAAACGGCTTCGTCGCTGCGCAAACGCGGCTCGCAGGTCACCGTCATCTCGCCGGAGAAAATTTCCTTCGCCAGACAGTTCGGTGAGCGCGCGGGCACCATGTTTCGCGAACTTCACGAGCGCAACGGCGTGGTGTTCCACCTCGAGGCAAACGTCACCTCCCTCGAGGGCGAGGAAGGCAACGTGCATGAAGTGATGCTGGAAAGTGGCGAGCATGTCGCCGCCGATCTCGTGCTGCTCGGTACGGGCGTTGCACCGGCCACCGGGTTCGTCGAAGGATTGCCGCTGCAAAAGGATGGCGGCGTGATCGTCAATGCGGGCATGCAGGCGGCGCCTCACCTTTACGCAGCCGGCGATATCGCCGTCTTTCCGCTGCATGAAAATCAGGAACCGGTGCGCATCGAACATTGGCGCGTCGCGCAGCAACATGCGCGCATCGCTGCCGAAAACATGTGCGGCGCGCGTCATCGCTACGTCGGCGTGCCGTATTTCTGGACCTATCACTTCGGCAAGCGCTTCGAATATCTCGGTCATGCGAGCGAGTGGGACGACCTCGTGATCGACGGCGAACTCGATCGGCAGGCATTCGTCGCGCTGTATGTGAAGGACGAGAAGGTGGTCGCCGTGCTCGCCTGCGAACGCGAAGCGCAAACCGCGCGACTGATCGATGCGATGGGCAACGGTCTGAACGGCCTGTCTCGCGCGGATGCTTTGAAAATCGTGCTGAGCGATTGACATCGGGGCACGCTGCGATGGCAGCCAGACTTGCGCACCACGCGCAACCCGGTGATTGAAACGACGCGTGACAGCCCACGCACTAGACCCTACGCAGCAAGAAAACATTCGAGTCTGCCCGCGCGGTTTTCCGCGCTTACATGAAGGAGAAGTTGCCATGCCAGAGCACAAGGAAAAACATCCGCACTCCAACAAGAGTGAGAAACAGATCGACAAGGAGGTCGAAGACAGCTTCCCGGCTAGCGATCCCCCTTCCACAGGCGGTACGACGAAGATCGTTCCCGACAAGGACGCCGCCTCGAAAAACAAGCCTTCGACCGGCAAGCCGGCAGGCCACTAGCCGCCTCCGCTTGAACCAGGACGTCCGGCCCGCGCTGCCGGGCGCCCTTTCTCCAGCAACAAATCCGCAACGCATCCGGAACGACGGGAACGCATCGCCACGTCGGATCAGACCGGCTCCGCTTAAGAAACGCACGAAAGAAACGAACGCGAGGACGATAACGACGAGAAGGAAAAGGCTTCGGGCGCCAGCAGGAACAATGGCAACGAGAGGAACACAAAGGACAAGAATGACAAAGACGATCAAGACGGCGGCAAAGACGGCAATGGCGACGATCAGAAGCGCAAGAAGCCCGGCAAGAAGCCGCTGATCATTCTCGCCGTCATCGTTGTCCTGCTGACGATCGTCGCCTTCATCTGGTGGTTCGCGACTCGCAACGAAATCACTACCAACGACGCTTACACCGACGGTAACGCCATCACCATCGCGCCGAAAGTCTCCGGCTGGCGAGAGCGTCGCGGCGCAACAGACGTCTTTTGAGCTGTCTCGGGACAGTTACCGCAAAGGCATTACCCGCTTTATCAATGTTCTCGATGCGGAGCGGCAGTTGGCGCAGGCGCGTCAAGAATATGCGCAGGGCACCATGCAGGTCAGTACGGATCTGGTGTCGTTCTATAAGGCACTGGGAGGTGGATGGCAGGATGCACCTGATGTTTCCGGGGCCTCAACTTCGCCTAACGGTGGTTGATGCTTTTCACCGCTCAAAGAGCGCAAGCAGGATCATCCATTGACGATGGCCAGCCCCGGGTCCTGCTGCGTCACCTCGATGCGCCGGCAGGCCGCCAATACTTCCTGCAAGGAGCTGGCATAACAGTCCGCGCCCATCGCGCTTTGCAGATCCGCACTCCACTTTTCCGTATCCTGCGCGGCCCACAACCCCACCACGATCGACACGTCCGGCAACCTGGCGCGAATGCGTCGAACCAGATAGCGCAGATGCGAAGGAATTCCATCGATCTGCAGGTACAGAATGCAAATGGTCCCGACATCGTCCGCGTCGAGACTCTCGATCGACGCCCGCGAAGCAGCTTCATGGGGCAACGCGCGCGCCGCGAATCCGTGCTTGCCGAGTAACTGCAACAGGATCGTGGTGGCGAGCGGGTCGAGCGGACCCCGGCCGGGAATGCACAATACGCGACTCGCCGCCGCGTTCGTATCGCTGCCGCGCTCTTCGTCCGTAGCGTTCGTAGCGTCCGTTGGGGTGGTCCGAAGCGCGTGCGGCATGCCTGCGGCCGCGGCTGCCGGGGGCATCGGACCCGCCGCGCTCCAGTCGTCTTCCGTCGCTTGAGGCGCCGGCATGCTGTCCTCGTAACTGTCGAGACCGTCCACCAGATCGTTCGTGGTCGCCTCGATCCGCGCAAGTTGAACCGCCGTCACGCTGCCACGCGCCACATCGTTAGCCGCGAGTTGCAAGCCCTTGATCGCCACTTCATCGTAGTACGCCGACAGCGACCGCTCGCGCAGGAGTGCTTCGGCCTGCTCGATCGCCTCGTCCGGATCGCCCGCCAGCGCTCGCTGGTAAAAGTTCTCTATCGGTGTCAGCGCCGGCTGATCGCCCAGCAGGACATCGAGAAACTCGAGGCGTCTCACGTGCCGTCCGAGCACCAGCAGGCACAAGGTCAACGGCGTCGACAGAATCAGGCCGATTGGCCCCCAGATCCAGCTCCAGAAAATCGCCGCGACAACCACGGAAAACGGCGAGAGTCCGGTGCTCCGTCCATATAGCAATGGCTCGACCACTTGGCCCACCACCAGCTCGATCGTGACGAACAGCGCCAGCGACCAGATTGCCATCGTCCAGCCCGGACTCACCGCTGCGGCGAGCGCGGTGGCAAGCGTCGCGGAAATCCAGATGCCGACGTACGGCACGAGCCGCAACAACGCGGCGAGAATGCCCCACAAGATCGGACTCGGCACGCCGATGAAGAACAAGCCCGTGCCGATCACCACCCCGACGCCCGCTTTCAGGCCGAGTTGAGAAACGAAGTAGCGGCTCAGGCGACGCGCCGCTTCGTCCATCACGGTGGTCGTGCGGTGCAGATCGCGTGAACCGAACAGACGGATCGCACGGTCGCGCAGATCGTCGCGTTGCAGCAGGATCACCACCATCACCACGAACACGATAAACGCCGTTTCCAGCGGACTGATCACGGGCGACAGCACGCGCCGCGCGAGTTCGAACGGGGTGGGCACCGGCTCGCGCACTTCAACCGGCACGGCAGCCGGCGCGTGAACAGTCGCGCGCGATGAGGCATCGCGCGGCTGTTGCGCTTGGGGCGGCTCGATGGTCGCGCGTTGCAATGCCTGGCCGGCCGCGCCCGCGAGACGGTTCAGCTTGCCGATCGTCAGGCTGTGCGCGGCGTCCATCTTGCGCTCGATGGTCGCCTGATAGCGGGGCATGCCGGCGGCAAGGTCGGTCAGCTGGGTCGCGATCACCGCGCCGAGCATACCGATCACCGAGACTGAAATCACCACGGCCGCTAACACGGACGCGACGTGCCCGAGCTTCAGACGTCCGAGCGCATTCGCCAGCGGCGCGACAAGGAAACTCAGCAGGATGGCGAGCGTGATCGGAATCAGCACGGCACGCGCAAAGTACAGGCACGCAACAATCGTCACGCCGACCGCAATCGCGATCAAGCCGTCAATGCCGAATGCGGCAGGCGGTGCGTGAATACGCGCGGCGGGCCGCGCGCCACGCGGGTCGGGAAAATCCTTCATTCCTTCACTTCTTCGCCGCTCCATTCACCGGACCGCTTTCTACCGGCGGCGCTTCTTTCTCGATCTGGTCGCGGGCCTGGTCCCAATACTCGTCAGGCGTTCCCTTCGGATCGGTAGCCTGCTCCCAGAGGTAGTAAGCGCGTGTACGAATCTGTTCTTCCCTGGACGTTTGTTCCTGTTCCATTGGATCACCCTCAGTTGGACCGGGCGGAGATCGGCACCGGTTGCGGTGCGCGTCTGTCGTGGGATACGGCAAACGCGCGGCTACCCGGAATCGAGCAAGCGTTATGCCCGACGCGTGAGCCTCGCGGCTTGCGCTCCCGCCTAGCCTCAAGCTGCGCGTCTTACGACGCGGCGGCAGGGTTGCTTTCGTCAGTCGTAAGCTGCTCCTCCAGGCGGTCGAACACGCGTTGCGTCGCGTGGCTCGGTGCTTCGAGTGCGAACAGCAGCAACGAACGGCCGGTCACCTGATAGGCGTCGCCCGCGCTGAATTGCGGCAACTCGGAACGCACCGGCATATTGGTGTCGAGCAGACACGTCCACTGATCGCCCTCGGGAATCTCGGGCAGCGTGAAATTGACCACGTCGTGATGCGCGTTCAACACCAGCAGCAAGGTCGCATCGGACGCGGGACGTCGAATGCCGCTTGCCTGAGCGCGTCCGTCGATCACGAGGCCGAAGCAGCGCATCGACGGGTCGTCCCATTGCTCCTGCGAAAGATCGGTGCCGTCCGGCGAGAGCCAGCGCGCGTCGGTCACCTCGAGCGCCTCGTTGTGTTCGCCGCCGAGAAAGCGGCCACGGCGCAGTACCGGCAAACGATGCCGCAGCGTGGTCAGATTCTTGACGAACTCGATCAGCGCGCGCCCGTCGTCGTCGATGCCTTCCCAATCGACCCAGCTAATCTCGTTGTCCTGGCAATACGCATTGTTGTTGCCCTTTTGCGTGCGGCCGAATTCGTCGCCCGCGAGAATCATCGGCGTGCCTTGCGAGAGCAATAGCGTGGCGAGCAGATTGCGCTTCTGGCGCTCGCGCTGCTGACGGATTCCCGGATCGTCGGTCGGGCCTTCGGCGCCCATGTTCCATGACTTGTTGTCCGAGTGACCGTCCTTGCCGTCTTCGCCGTTGGCCTCGTTGTGCTTGTCGTTGTACGAGACCAGATCGTTCAGCGTGAAGCCGTCGTGGGCGGCCACGAAGTTCACGCTCGCCCACGGGCGGCGCCCGCGATGGTTGAACTTGTCGCCCGAGCCGGTCAGGCGTTTGGCGAGATCGGGGACTTCGCCTTCGTCGCCCTTCCAGTAGCCACGCACGGTGTCGCGAAAGCGATCGTTCCATTCGGCCCAGCCGGGCGGAAAGCCGCCTACCTGATAGCCGCCGGGGCCACAGTCCCACGGCTCGGCGATCAGCCGCACGGCCGAGAGCACCGGGTCCTGCCGGCAGCTGTCGAGGAAGCCGCCGCCTTCGTCGAAACCGTGCGGCTCGCGGCCGAGAATCGTGGCGAGGTCGAAACGGAAACCGTCGACTTTCATCTCGGTCACCCAATAGCGCAGGCTGTCGGTGACCATCTGCAGCACGCGCGGATGGGACAGATTGAGCGTGTTGCCCGTGCCGGTGTCGTTGATGTAGTAGCGCGGTTCGTCGGGCATCAGCCGGTAGTACGAGGCGTTGTCGATGCCTTTGAAGGAAATCGTCGGGCCGCGCTCGTTGCCTTCCGCTGTGTGGTTGTAGACCACGTCGAGAATGACCTCGAGGTTGGCGTTATGGAAACGGTCCACCATTTCCTTGAATTCGCCCACCGAGTCGATCGACGACGCGAAAAAGCGCGGATCGGCCGCGAAAAAGCCGATCGTGTTGTAGCCCCAGTAATTCGTGAGGCCTTTGTCGAGCAAATAGCTGTCGTTGACGAAGGTCTGAATCGGCATCAATTCGACCGACGTGACGCCGAGGCTCTTGATGTAATCGAGCACCACGGGTTGTCCGAGTCCCGCGAACGTGCCGCGCAAGTTCTCGGGTACTTCCGGATGACGTTTGGTAAAACCGCGCACATGGGTTTCATAGAAAATCACGCGCTCCCAAGGCAGCGCAGTGCGTTCCGGGTGGCTCCAGGAAAAGTTGGCGTCGACCACCTTGCATTTCGGCACGAAGGGCGCGCTGTCGCGCTCGTCGAATGACAGGTCGCCCTCTTCTGAATCGAGCGTATAGCCGAAGATTTCCGGCGCCCATTTGAGCTCGCCGATATGGGCCTTGGCGTACGGATCGAGCAGCAGCTTGTTCGGATTGAAGCGATGGCCTTTTTCCGGTTCATAAGGACCGTGGACCCGATAGCCGTACACGGCGCCCGGTTTGAGATTCGGCACGAACACGTGCCAGACCTCGTCGGTGTACTCCGGCAACTCAATGCGTTCAATTTCCGTTTCGCCGGTTTCATCGAACAGACATAGTTCGACCTTCGTTGCATGCGCGGAGAACAGCGCGAAGTTGACACCGCTTCCGTTCCACGTCGCACCAAGCGGGAAAGGCGTGCCTTCCGCAATGCGCGTCGAGTAAGTGGCCTGGGATGACATAGGGGTTCCTGTGCAAGCTAGAGGCGCTAACGCGCGTGTTTGAGGTGTGCAAGCGTGCTGACACCGCAAATTTCAGACCCGGACAATGAGCGCCCGGTTGACGAGTGCCGAGGCACAACTCTTGCAGCCCGGAAGGTGAAAGAGGTGAAAGACGACCCATGGCCCCATGCCATGCGTGCCCAATAGCTAGAGGGAGAACCATCATGACGCGAACCATCTCAACCAAACCGCTGATCGCGGCCGCAGTGCTGTTCGGCACGCTGGCGGGCAGCGGCGCCGCCTATGCCCAAGGCGCGCCTCAAGCCATCACCGAGAAACGCACGGACGTCGTCCAGCTGGCGAGCGGCTATCGCGCCTCGAAGCTGAGCGGCGCCGATGTCTACAACAAGAACAAGGACACCATCGGCACATTGGACGATCTGATCGTTTCGCCGAGCGCGGATCGCAGCACGTACGCGATTTTGTCGGTCGGCGGTTTTCTTGGCATGGGCAAACATCTGGTCGCCGTGCCGTTCACCGACTTACAGATCAATAACCGGCGCGTCGTTCTGCCCGAGGCGACAAAAAAGTCGCTGGAAGCCCTGCCTGAATTCAGGTACGCGCCGGAATGAAACGTCGATTGAGGGCCATTCAAGAACTTAGATAATGGGCGCTCCTCCGGTGACCGCGATTGTCGCGCCGGAGATATAACTGGCTTCATCGGATGCGAGCATCACATAGGCTGCCGCCAGCTCGGCAGGCTGACCGGGCCGTTTCATCGGCACCTGCTCGCCGAACTTTTCCACTTTCTCCGGCGGCATCGTAGACGGGATCAGCGGTGTCCAGATCGGCCCCGGCGCCACACAGTTCGCACGGATGCCCTTCTGCGCCAATAATTGCGCAAGGCCGCCCGTAAAGTTCTGGATCGCGCCCTTGGTCGTCGCATAAGCGATCAAGCCGGGATTCGGATGATCCGCATTGATCGACGACGTGTTCACAATCGAAGCGCCCGGCTTCATGTGTTTGACCGCCGCACGCGTGATCCTGAACATCGCGCCGATGTTGGTATCGAAAGTTTTATCCCATTCTTCGTCGCTGATCGCTTCGAGCGACGGGTAGCTCATCTGATAGGCGGCGTTGTTGACCAGCACGTCGAGCCGGCCGAATGCCTCCACCGCCCGCCTGACGATCTCATTGCAATGCTCCGGGCTCGTGATATCGCCACGCAGCAACACGGCTTTACGACCCGCCTCTTCCACCCAGCGCGCGGTTTCGCGCGCGTCGTCATCTTCGTTGAGATAAGCGATGAGCACGTCCGCCCCTTCGCGTGCAAATGCAATGGCGACGGCGCGGCCGATCCCGCTGTCGCCACCGGTCACGATGGCGGCTTTGCCGGCTAAACGTCCGGAGCCCTTATACGATTTCTCGCCATGGTCCGGTTGCGGGTTCATCTCCGCGGTGCGGCCAGGCGTGTGGTTTTGCTGCTGGTTCGGAAACGGCGGGGTGGGATAGTGCGTGTCATTCATGACGGGTCTCCAGAGTGCGGGTGAACATGCGCGCCGTGCGCGCAACGCGCGGCGTTGCGAATGTCACAGCAACCGGCGGACCCGCGCGCGGCCCGTCTTCAAGGCGGCCCCATCGCATGCAGCGCGGCTGCCGACTCGAGTACGCGCAGGAGCCGCTCCGGCGTCAGGGGTTTGGCGCAATGCGCATCGAACCCGGCGGCCTTCGCGCGCACCCGGTCTTCGCGCGAAGCAAAGGCCGTACAGGCCACCAGCAGCATGTCCGACGTCAGCGGGTCTGCCCGCAGACGGCGAGCCAGCTCCAGGCCGTCAAGGCCGGGCATCTTGATGTCGAGCACAATGGCGAACGGCTGCCACTCGCAGGCCATCTCACAGACCGCGAGCGGATCTTCCAGCGCGCGGCACTCGAAGCCGTCTGCATTCAGCAGCATCTGCAAAGCGTCGGCCGCTTCACGGTAATCGTCGACCACGAGCACGCGGCGGTTCGACGCCATTGCATACTGGATAGTCCGCCAGACTACGACGTCATCGTTCTCGTCCATTCTGTCGTCGAAGGTCACCCTATTCTCCCTGGCTTTTTCCAAGTGCCCTCTTTGGACACTGCGGAACCTGAGTGCAAGATTCGCTCCTGAGTGGCAGCGGGCGCTCATTGCGCGCCAGGCGTTTGCTTCAGTTTTAACCTCGCATCGTCCGATATGCCCCCCACACACACCTTACCTCCTCACCATAACTCACGGACTGCTGTGCCGCTTCCTATTTATGCTCTCTTGACTCCCGCCGATACAGCGGCGCAATGCCGGAATGTTGCGCTGAAGTATGGATATAACGCACTTCCACCGTGCATGCCGCCCTTGCCGCGTGCATTGCGCATAACCTGCTGTTTCACTCACATCATCAGCCCGCTATAGCCGGGCGAATATAGTCACAACGAGGTGGGGAAAACACGCAGTGATCGGCTGAATACGACGGTGAGATTTACCGCATACCCGCAACGCATGATGAGATTCGGCCCGCGGGTTATCCCGCACGGTCGTCGATAAAGCCCTTCAACATTGCAAGCGTATCGGCGTCGTCGATATGTTTGTCAGTGCGCCAGCGCAGCATGCGTGGAAAGCGCACCGCGACCCCCGACTTATGGCGCGGGCTCGCCTGAATCCCCTCGAAGCCGATTTCGAACACCAGCGTCGGTGTCACGCTGCGCACCGGACCGAATTTTTCGATCGTGGTCCTGCGCACGATCGCGTCCACCTGGCGCATTTCTTCATCGGTGAGTCCGGAATAAGCCTTGGCAAACGGCACCAGCGTGCGTACTCCGTTCGCTTCATCCCACACGGCGAAGGTGAAGTCGGTGTACAGACTCGCACGCCGCCCGTGACCGCGTTGCGCGTAGACCAGCACCGCATCCACCGCATAGGGATCGATCTTCCACTTCCACCATGTGCCGGACGCTTTGGTGCGGCCTACTCCGTACATCGATTCGCGTTCTTTCACCATCAGACCTTCCACGCCACGTGCGCGGCTCTCGTCGCGCAGCTTCGCCAGCGTGGCCCAATCCGATGCGGAAATCACCGGCGACACGCGTAAGAGATCGCGTGCGAGCGTACCGTCCAATGAAGTTGCCAGCGCATCGAGTTGCGCACGCCGCTCCGCCAGGGGCGTCATGCGCAGATCCTTGCCGTGCGCTTCGAGCAGATCGTAGGCGAGCAGCGTGGCGGGCGAGTCGGCGAGAATTTTTTTGGTCAAGGTTTTGCGCGCGATCCGCGGTTGCAGGCGCGCGAACGGCAACGGCGACACCGCGCCCGGTTCCCATGCGAGTATTTCGCCGTCGATCACGAAGCCGTCAGGCAACGCTTCACCAAGCGCCGCCACTTCGGGGAAACGCTCCGTAATCAGATCCTCGCCGCGCGACCATAGCCACACGCGCCCGCCGCGTTTCACCAATTGCGCGCGAATACCGTCCCACTTCCATTCGATCAGCCAGTTCGACGGCTCGCCGAGCGTGGCCGGATCGGCCTGCAAGGGATGCGCAAGAAAGAACGGATAAGGCAAGCCAAGATCGCTGTCATGAGTTGGCTCGCCGGATTGCGCATCGTCACCGCCTGGCTCGGGCGCGATCAAGCGCAGATACCGTGCCGCATCCGGCTTCTGTTGCGAGTCGGTCCAGCCGACCATGCGCTGGGCGATCCGCTTATGATCGACGCCCGCCACGGTCGCCAATGCGCGCACCACCAGTTGCCGCGCCACACCGACCCGAAAGCCGCCGCCGATCAGTTTGGTCAGCAGAAAGCGGCCGCCCCAATCGAGTTCGTCCCAATAGCTGAGCAAGCGCACGCGCAATTCTTCCGGCGCGAGGCCGCGTAGCGTCAGCACGCGTTGCTCTATCCATTGCGTGAGGCCGAGTTCGGTGCTGCGCTGAGCGGGCGGCAGGATATGCGCGATGGTTTCAGCCAGATCGCCGACTGCGTGATACGACTCCTCGAATAACCATTCCGGCAGGCCGGCGCGTTCCCGGGCGATCTCGCTCAGGAGCCGCGTGGGCACCGATTGGCGCGGCTTGCCGCCGGCCAGAAAGTACGACGCCCACGCGGCATCCTCGGGCTCCGCGGCGGCGAAATAGCTGGTGAGCGCCTCGAGTTTGTCGTGCGTGGAGGTCGTCGCGTCGAGCGCGGTATAGAGAGCGGCGAAGCGTTTCATGAAGGTTTATGAACCGCCCGCTGCGTTGTCCGCTGCGTTGTCCGCTTCGTGCGCGTCATTCTGATTTGTTTCTATCGGTGCTTCGTCCTGCTCATCGACGTTCTGGATGCCGGTCCGCGCGCCGTGCTCCGCGGAGGGTTCGTCCGCACCCGCGGCATCCGCTTCAACCGTGTCGTCGCCGTATTGCGTTTCAAATGCGCCCGCTTCGAGGCCCTGTTCGCGCAGCCATCGCACCATCGGCTCGACCGAACCATGCGTCACAATCACACGTTCGGCCCCTGTCGCCTGAATCGCGGTTTGCAGGCTGGGCCAATCCGCGTGGTCTGACAGCACGAAGCCGCGATCGACGCCGCGTCTGCGCCGCGCGCCGCGCAGACGCATCCATCCCGAAGCGAACGCATCGCTATAGTCGCCGAAACGTTTGAGCCAGGCGCTGCCTTGCGCCGACGGCGGCGCCACGATCAGCGCGTGTTTGAAAACCGCTTTATCTTTCGCCGGCATTTCGCTGACGAGACGCACCGGCGGCAAGCGCACGCCGGCCTCCCGGTAGGCCCGATTGAGCGGCTCCACCGCGCCGTGGCAAAAGAGCGGCCCGATCCCCGCATCGACACTGGCAAGCACGCGTTGCGCCTTGCCGAACGAATAGCAGAACAAGACCGACGCGCGCCCTTCTGCCGCGTTGTGACGCCACCACGAATCGATGCCGTCGAAGATCGTTTGCGGCGCATCCCATCGATAGATCGGCAGACCGAAGGTGGATTCGGTAATGAAGGTATCGCACCGCACCGGTTCGAACGCGTCGCAGGTGGGATCGGGATCGAGCTTGTAATCGCCGGAGGCGACCCACACGCGCCCTTTGTGCTCGATCCTGAGTTGCGACGAACCCAGCACATGTCCCGCGGGATGGAGCGACACGCAAGTGCCGCCCATCTCGAGCCGCTCGCCGTATGCAAGCGTTTGCAGCGTGATGCCGGGCAGGCGCGACAGCAGTACGTTCGCGCCTGAGCGCGACGCGAGATAGTGGCGATGCCCAAAGCGCGCATGATCGGAATGCGCGTGCGTGATCACGGCCCGCTCAACGGGTTGCCATGGGTCGATATAGAAGTCGCCGGGCGGGCAGTACAAACCCTCCGGACGCGCGACCACGAGGTCAGCGGGGTCGGCTTGATCAGTCGCGTTGTTCATATGATTGGATGGCCGTTCTGCTGTCGAGGCCAAGCAAACCACGTTCCCGCTGCAATCGCCGCTGCGTTCCATTTCCTCAGGGGTGGCTGCGTTCTTGCTTCACATACGGCGGAAGCGCCGAAACCAGCCGCCTTCCCAGCAGATGCGGTGACGCGCAACGTGAGGCCCCATGCAAACCATCATCGACGAACACGCGCTGTATGTCGCGAAACATCCCGGCACGTTTATCCTGCAGACGCTAAAAGCGTTCCGCGCGAACCAGGGTCTGCTGCTCGCGGGGGCGGTCGCGTATTACGCGCTATTGTCGATTGTGCCGCTGATGATCCTGATCGTGATCGCGTTGTCACGGCTCGTCCCACAGCACGTTCTGCTGGCGGCGCTGGCTCATCTGCTGCAATGGCTCGTGCCCGGACAGTCCACCGCGCTGGTACGGGAGCTGGCCAATTTTCTGGCGCATCGCGCGGTGATCGGCTGGGTGCTGCTGCTGACCATGATCTTTTTCAGCTCGCTCGCCTTCACGGTGCTCGAGAACGCGATGTCGCTGATTTTCGTGCATCGCGTCGTGGTGCGGCGGCGGCATTTTTTGCTCTCCGCGCTGCTGCCCTATTGCTACATCCTGTTTCTCGGCGTCGGCTTGCTGATCGTGACATTCGTATCGAGCGGGCTGGAGGCCGTGGGCGCCGAAGGTGTCGATCTGTTCGGCCTGCATGTTTCGCTGCAGGGATTGTCGCGCGTCGTGTTGTATCTGCTGGGTCTCGCAGGCGAGGTCTTTGTGTTGACGTCGATCTATATGGTCATGCCGGTTGGCCGTCCATCGCTGAAACATGCGCTGTTCGGCGGCATTGTTGCGGCCGTGTTGTGGGAGATTACGCGGCATGTGCTGGTCTGGTACTTCGCCACGCTCTCGCAGGTGAGCGTGGTGTACGGATCGCTCACCATGGCGATCGTGATCCTGTTCAGCCTGGAGTGGCTCGCCACCTTGCTCCTGTTCGGCGCGCAGGTGATTTCGCAATACGAACGTTTCGGCCTGGAGCCGGCTGGGGCGAAGCCGCAGGAAATCAAAACGGCGTGAGGCCAGTCGTGCGCGGCCCGCCATCTATCACGCACGGCCTCGTGACAAGACTGCGGTACCATTGCCATCCATGCCGGGCCTCGCGTATCCGCCGCTCAGGCCGGCTGGCCTCAGGATTTAACAATGAGCATCAGCAAGCGCAATAACGTCAGGATTTCCGGCAGCGGCAAGCGGACCATGGTGCTGGGGCACGGCTTTGGTTGCGATCAAACCATGTGGCGCTATCTCGTGCCCGCGTTCCACGGCGAATATCGCACCGTGTTGTTCGATCTCGTCGGCAGCGGCGCGTCGGACCTGTCCGCCTACGACATCGGCAAATACGATTCGCTGCAAGGTTATGCCGACGACCTGATCGAAATCGTCAAAGAAGCCGCCGACGGACCCGTGGTATTCGTCGGCCATTCGGTGAGCGCCATGATCGGGCTACTCGCCAGCCTGAAGGCGCCGCAGCTTTTTGCCGCGCAGATCATGGTGGGGCCGTCGCCATGCTATGTGAATGACGGCGACTATATCGGCGGCTTCACGCGCGAGGATATCGAAGACCTGCTACGCACGCTCGAAGGCAATTACCTCGGCTGGTCGAGCACAATGGCGCCGGTCATCATGGGCGCGCCTACGCAGCCTGAGCTCGGTGCGGAGCTGACCAACAGCTTCTGCCGCACCGACCCCGAGATCGCGCGGCACTTCGCGCGCGTCACCTTTCTCTCCGATCACCGTGCGATCCTGCCACGCGCCACCGCGCCCACGCTGATCCTCCAATGCAGCGACGACATCATCGCGCCACGCGCCGTCGGCGAATACATGCACCGGATGATGCCCGCCAGCACGCTGCACATCATCGAGAACGTCGGCCATTGCCCGCATCTGAGTTCGCCCGGCGCGAGCGCCGCGGCCATGTGCGCGTTTCTCGAACCGCTGAGCCTGTAAGACGATGCAACGCACGCAACGTACGTTGCCGTCCTCCGATGCCTTGTTCGAGCACGCCGCCTGCGGCTTGCTGCTGGCCGCCCCCGACGGCCGGGTCCTGCGCGTGAACGCAACCTTTTGCGGCTGGCTCGGCTACGACGCGGCGGAACTCGCCGAGATCAAACACATCCAGGATCTGCTGACCGCCGGCGGCAAGGTGTTCTATCAGACCCACTGGTCGCCGCTGCTGCAAATGCAGGGTTCGGTGGCCGAGGTCAAACTGAACATGATGCATCGGGACGGCCATATGGTGCCGATGCTGCTCAACGCAGTGCTGCGCCGTCATGACGACGGCAGCTACCTCGAAGTGGCGGTGCTGATCGTCGCGGATCGTCACAAGTATGAGCAGGAGTTGTTGCTCGCGCGCCGCAACGCGGAAGCATCGGTCGCCGCGCACAAGCTTGCGCAGAAAGAGTTGCAGGAAAGCCGTGACGTGCTGAGCCTCGCCATGCGCGGCGCGCGCATGGGTGCGTGGTCGCTCGAATCGAAGTCGGGCAAGTTCTGGTGGAGCCGCGAACTGGAAGCGCTCGCGGGCTACGCCGAGGGACGCTTTGCGAACATGCCGCGTGGCTTTTTCGAACTGATTCATCCCGGCGACCTGATCGCACTCAACGAGGCGGTCGAGCATGCCGTGGCCAGCAGTGACGATTACGTGGCCGAGTTCCGCTTTCTGCACGCAAGCGGCGACTGGTGCTGGATGGAAGGCCGCGGCCGCGCCACCTACGACCGTCACGGCGAGCCACTGACGATCTACGGCCTCGGCATCGACATCACCGAACGCAAGGATGCGCAGACAGTGCTGCTGCGCCAGGCGGCGATTTTCGAACACCTGAGCGACGCGATCGTCATCACCGACCTGCGCGGCAACATCACCGATTTCAACGCCGGCGGCGAGCGCATGCTGGGTTATCGCATGCGCGAAATTCTCGGCCGGCCGATCGCGATTTTTCATCCGCCGGAAGACGCCTTGCGCATCCGCCGGGAAGCGCTCGCTGCCCTCGCCGCCAACGGCACATGGCGCAGCGAGCTGACTTTCGTGCGCCGCGACGGCAGCCGCGGGGTCTGTGAAACGGTGGTCAAACCGTTGGCGAACGCGCGCGGCGATATCTACGGCGCGGTCAGCGTGAGTCGCGACATCACGGGGCGCAGGCGCGCCGAGCAGCAATTGCAGCGTCTGAATCTGGAACTCTCAAAGGCCGATCGCCGCAAGGACGAATTTCTCGCCACGCTCGCGCATGAACTGCGTAATCCGCTCGCGCCGATGCGCAATGTGCTCGAAATCCTGCGGCTGAAGGAATTCGCCGACCCGCAACTGAGCTGGGCTCGCGACGTGTTCGACCGGCAATTGCAACACATGACGCACCTCGTCGACGACCTGCTGGAAGTGTCGCGCATCACGCAGGGCAAGCTCGAATTGCGCAAACAGCGGCTCGAACTCGCGCGCGCGATGCAGTCCGCGATGGAAGCCGCGCAGCCGACCGTGCAGGCGTCCGCGCATCACCTGAGTGTGACCTTGCCGCGCGAGGCGCTCTATCTCGATGCCGATCCCACCCGCCTTTCGCAAATGATCCTGAATCTGCTGAACAACGCGGCCAAGTACACGCCGCCTGGCGGCAGCATTTCGCTCGCCGCGGAGCGCGAAGGCGATGAAGCGGTGATCGTGGTGCGCGATTCGGGCATCGGCATTCCGCGCGAGCATCTGGACAGCGTATTCGAAATGTTCTCGCAACTCGCCCCGGCGCTGGAGCGCTCGCAAGGCGGCCTCGGCATCGGTCTCGCGCTGGTGCGCGGTCTCGCCGAACTGCACGGCGGCACGGTCGCCGCGATGAGCGGCGGTCCGGGCAGCGGCAGCGAGTTCGTGATCCGTCTGCCGCTCTCGAAAGCAACGCTGGAGCAGGCCGCCATTGCTCCAGTCGAGGTGCCGCGCGCGGCGGGCTTGCGCGTGGCGATCGTCGACGACAATGCGGACGCCGCCGATAGCCTCGCCATGGTGCTCGAACTCGAAGGCCACGAGGTGCGCACGGCCGGCAACGGCATCGCCGGCCTGGAACTGATTGATGAATTCGCGCCGCACGCGGTGATTCTCGACATCGGCTTGCCGCGTCTGAACGGCTATGAAGTGGCGCGGCGCATTCGCCTCGAGCATCGCGACGCAGGCATTCTGCTGATCGCCGTTACCGGCTGGGGTCAGCAGCAGGATAAGCAGGCCGCCGAAGAGGCCGGCTTCGACCATCATTTCACCAAGCCGGTCGATCCGCGGGAACTGCAACGCGTGTTGAGCCGCTACCCGGCCAGCGGACTACGGACTGCGGACTAACAGACGGAAATTACAATTCATGCTCGAACCAGCGCAGGTAGTCAGCGCCCTCGCCGCGCGCGATATCGTTCCCGATGCCACGCAACGCGATGCCATCGCGGCGCTGGTCACGTTACTGGGCGCCCCCGGACGGCATCTGAATTCGGGCTCCGCGCTCGCGCATCAAGGCGTCTATTGCCACGGGCTGCCCGGTCGCGGTAAAAGTCTGGTGGTCGATACGGTGTTCGAGCTGGCAAGCTGCCGGAAGCGGCGCCTGCATTTTCACGAGTTTCTTCGCGAGATGAACCGGCGCCTGGTGAACGAGCCACGCGGCGACGACCGGCTCGGGTCGGTCTCGCGACAATGGCTCGATGGCGTGCAGCTGTTGTGCTTCGACGAATTTCACGTGCACGATATCGCCGACGCGTTCCTGATGGGCCGTTTCCTCGATGCCGCAATCAGTCTCGGCACGCGCATCGTGCTGACCTCTAACTACGCACCGGACACGTTGCTGTCCGATCCCGAGTTTCACGAGCGTTTCCTGCCGACCATCGACCAGATCAAGCGCTGCTTCACGGTGATTCACTTCGACGGCGATCGCGATTACCGGTTCGGTGGCGAAGAAGCGGCGCTGCCGCATTTTTTCGCGCCACTCGACGCGGCAACCGGCGACGCGCTGCTGAAAATTTTCGTGCGCTACGAAGGCAGCGAGACGCTGGAGCCGGCCACCGTCAGCGCCGCAGGGCGGCCGCTCGCGGCACGCGCCGCGGGTGCCGCGTTGCTCTGGGCGGACTTCGAGAACCTGTGCGTGGCGAGCCGTTCGCACCTCGATTATCTGGATCTCGCCGAGCAATGGCACGGTCTGATTCTCGATCGGGTGCACACCGAGTGGCTGACAAAAGCCCAACCATTGCAGCGGCTCATCTGGCTCGTCGATATCTTCTACGACCGGAAATGCACGCTGTTCATCGCGTCCGATCAGCCGATCGAGGCGGCGCTTAGCGGACTCGAAGGCGCGCACGATCTGTCGAGAACGCTCAGCAGACTCGCTGAAATGCAGTCGCGAGGGTATCGCAGCACGCTCGACGGCACGCATCGCTCAGCGGATGCGGCTGGCATTGCCACGCCCACTGCCGCTCAGGCGTCGTGACAGGGTGAAGCTGCGGGCTGGCTTACAGGATGCCGGGCCACTCGCTGCAACTATCCGTGCAATTCTTGCAATCATTGAACCGATAGCGCTTAACGCCCCGCTACCGGACGCGTAGCAGAAAACCGCTTGCGCATCGACTCATCCGCAAAGTTTGCCTCTGCTTCAACGCATCGGGAATGTGACTGCTACCGCCGTTGCGGGTCCATTCTTCAGCGGATTGCCATCCGCGCTTCTCATTGCGATGATCAGAACAGCTTCTGTG
>NZ_JAXDPY010000641.1:0-11714 GCF_034668105.1 Paraburkholderia sp. | reverse complement strand
GCGCATGCAGCCGGTTCCGCCACCGCGTTGAGCATGTTGCCGCTGGGCATCCGCAACGCGCTCGCGATTCCCGCCAACAACAAGACCGGCAGCATTCGCGACGTCGAGCACATCGTCGTGCTGATGCGGGAAAACCGCTCGTTCGACCACTACTTCGGCACGCTCAAGGGCGTACGCGGCTTCGGTGACACGCGCGCGATCAACCTGCCCAACGGCAAGCCGGTGTGGTATCAGCCGCTCGCCGCGGATGTCGGTTATGTATTGCCGTTCCGCCCGACAGCGCCGACCCTGGGCCTGCAATTCCTGCAGGATCTCGCGCACGACTGGACCACCACGCACGCAGCATGGAACGGCGGCCGCTACGATCAATGGGTGCCGTCCAAAGGCACCACGACGATGGCTTACTTCACGCGCGACGACATTCCGTTTCACTATCAGCTCGCCGACGCCTTTACGATCTGCGACGCGTATCACTGCTCGCTGATGGGCCCGACCGACCCGAACCGCTACTACATGTGGAGCGGCTGGGTGGGCAACGACGGCAATGGCGGTGGCCCGGTGATCGATAACTCCGAACTCGGCTATGGATGGTCGACCTATCCGGAAGTGCTGCAGAACGCGGGCATTACATGGAAGATCTACCAGGACATGGGCACGGGACTCAACGCGAGCGGCGCGTGGGGCTGGACGCAGAACCCCTACATCGGCAACTTCGGCGACAACTCGCTGCTCTACTTCAACCAGTACCGTAATGCGCAGCCGGGCAATCCGCTCTATGACAACGCGCGCACCGGCACGAACGCGGCCAACGGCGACGGCTACTTCGACATCCTCAAGCGCGACGTGCAAAACAACGCCCTGCCGCAAGTCTCGTGGATCGTCGCGCCGGAAGCGTATTCCGAGCACCCGAACTGGCCGACCAATTACGGTGCGTGGTACATCGATCAGGTTCTGCAGACTCTCACGTCCAATCCCGAGGTGTGGAGCAAGACCGTGCTGCTGATCAACTACGACGAGAACGACGGCTTCTTCGATCACATCGCGCCGCCGTTCGCACCGGCATCGAGCGCGAATGGTTTGTCCACCGTCGACACCAGCAATGAAAACTACGCGGGCGACAGCAAGACGCCCGCGGGCCCGTACGGCCTCGGGCCGCGCGTGCCGATGCTGGTGGTCTCGCCGTGGTCGAAAGGCGGCTACGTGTGCTCGGAGTTGTTCGACCATACTTCCGTGATCCGCTTCATCGAAAAGCGCTTCGGGCAGCAGCACAACCTCGGCGAATCGAACATCACGCCGTGGCGTCGCGCGGTGTGCGGCGACCTGATGTCGGCATTCAATTTCAGCAACCCGAACGACGCGTTTCCGACGCTGCCGAGCACGAGCGGCTATGTACCGCCCGATCAGAACCGGCATCCGGACTATGTGCCGTTGCCGCCGCTCCTGCAGGCCGTGCCGAAGCAGGAACCCGGCGTGCGCCCGGCGCGCGCGTTGCCCTACGAACTGTTCGTACGTGTGCAAGGCGAAAGCTCGGGCAACAAGCTGACCATGCGTTTCGTCAATTCGGGCCGCGCGGGCGCGGTGTTTCTGGTCTATGCAGCGAACGGGCTCGACGCACCGCGCACGTATACGGTCGAAGCCGGCAAGCAGTTGCAGGACCAGTTGCCGTTGAATGCCGACGGCACATACGATTTCACCGTGCACGGCCCGAACGGTTTTCTGCGCCGCTTTGCCGGCAAACCGGTTGCGAAAAACTGGTGGAACGGCTCCGATACCGCGCGCCCGGAAGTCGCCGAAGGCTACGACGTCGCGAACGGCAACCTGCAATTGCGGCTGGAAAACGCGGGCAGCGCGCGCTGCCAGTTCACGATCGTCAACGCCTATGACGCGAGCAACGTGATCAAGCATTCTGTACGGGGCGGCGATACCGAACAGTTGTATCTCGATCTGCGCAGCGCTCACGGCTGGTACGATCTGGCGATTACCGTCGACACCGACCGTTCGTTCGCACGTCGTGTCGCCGGACATGTGGAAACCGGCAACAGCAGCATGAGCGATCCGGCGTTGGGAAGCTAGGTTTCAACGGCGTTTCAATTCGGACGGTACTAAACGATACGGCCGCTGCGATAAAAAGCAGCGGCTTTTTTTGCTCGCATCACATGCGCACCACATCGCACCACGTCGCACCACGCCGCATAGGCCGCAGTCTCAAGCCGCCACGGCCGCCCTCACCGACGCTCGTCCTCGCGCCTTCTCGCGAATCGCCTGCACCACGAACTCCGCATCGCGCGCGACCCCCGAGAAGCGCCCCGAACCCCACGTATGCAGCCACGGCAGCCCGACGAAATACAAACCGTCGATCGGTGTAGTGCCACGCGTATGCGCCGGATAACCCCGGCCGTTGAACACCGGCGCGTCGAGCCAGCTAAAGTCCGGCGTGAAACCGATGCACCAGACGATGGCCGAAATGCCGCTCGTGCGCAGATCGAGCGTGGTTCGTTCTTCGTCAGGCCGCCAGACAGGTTCGTAGACCTCACCCGCCGGCGCGTCGATACCATGCTTTTCAATAAAGCCGTCGATGCCCGCATTGATCCGGTTGTACGTATCGTCCGCGGCATCGAGATTGGCGGCGAGTGTCGGCGCGAAATGGAAGTGTCCGTCGCGCAGATCGTCGAGCCTGCCGTACAACTCCATGCCTTCGGTGGCGAATTTGCGCAGGTCGATATCGCGTCCGCCATCGCGGCCGGTCACATAATGATTGGTGTTGTCGCGCACGCCCTCACGCAACGGATGCTTTTCGACCGGCATGTCGTAGTACTGCATGTCGGCGAGCCAATCGACCACGTCGCGCCCGCGATAGAAACGCGCGCAGCGTGGCGCCTCGCCGACCGCAAGCACCACTTTTCGCCCGGCAAGATGCAGATCCTCCGCGATCTGCGCACCGGACTGCCCGGTGCCGACCACCATCACCGCGCCTTCGGGCAACGCCTGTGGATTCCGATATGCGGACGATTGCAACTGCACGATATGGGCGGGCAAACGCTCGGCGAGCCGTGGCACGATCGGCGTGTGATAGCCACCCGAGGCGACCACGACCTGGTCCGCCGTGAAATCGCCTTGCGTGGTCACGATCGAATAGACGCCGTCGTCGCGCTGCTTCACGCGCTTGACCTCCGCGTGTTCGATCACCGGCGCATCGACGTGCGCGATGAAGCCGTCGAGGTAGTCGATGATCTCATCCTTCTTCATGAACCCGTGTGGATCGTCGCCGAGGTACGGGTAGCCGGGCAACGCACACTGCCAGTTCGGCGTCACGAGACAGAACGTGTCCCAGCGCTGCTGGCGCCACGTATGCGTCAACGTGTTCTTCTCCACAACCAGATGGTCGATGCCCGCCTGCCTGAGGTAATAGCTGACGGACAGACCCGCCTGCCCGCCGCCGACGACGAGCACACTGAAATGCCCGTCAACGCGCGCGTGTTGTGCTGGATTCGACATGATGCGTCCTCTACAAGAATAAACGCCTAGCTGAACTCGATCACCTTGACGCTCGCCTCGGGCTGATCGCGAAATCGCTCCGCGTCGCGTTCGATCTGCGCGAGCTGATCCAGCGCCGCCGAGCAGGCAAAACCATACTTCTCGCGCACCCGCTCCGAGGCAATACCTAACGCCTGCCGCGAACGTTCGACGAAATCGTTCAGCGCATAGGCTTCGCCAGGTTTGAAGAAATCGCCAATGACGAGCGAAGGCGAATAGCAGTTCGCTTCGGCGCCATCAGGCCACTGAATCCGAAAGTGCATGACAGGCATCGTAAATCCTCAATCAATCATTCAGTCCATGAATAGCCAATGCGCGCGCTGCAAGCGATTGACGGTATACGTCGACGTGACGCCGCGCGCTTTCCGCCCAGCTAAAGCGAGCGAGTAACGCAGGCACGGCCCGGTCGAAATCAATCCGGCTACGACCTTCCGTGAGAGCAAGCAACAAGGCCTTCGCTATCGAATCGATTTTGTGCGGGTTTGCCCAGCAACAGGTGGTGTCGTCGAGATACCCGGTGAACGGCGCGATTGCCGACGCAACCACCGGCGTGCCGCTGGCAAGCGCTTCCAGCACCACCAGACCAAACCCTTCGCACAACGACACCATCGACAACACGTCCGCGCTGCGAAAGAGCGCGGGCATGGCGGCGTCTTCGAGCGGGCCTGTCACCACCACGCTTTCGTGTGGGCCTACCGACAGTCCCAAATC
The DNA here is from genome assembly GCF_034668105.1 of Paraburkholderia sp. Taxonomy (GTDB): domain Bacteria; phylum Pseudomonadota; class Gammaproteobacteria; order Burkholderiales; family Burkholderiaceae; genus Paraburkholderia. Next base: position 7,469 of record NZ_JAXDPY010000641.1, on the reverse strand, counting down.
CGCCGCTCGCTTGAACACGCCGCGAGCATAGGCGTCGTGATCGAGCAGGCTCGCGCCACCGGCGATCACGAGTTGCGCGCCCGGCAACGTGCGGCGTACGGAGACGAATGCTTCGAGCAGGGCACGTGTGTTCTTGCGCGCTTCGACACCGCCCACTGACAGCACGACCGGGCCACCGTCAACGCCCATGCGTTGCATAAGTTGCGCATCGCGCGCATCCACGTTGGGCGTGAAGCGTGCCACGTCGACGCCATTAGGCACCGTCAGCGCCGCAACGCGGTAGTCCGAATGCATCGTGTTCGTCCATATGTCACTGACACACAACACCTGATCCGCATCCTCATAGGCCCGCCGTTGCCATGCAGCGAGACGTGGATCGTCGAAATGATCCAGGTGATGAACGGTGCGCGTGAACCCGCGAATGAGCCCTTGCGCTTTCAGTTCGGCGAGGGCGTTGCCGCTGATACTGTCCTGCGCGTGCAGCACATCGAACGACCACGCATCATGTTCCTGCAACGTATGCTTGAACGCATGGATGCGCGCCTCCACCATGGCTACCGTGCCGGCCTGAGACAACGTGATCGGCGCGTAGACCACGCGGCACGGCGGCAAGCGAAACAGCGCCTCGCCGGCCACCGCCGGCGCAAAGACCGTCACGTCATGGCCGAGCGCTGTCAACGCGCTCGCCAGTTCAAGCGTATGCACGACCCCGCCGCGCGGGTTGACGGAATGTGTCAGCAACGCAATGCGCAATGTGTTCATCGCGAACCGTCCTTTGCCACCATGAACGCCTCGCGATTGAAGTCCCACAGCATCGCCGCCTCGTCGTGCCGATGCAATACCACTTGAGACGTCGCGTCGACCGAACCGATCACGGCGCAAGCCAGCGCGCGCGCGTCGAACAGCGCCTGCACTGCATCGACATGTTCCTGCCGAACGGATAGCAAATAACCAAAGCTCGGGAATGCGGTGACCCAGCGTTCCAAAGGAGCCTCGGCAGGCTTCGGAATACGCTCGAGGTCGATCCGTGCGCCCACCCTTGAGCATTCGAGCAGCATCAACGCCGTGCCGAGTGTGCCGGCCATGCTGATGTCTTTCGCCGCATCGCATAGGCCACTTTCCGCTAACAGCGGCAACAGTTCGAGATCCGCTTTCAATCGCTCAGGCGGCGCCCCCACCGATGCGTTCCAGAATGGATACGGCTCCTCGAAGCGGCCGCGCAAATCGACGGCCATCATCAACCGGTCACCGGGCTGCGCGTTGAAACTCGACAGCAGCGTCCCAGCGCGCCCCACGATCGATACGGCCAATTGCGCTGCATCGCTGCGCGTATTCGTATGACCGCCGACTATCGGTACGCCATATGCAACCGAAGCGGCCGCCATGCCCGCGAGCACTTTTTCGGCCGCGCCGATTCCCTGGCTCCATAGTGCGTCGACCACCGCCAGCGGCCGCCCGCCCATCGCATAGATATCGCTGACGTTGACCATCACACTGCTGTAGCCGGCGAACCACGGCATGGCGTTCACGAAATCACTGACCATGCCTTCGATTGCGAACAGCAAATAGCCATTGCCATCGGCAATGGCCGCGCAATCGTCGCCAAGCGCGACGGCCTGCGCGAGATCCTGCGTGCCGCGAGGCAGATGCTGCGCGAGTGAGCCGACCACATCGACGATATCCGTTTTGTGCCGGAATCCGCGACTCTCGCGCAGGCTGGCCACGAGATCGGCCACGCTCATGCCGCGCTCCGTGCAGCAGCAAGCCCGCGTGGATGCGTGTGAGTCACGAAGCCGCCATACGGCGTCACGCACGGCGGATACGAGTCCAGTTGAGCCTGCATCAGATGATGCGGCCGCCCCAACAGCATTTCTTCGGCGAGCACATCCCAATGCATCGCGCGAAACAGCGGCACGTTCTGACTCTGCACGTGCGCGAGGAAAGTCTCACAGCCGAGCGCATGGGCACTGCTCACAGCAAGACGAATCAGTGTCGCGCCGATTTTGCCGTGACGGCGAAACGCGGCATGGACGGCGAGGCGCGAACCGAACCATACGTTGCCCTCATCACGATGAATCCGCACCGTGCCGACCACCTGCTCCGGCATGCCGGCCACACAGCTCACCGCCACGAGTTGTTGTGCGTGGTTGTCGATCTCGTCCCGATCATCGCCGACAAAGATGCCTTGCTCAATGCAAAACACAGCACGCCGCAGCTTGTACGCTGCGTCGGCTTCCCAATCGAGCGTCGTCCACTTGATGCGAAACTCGTTTGGCGCATAGGGCACGAAACCCACGTCGCCATCCGGCGCCTCGCCTGCAATCGCTTCACCGAACATGATCACTCCTCGTACGACGACAGCGACGAACACGCGCCGCATTTACCGCAGCCGGCCTTGATATCGCTGGAGCGCATCGACGCGGCGTTGAGCATGCCGCCGAGCGGTTGCAGAATCGACTTCATGAACTCGGGTGTGGGCGCCGGATGATCTTCGAGCGGCGTGCCGCTGATCGGAACGAAGGGCACGACGAACGGATAGACGCCGAGTTCGATCAACTCGCGCGACATCGTCAGAATCGCTTCCGCGCTATCGCCGAGACCGGCGAGTATGTAGGTACTCACCTGGCCGCGTCCGAATACCGCAACCGCGGCTTTGAATGCTTCCATGTATCGCGCCAGCGGCACACTCGCCTTGCCCGGCATGATGCGATCGCGCAAGGCGGGCGTCACCACTTCGAGATGCATGCCGAGCGTATCGATGCCGCTCGCCTTCATGCGCGCGAACCAGCGGTCGTCGTCGGGCGGCTCGCATTGCGCCTGGATCGGCAGATCGACCGCCGCCTTGATGGCGAATGCGCTTTCGCACAAAATCTGCGCGCCGCGATCGGAGGTGGGCGGTGTACCGGTGGTCAGCACCATATGCTTGACGCCGTCGAGCAATACCGCCGCGCGCGCCACTTCGGCCAATTGCTCCGGCGTCTTGCGCGCAATCGTGCGCCCCGCCGCGAGCGATTGCCCGATCGCACAGAACTTGCAACTCTTGCGGCGGCTCTCGTAACGAATACAGGTTTGCAGCACGGTCGTTGCCAGCACGTCCGCGCCATGCAGCGTGGCGATGTGCGAGTACGGCACGCCGTCGAGCGTCTGCATGCCGTAAAAGCGCGGCGCCTTTGGGAAGCTGATGTTGGCAATCGGAATCGCGCCGCGCAGTAACGCACTCGACCCGTTCGCATCCGGCGTCTGCGCGACGAACGGCGAATGCCAGGCGGTGTTCGTATGCACCGGCACCATGATCGTCACGCCGTCCACCGTGACCGCTTTGTGGTCCGATGGACCCGCGCCGCCACGCCGGCTCGCAGCGCCCGTATCCGGCGACACGAGCCGCAAACCGGCCGACTGCAATTCAGTCATCAATTGCCGGCTCGCCGCCGACAGTGTCTCGCTGGAGCTCATCGTGCCATCCCTCGTTTGAATTGAAACCGGTGCTTGCGCTTACAGCACTGGACCACGCCGGCATCGGCGCGACGGTTTCCGCCGGCCGCCGGTTGATCGCAAGACTCAACAGTTCAGGCCGCGCGTAGTGGCCGACCGAATCCATCATGCGTTTGCGTTTGGTGATCAACGCCATGTCGAGATCGGCGATCACCATCCCCTCGCCTTCACGCAGCGGTTGCGCCAGATGCTGTCCTTCAGGCGAAACGATCGCGGTATTGCAACCGCCGCGCAGCGCCTTTTGCAGATTCGCATCGGACGTGACCGAAGCAATCTGCGCCTCGGTCAGCCAGCCCGTTGCATTGACCACGAAGCAGCCCGACTCCAGCGCGTGATGCCGGATCGTCACCTCGATCTGATCGGCGAAAACTGGGCCCACCAGCGAGCCGGGGAACTGGCTGCAATGAATCTCTTCGTGCTGCGTCATCAACGCATAACGTGCGAGTGGGTTGTAGTGCTCCCAGCAAGCGAGCGCGCCGACGCGCCCCACCGCTGTTTGCGCGACCTTCAAACCGGCCGCGTCGCCCTGGCCCCAGATCATCCGTTCATGAAACGTCGGCGTGATCTTGCGGCGCTTGAGCACCAGCTGACCGTCCGCGTCGAAGATCAACTGCGTGTTGTAGAGACTGCCGTGATCGCGCTCGTTGACGCCGAGAACCACCACCATCCGATGCGTGCGCGCCCGCTCGGCCACCGCTTGCGTCACCGGGCCCGGCACGATCACGGCTTCCTCATAGAGCTTCATGTGATCGGCGCCGGAAGCAACCGGCGGACGCACGAAAGAAAAGTACGGGTAGTACGGCACGAAGGTTTCGGGGAACACGATCAGCTGCACGCCTTCGCGGGCGGCTTTCTCGATCGCCTCGCAGACCTTCTCGAGGGTGCCCCCGCTGCGTTCGAAGTCCGGCGCGATCTGGACCGCTGCGGCACGCACGATGCGTTTGTCGGACATAGTGGTCACCCGCCTCTCGTCAAACCGTCCACGTGTGGATGATCAGCGCGTTGTCCTTGCGATGCAGCAGCTGGATATCGAGCACGTCAAGCGGACTGATCGGGCGAATGCCTTCGATCAGCGAGGCTTCACCGTGCCCATAGAGGGCTTGTAGCGCGAAACGGCAGGCGTACACCTTGCCGCCCTCTTCCATGAACTTCATCAGTTGCTTGTTGAAGTTCAGGTGGCCCGGGAACGCTTCGTCGCCGAGCGTCGGAAAGCCGCGTTGCAGACCAAGCGTGACACCCGGCCCATATAGCAGCACCGACGTTTCAAAGCCCTTGCGTTGCAGACGCGTGGCCTGCAACAGATTCACGAAACCGATCGACCCTTCGAACGCGACCGTATGAAACGTGACGAGCGCCTTCTCGCCCGGTTCGGCCTTCACGTCTTCGAAGACTTTCTCTTCGTAGTCGACAAGGTAATCGCCTTTCTGATGCAGCGGTTTGTTGACAGCTGGCATGACACTCTCCGATCAGGTTTGCTGAGTAAAAGGGGGCGCGCGTTCGCTCTGTGCGCGCTTGTCTCAATGCAACCGCCGTGCCATTGATCGGCCTCATCAATGCGATCAATCAGCAATCAATCCGGTCTCGATTCGAGATGCGACTCGAAAAAATTTTGGCGCGAAGCTTGCGTATAGCCGGAGCATCGCGATGCGATCGCCTGTAGCGGCCTGTATCGCACCAGCCAGGTGCGGTTTTCATATCGAGACGTGTCGGCGTGGTGCAGTCATTCACCACGGACGATCAATCCGATCATTGATCGCATTCAGATCCGATCAATGCTTTCTTCCTCCAGCCGACGCCTATCAATGAGCAGCCGGACACATCACTGGATCAAACGTCTCGCCGACATTCGCAAGCCGGCCTATCTCGCGATTCCCGATCTGATCGAGGAAGATCTCGCCACCGGCAGGCTGCGTCCGCGCGACCGCTTACCGGGACTACGCGATCTGGCCGAAGAACTTGCACTGAACTACACGACAGTGGCACGCGCGTACGCGGAAGCGCGCAAGCGCGGTTTGCTCGATTCGCGCGCTGGCAGCGGCACCTTCGTGCGCGGCCGCACCGCTACCTTGCCGCTCGCCGGCGGCAGCAGCATCGAGATGTCGATGAACACGCCACCGGAGCCGCCCGACTATGCCGCGCGCTTGCGCGACTCGGCGGCTCGCCTGATGAACGGCAGCGATCCCTATCAGTTGCTGCGTTATCAGGACTTCGGCGGCTCGGCCGCCGACAAGGACGCCGGCGCTGAATGGCTGAAACGTCGCGTGCCGCATTGCGACGCGCAGAACGTACTGGTATGCCCCGGCATTCACAGTGCGCTGGTGGCGCTCGTCTCGCAGTTGGCGCGGCCCGGTGGCACGATCTGCCTCGACACGCTGGCTTATCCCGGCATCAAGGCGATCGCCGCGCAACTCGGCGTGCGTCTGCAAGCCCTGCCGCGCGACGACGAAGGGCCGCTCGCCCACGCCTTCGAAGCGCTCTGCAAGACCGACAAGCCGAGCGCGTTCTATTGCAATCCGACGCTGCAAAACCCGAGCACGCTGACGCTCACGCACCAACGGCGCGAGGCGCTCGCCGACGTCGCGTTGCGCTATAGCGTCCCGATCATCGAAGACGACGCGTACGCCATGCTGCCGCAAAGCGCGCCCGACGCGCTCGCGAGTTTCGCCCCCGAACTGACCTACTATGTGACGGGTCTATCGAAGAGCCTCGGCGCCGGTTTGCGGGTTGCGCATCTGCACGCGCCGACTGCAAGGCAAACCCAGCGCCTCGCCGGCGCGTTGCGCGCGACAACGGTGATGGCAAGTCCGTTCACGGTGACGCTCGCGACGCAATGGATCACCGACGGCACCGCGCTCGACATGCTCAACGCGATCCGCAATGAATCGCGTGCACGCCAGGCGATTGCGTCGCGCATGCTCGAAGCGTGGCCTTACGAAGCACATCCGGACGGCTTTCATGTGTGGTTGCCGGTGCCGGTCGACAGCGGCTGGAGCGCGTCCGAACTCGCGTTGCAACTGCGCAATCAGGGCATCGCCGCGGTTGCAGGGGCGGCGTTTTCCACCGACGGCAATCCACCGAACGCAATGCGTGTGTGTCTCGGGGGCTCGAAAACGCGTGACGAATGTGAGGAAGCGCTACGCATCGTGGGCGAGACGCTCGACCATCCGCATCATCTGCATTCTCCGGTGATGTGAGTTGTCCGGCTGGATCGACGCGGCGGTGTCCTAAGATTCGAAGTCGAGGCCGCCGATCAATATTGCCGGCTCGCCTTGTGTGTGAGAGAGAAAATCCAGTTCGCGCACATGGCGCCAGGCTTCGAGTTTGCGCGGCAATGCCGCCAGATAGCCGGCGAAGCGCGCCGGCCCTTTGGAACCCATCAGCCGTTCGATTTCGTCGCTGTCCCAGGTGAGAAACAGATTCAGCGGATGCGGGTAGTGGCGTAAGTCTTCGATCGGGGTTGCGTGGATTCGCACGCGGGTGGGGTGGCCATGGCCGCCATAAGGCAGCACTTCGGTATGCACGCTGGTGGTGAAACAGGCGGCGATCGCCTCGGCGATACGGGGCGCAAAGTGTTCGTCGAAACGGGCGGCGCTCTTTGGATGCATTGATGTCTCCGACGGTTTTTATGACGGGCGATGCATCGTAGCATGGGGGATGGCCGCGGTTGCAGTTGGCGCGGTGTGTGCGGATGCCGTTCGTTTTTTTTTTGGTTTCGTTGGCCTTTTCTTGTGTTCTTATTGGTCTATTAGTGTTGCCCCTGTGCGGGGCGGCACTTACTTTCTTTGCCGCGGCGTAACTATTCAGCGGCAGGCAAAGGCGAATCGACGATTCCGGCAAAGCTGGAGGCCAGTGCATCGATCAGCGAACGGTTCTGCTTGCGCAGGGTGGCAAGGTACGATCGGATTGTGCAGAACGCCTGCATGCCTGATTCCGAGCGGAAGCAGCCCGAGATTTTCTGTTTGAGTTTAGGCATGCGG
>NZ_JAXDPY010000640.1:0-5595 GCF_034668105.1 Paraburkholderia sp. | reverse complement strand
AACGGTGAGGAATTCCAGGAGATGGCGCCACCTCGCTAAACGGTGAGGAATTCCAGGAAATGACGTCACCATGGGCAAAGGTGAGCGATTCCAGGAGATGGCGCTATCTCACTCACCGGTGAGGAATTCCAGGAAATGACATCACCATCGCAAAAGGTGAGCGATTCCAGGAGGTGAGCAACCGCCGTGTTGAACTCCCACCTGAAATACGGTGAGGATTTCCAGGAAATCCTCCAAATCCTCCTGACAGCCGACCGCGAAGCACCATTCAAACAGCCTTCAAAGAAGCACGCAAAAATCCATAGGTGAGAAGATTCAGGAGCCGGCGAGGTGAAAATAGCGCTACCTGTCTGTGCACTTTGACCTCTAAGGTGAGGGAATTCGGGAGCCTGTGCCCGGGCCTTCCCGATCAGTTTGGTGATCAGCTTGACACTAGTTTCCTAGGAAACTAATATTCGCTCAACGTTCATCACATACCACACCCTTCGATGCCTGGTTCCCGCCATAAAGATAAAGCCCCTAGCCCATTGCGTAAGAAACCGGTGAGTGACCTCGAAGCGCACGTCGGCTACTGGTTGCGCTTCGTGTCGAATCACGTGTCGCACGGTTTCCAGATGAAAGTAGAGGCGCATGGCGTGACGGTGTCCGAGTGGGTGTTGCTCCGTGAAATTTACGGTTCGGGACCGACGTCCGCCACGGCATTGGCCGCGCGCACCGGCATGAGCAAAGGCGCCGTATCGAAACTGCTGGCGCGTATCGAGGCCAAAGCGCTCCTCGAACGCGCGACTGTCGAAGAAGACCGCCGCAATCACGTTGTCGCGTTGAGCGCGGCAGGCAAGAAGCTCGTGCCCGAACTGGCGCAACTGGCCGATCAAAACGATGAAGAGTTTTTCGGCCACCTGCCCGCGTCAGTCAAGGCGATGCTTGTCGGCGTGCTGAAAGACATCGTCGCCGTCCATGGTCTGAAGGCCGTTCCCGTCGAGTAAATACGCAACCCTATTGGAGAGAGACATGTCCGCAAACCTGAACGAGGCAAGCCGCCGCATTGCTGAAGACTGCGCGCAACGCTCGCACGCCGGTTCGATCGATTTCGGCTCGGTCGTCCGCGCGCTCGGTGAGATTGGCATCGAATCGTATTTCACCGATTACCGGCGTGGCGAGCACGCTTACTACGCGTCCGGAGGCGAGACATATTCGATCGCTTTACCGTTAGCGGAGACCATGATCGCTGACGCGTTCGATGCGGATGCCGTTAATCAGGCCGTGCGCGGTGCGCAAAGCGGAGCGGTCAAATACCCGGAGTTCGTGCGCCGAACGATGGCGGCGGGATGCGTGGGTTATTTCGTCTGGATCGCGGGACGTCAGGTGCAGTATCTCGGCCGGCGCGGCGAAATTCACGTCGAGCACTTTCCTCAGTGACACGCAGCGCTTTGGCGAAAAAAGATCACTCCGCGTGAAACGTCGAAGCATTTTCCCTCGATCCGCTGACACATCTCGCGCCACGTGTTTGCCGTCCAATCTGCGGTGTAGGCCCACACACCGTGCGCTGTCGTAAAAGCGCGGCGCAGTGCAGCGCGAAAATCAATGGACCTCGGTTAACGGCCTCAAAATAAAAAACTTTGGGGGAATAGTTACCCTCCCGGACGCGGTCAAAAACCGTGTAGTCATCGCTTAGTAATATCCGTCAGCAATACTCGGCAGCGCTGTAAGTTTGACTTGGATTTCGTAAAAAACGCGCTGCTCCGATCGAGAGCTGACGCGAAGGCCAGACCCTCGGGGGGGCACATGACTATCCGTCATCGCATCACGTTGCTCGTGGTTTTAATGTTCGTCGCCTTGGCGGCGATCGGCGGGCTACGCCGTGTATCAGACGCGCGGAAGCGCAGCCGAAGTGCGCAAGGTCACCGAGGGCGTCGTTCCTGGCGGGTTCGCTTCGGCCGACCTCGTTTCGCAGGTCAAGGACGTGCAACTCGCCACCATGACCCTCGTCTACGCGCCGGACGCCAATAGGGTCGCCCAGGCACAAGACGAACTGAAGAAGAAAAAAGACTTGCTGCAACAAGGTCTCGCGCTGCAAGCGAAGGATGCCGCGAGCCACGCGCAGGAAGGTCTCGTTTCACAGGCCAAAGACAGTCTCGAGAACTACTTCTCGGCGATCACCGAGACGGCGAAGATGAAAGCCGACGGCAAGAACGAACTCGCCCAGGCGTATCTGTTCGCCAACGTCGCGCAGTATCGTGACGAGCTCGAAGGTATCGTCGAAACCCTGCGCGTCGAGAAGAACCGCCAGAAAGACGAAGCGATCAGCACACTCAACGCCACGCTCGCCACCACCACGACGGCCATCGCGATCGTCACCGGTATCGCGATCATTCTGCTGACGTCGTTCGGCTCGCTGCTCTACCGTCAGATCACTCGCCCGTTCAGCCGCATGCAAGCCATGATGAGCGAGATCGCATCGAGCCAGGATTTCACGCGCCGTGTGCCGGTGAAGGCGTTGTCGGAGGAACCCGTCGAGCAGGACGAAGCGATCCGCGAACGCGAACAGGCCGCGCAGGATATGGAAGCATTGGCCGCGCAGTTGCGCGAAGAATTGATACAGCAATCCACAAGCCTTGACGAGCTTCGCGCAACGCTGAAAGCGGCGACCGACGATAAAGACCAGTGGGGGTATCAGGCGCACCAGATCGCCGGCGAAGCCGCGCGCCTGAAAGGTCTCGGCGCAACCTTCGAGCGTTGGCACGAGCAGATGATCTCGCTGATGACGCAGAACCACGACATGCACGCGAAGAATCAGGAACTGTCCTCGATCGTCCGGCATGTGGTGATCGTTTCGCTGAATGCGTCGATCGAAGCCGCGCGCGCCGGATCGGCCGGACGCGGCTTCGCGGTGGTGGCGAGCGGGGTCCGGGCGCTCGCCGCGCGTTCCGAGGAATTATCGAAGAGCTATCGCGACAGCCTGCACCGCAACGATCTGACCACGACCTCCACGTTCCAGGACATCCAGGCGGGCGGCAAGATGATCGCGGCGTCGCTTGCCACGGTCGAGTCGCTGGCCAATCAGTTTCAGGCGAAGCTACACCAGGTGCCGGCGTGATCTCGGGCAACGCGAAGGACAGCTTCGATCGCATTTTTCGCAAGGCGGCGCAGGCGCGCTTGCCGCTGGATAGCGCCGATACCTGCGAGATCGCGCCGCTCGACGAAGCCGGCCTGGGCGCAACGAAAGACACTCAGGTGGTCGTGCTGGCCATCTCGTCGATCGTGTTCAGGATGCTGCTGATCCTTCACTTCGACGAAACCGACGACACCCGCAACTACTATCTGAAAGAGGCCAACGAGCGGCCATTTCAGGAAGTCTTTCTGGAAATCTGCTGTCTGTGCTGCGGCGCGATGAATCAGGAACTGCTGCGCTATTTTCCGGACCTCGGCATGTCGACGCCTTATGTGCTGAGCGCGCGTTGCCTGCCGCATCTGCGGGAATTGAAGCCGGCGTTTCTATCGTCGTATTCGGTCACGCTGAACGGCTCGGTGCAATTGGCCGCGACGGTTTGCGTCTGTGCCCATGCGCCGATCGACTTTATGGCGGACACGGGTGTCGTTGAAGAAACCAGCGGTGAGCTAGCGAGCTAAACGCGGCAAGCCGGGCGGCCGCGCGCAAAGGTGAGGTTTTTCGGGAGCCCGCGCGCGGGTGGATGCGCAGGTGATTTGCAAAGCATGATTCGCTATAACGGCGGCGCTGGAAACACGCTAGTCTGCGAACATGTGCCAATTGCTCGCCCTCAGCTGCGCCGAACCCACCGACGTCAGTTTCTCGCTGACGGGTTTTGCCGCACGCGGCGGGCTCACCGACCATCATGTCGACGGTTGGGGCGTGGCGTTCTACGAAGACCGCGCGTGCCGCGTATTCGTGGATGAAAAGCCCGCGTATCAGTCGCCGGTGGCGCAGTTTCTGAAGAGCTATCCGATCAAGTCGCGCAATGTCGTCGCGCATATTCGCAAGGCGACGCAAGGCGGCGCGCGCGTGGAGAACTGCCACCCGTTCATGCGCGAGCTGCGCGGCCAGCAATGGGTGTTCGCGCATAACGGCGACCTCCAACCGCTCGGCGAACCCGAAGCCGGTCCGTATGCACCGGTCGGCACGACCGATAGCGAAGCGGCGTTCTGCTTCATCATGAACCGCCTCTACGCGCATTTCGCCGCTCAAGCGGACGCGAACGTGGACGACATCGACGCCGCCTTCGGCGTGATCGAACAGGCGACACGCACGCTGAACCCGTATGGCATTTTCAACTTCGTGCTCTCGAACGGCAAAGCGCAATTCGCGTATTGCTCGACGCGGCTGTCGTATGTGATCCGTCACTGGCCGTTTTCGAGCGCGCGTCTCGTCGACGGCGATCTGACGGTGGATTTCGCCGAGCGCGGCACGCCGGCCGATCGCACGGCGGTGATCGCCACCACACCGCTCACCGACGAAGTCTGGACCGCCTGCGAGCCGGGCGATCTGCTGATGTTCCGCAGCGGCGCGCTGGTGCGTCGCGCACACGTTCCGGTTCCCGCCGACGTCCTCGCGACTTCGAAATACGCGCCTTCCGAGTTGTCCGCCGTGCCGGCGTGATATCGCTTCAATCTGCGTAAGTGTGCGGCCTTAGCGTGTTGGGCACTTCCGGTCAGACCTGGCTGGGGCTATACGGGCGACACCGCGGCGCACTCCCAATAAAAATGCAATGTTCTCGGCATTCGCCAATGCGTGGTTGTCAATGCCGATCAAGATTGCCGAATAGTGTCTGCCGTGAAATCGTCATATCGTGTTTGTATTTCGTTATTCGTACCGATACAGCTGATTCGCCCAGTGCAGCAATGCCGCAGTGGATCTCTTTGTTGCGCGGCCGGGCAGAAATGATCGCATTAACCGAATATATCGGTTAATGTTGCGCGCTGCTATTGTGCAAGTTTCATCGAGGTATCTCGGGCGATGGATTATCACCAACTCGCAAATGTTGTGTCAATGATTGGTGTGGTTAAAAATTGTCTGTGATTGTCAATTTGTGTCTTTGGACGCTATTTTCTGCTGCCATCCCAGAGTATTTAGAGACGGCCTATTTAATTGATTGTAATGAAAATTACTGATCGATAAGACTACCGCTCCGGCGGGATTTGTCATGGAATAATTGCTCTAAATATTTTTATCTCATTAAAATTCAATGCGAGCCGATTGATATATCTGTTTTAATGGGCGTCCGGCTTTCCTTCACGTGATTAACATGCAATTTCGGATCCAATTCGACTGCTATCAGTCAATTGAATGCAGATAATCAGCCTGTATAGACGTCGTAATCTGGCGAAAGCGCGTATTGAGTCGACAAAGTTAAAAGCAGCTGACTCGAGAGATCCTGCCCGGTCGCGTGTCGGGGAATCGCTCAATGAGCGAATGGTCGATGACGGCACGTTCACCCCGGAATTCTTCCCATTTTCCGGTTAATGCGTGCGCCCGGGTAGCACGGCCTGACTTTTTTCATCAAGGAATCCCCGCTTCATGATAGTGACGTTTCCGCTCGAAGACGATCCGTATTACAGCGCTCCCCCAGCGCAGTCCTA
>NZ_JAXDPY010000639.1:0-4072 GCF_034668105.1 Paraburkholderia sp. | reverse complement strand
AGCCGACGAGAACAATCCGCTACGCATCAAAATGCTTAAAAAAGAAAGCCCAATGTAAGCGAACGCTTCATTTTTTACGCCGCTTTTGCTGCGCCGCGTCAATCGCAGCGGCCTTTGCGGCATTGGGTTCAGCAGCTTGCGAAGACGCGCTGCAGCGCCGCATGCCCTTGTTATGTTGATCTATCCGTCGCCTATACTCGATTCAGGCGTTGGCAGTGCATGACTCCAGAAATAGAGCCGCTGTCCGCGCCGATATTAGACAAGGAGACAAGTATGACGACCTACTTCACGATTGGCGATTTCATCCTGGTCATCCCGATGGCGTTGGCCGGCGCTCTGTTTGTCGGCGCGCTTCCCTGCAAGACGGAGTTGCGTCACAACGCACTACGCGTGCTCGGCGCGCTGATCGGCGTGGTGTTCGCGGTCGTGCTGGTCGAGGGCTTGCCTGCGCTGGTGTAGCGGAGTCCGGCGAAGACGGCCTGGACGCTTCGGGGATAGTTCGATCCGGATAGTTCGGTCGACTGAACGCGCAGTCTCTTCGGTCGCTGCGTGGGAAACGTGCGTACCTGAATGCCTTGATCAAAAAAGCCGCCCAAGCGGGCGGCTTTTCTATTGCTACGACAAATCTCTACCGTCGAAGCGCTCTGCGATCAGACCGCCTGATCGGTCGAAGGCTTTTCCCACAGGTTGACGCCACCTTCCGTTGCATAGCGGTCGATCTCAGCCAGCTCTTCCTTCGAGAACGCGAGATTCTTCAGCGCGCCGACGTTCTCACGCACTTGCTCCGCGCGGCTCGCGCCGATCAGCACGGACGTCACTCGCGGATCACGCAGCGCCCATGCGAGCGCCATTTGCGCGAGGCTTTGTCCGCGACGCTGCGCGATGTCATTGAGCTTGCGCACGTGCTCGATGTTTTGCGGGCTCAGATGCTCCTGCTTCAGCGAGCCGCCGCCCGGCTTGTTGACGCGCGCGTCTTCCGGCACGCCGTTCAGATACTTGCCGGTGAGCAAGCCCTGCGCGAGTGGCGTGAACGCGATCGCGCCGGCGCCGACCTTCTCGAGCGTATCCAGCAGTTCGCGCTCGATCCAGCGGTTGAGCATGTTGTACGCCGGCTGATGGATCAGCAGCGGCACCTTGTACTCGGCGAGCAACCTGGCCATTTCGAGCGTCTTGGTTGCCGAGTACGACGAAATACCAATGTACAGCGCCTTGCCTTGCTGCACGGCGCTCGCCAATGCACCGGCGGTTTCTTCGAGCGGCGTATCGGCATCAAAGCGATGCGAATAGAAAATATCGACGTAATCGAGGCCCATGCGCTGCAGGCTCTGATCGAGACTTGCCAGCACGTACTTACGCGAACCGCCACCCTGGCCATAGGGACCCGGCCACATGTCCCAACCTGCTTTCGACGAGATCAGCAGTTCGTCGCGATACGGCTTGAAGTCATCTTTGAAGAGACGGCCAAAGTTGGTTTCGGCGCTGCCGTACGGGGGACCGTAGTTGTTGGCGAGGTCGAAGTGAGTGACGCCCAGGTCGAAGGCCGTGCGCAGGATATCGCGCTGCGTGGAGATCGGTGTGGTGTCGCCGAAGTTGTGCCACAGGCCCAGCGACAGCGCCGGCAGTTTGAGACCCGATTTGCCGCAGACGCGGTATTGCATGTCCGAATAGCGTTCTGAAGCTGCTTCGTAAGCCATTGCTAGTGTCCTTGATGGTGAAGTCGCCCGGCGGTTGCGGGCGTGAGGAAATCACATGCTGCGAGAGGCGTGCGGATTCTATGTTTAGGTATGAGTGACGCTAGACCCCTATGGTAGCCAATCGACGTGATGCCTGCAGACGCCCAGCATGCGGGATGGACGATTGCTTGCAGCTCCCCTACACTTTGGCCGATCAAGGCTTCTCGAAGAGGTGGATTTCATGACGAAGGCGATTTCAATCGCGCTGGTTGTCGGCGGTATCGTGTTGTTGTATTTCGGTGGGCAGGCGTTCAACTCGGTCAGCAGCGAGGTATCGCGCGTGTTTACCGGATCGCCGACCAACAAGGCGATCATGCTGATTGTGGGCGGCGTTGTCGCCACGATTGCCGGCCTGACCGGGGTGGCGGTTTCAGGGCGCAAGCGGTAGCGCGCCGATGCCTACGCGGCGCGAGACCAACACAGATTCGCGCCGCGCCAGGTTAAGAACCTAGAAGGCAATTTCCGGCTTGGCCGCCGAGCGGGATCCCGGCAGCGGCACATTGCTCGCTCCGTGATAGGTAAACACCAAAGAAAACTTCACCTGATCGCTGAGGTTCTTGCCCGCAGAATGCAACGTGTTGCAATGAAAGAACACCACGTCGCCGGCCTTGAGTTCGGGCGAAACGGCGGTGCGAATCAAGGCCTGATTCTCTTCCAGATCGGAGCGGAAAAACTTGGCTTCGTCGAAGCGCTCGGACGTGAAGGCAGCGCCGTGCGACTTCGGCACAAACCACAATGCGCCGTTATCGACCGTCTCCGAACCAACTGCGACCCACACCGATACCAGGTCGTCACGCTCGAACGACCAATACCTCACGTCCCGATGCCAGCCGGTCAGGCTGCCATAAGCAGGGTGCTTGGTCATCATGCAATTGTGATGCGCCCGCGATAAGCGCGGCTCTTCACCGAAGTACAACTCCATCCAGCCACGAATTTCCGGCGCGGTCGCCCATTGCGCAAAACTCGGATGACGGCCATATGCGTCCAGTAAGCGGCGCACCGTGTGGCCGCCCGGCGCATGTTTGGATTCCGGCGCGCCCGGATACTGCAGATCTGCTTCGAACTCGATCGGCGCGACCGCTTCCTGCAACTGGCGCTCCGCAATCTGCTTCAGTTCGCCGCAGCGCTCCGGCGACACCAATCCGGGCACGACAACGAAACCCTGCTCTCGCAACGTGTGAATCTGCTCTTTCTTCGAATGAAGTGACATGGTGTTCCGTGACTTTCGACTAGCTGATGCTCGATTGTAAAACGGGCGCGATCGGACTGCGCGCAGTTTCGCCTTGCGAGCAGCCGCCGCCTTACGCACTACTTTCATGCGAAAGCCGATTGGCAGAGCACGGTGTGAGGGCAAGCTCGCACGATAATCGACCGCAAAGGGCACGACCCAGCGAGCGCGGCACCTCACGTTTTACCCGTAAAAACCCGTACTCGCAGGGTAAAAACGGACTTTCTGACGTCACGAATCACGTGTAGCCTTTCACACATGTTGATCGCTCTTCCCGCACTTTTACGGCGCACACAGGCCGCTGTGGCCGACTCCGCCGTCTTTCGCGTTCTTATCAGTCGAATTCCGGGCTCTCGCGTCGTCCTTCGCGACACCGCCATTGGCACATTTGGTGCTCATTCTGGCGCACACTCCGTCGCGCGACACGTTGCCTACCTGTGAAGCCATGCATACTCTTCTGAGCACCCGTCTTACCCGCGCCGCGCTGAAAGCGGCGCGTCCGGCGCGCCGCCATGTCGTGCGTGCGCTGCGTCACCATGCCACTCGCACTCGCGCATTAGGCGAACAATGGCGTGAAGCCAAAGCGGTCGACGGCATTCGCACGTGGTTCCACACTTTCTTCTCAGCATTACGCCTGCGAGGCGGTTCGCGCCGCTTTTCGCTGCGCACGCTGCTGCGCAAACCGACGCCGCTGCGCCTTACCGCCAAGCCAACTGCGCCGGTAGCCGCGCCGCAAAACTCAAGCCGCCGCCCACGACGTATGTCGACGAACGGCAGCACCGGCTGGTTTGCGTTCGCGTTTGCGAGTCGCTGAATGAGCGACTCGATGGAAGGTTTTGACGGCCGCTGAATCAGCGGCCGAATAGGCGACTGCGCTGTGAATGCGCGCCAGGCGAGTCATCGAGAGCGGACCGCCGAGTCGGCCTCGAACAACGCCCCCACGCCCGCAAGCGGATACGGACCGCTGCGGCTGCGTTGACGCCTTCATCACCCGCCACACAGCGTATCCATTCGATGGCAATAAAAAAACCCCGCCCGGCTCGCGCCGGCGGGGTCTTTTTTGCTGAAGCGGACTGCGCTTAATCCACGAGCGCGGCGACCGGTTCAGTGC
>NZ_JAXDPY010000638.1:0-5169 GCF_034668105.1 Paraburkholderia sp. | reverse complement strand
TGCTGCCGAGTCTCGTCGAGCGTGTACTGCTGCATTTCGACCTGGGCGTGCGCCTGTCGGACCTGATACGTTCTGCCAAAACCTTCGAACAACGGAATCTGCAATTGGACGCCAAAGTACCAGTCATGTCCTGTCGCAGGAAATTGCGGCTCGCCGAGGCCCAGACTGGCGGGTTGGTTGTTCTGGCTGAACTTCGCAACGAAGCTGAAGTTTGGCAAACCCTGGGACCGAGTCTGCTGTTCCTTTGCGACTGCCGCTTCGAGCTTTGCCTTTGCAGACGCGACGCCTGGATGCGAGCGTTGCGCGTCAGCGATCATCTCAGCGATCGCTTCGGTGAAGTCCCTATCAGGTGCGACGCCATCTTCGACGGCGGGCACTATGATGGATTGAGCCGGGCTGAGGCTCATATCGGAGGCAAGCGTGCCGAAGGCGGTCTGTAGGTCCCCGGCTGCCTTTGCTCTGTTAAACGTCGCCTGAGCGTACGAAGTCTGCGCCTGTAACTCGTCGGTAATTGCCGCGACACCATGACTGACTCGCGCGGATGCCGCCACATAACTGTCGTGCGCAATGCGTTCCGTTTCCTGTGCGGCCGCCAACTTGCCGGCCGCGGCCTGCGCCGAATAGTAGTCTGTCGCTACAGTGGAGAATGTGGCTTGCAGCGTGGCGTCCTGGTTTGCGCGAGCCGCGGCCAGCAGTTCCTGCGCATTACGCAACGCGGCCCGTCTGCCTCCAAAATCGTATAACACCCAGTTCAGCGAAACCGACCCTGAGTGAACCGTCGAGCGGTTCGCTGAACTGAGACGAGGATAGCCGCTCACATCGGTGACCGAATCGTCGCGCACTGCCTGCCACGTGGCAGAAACGTTTGGCAAATACGCCGCCTTTGCCACGCCGACACCAGCAGCTTGGATCTTGACATTTGCCCATGCTTCGCGCGTCCTGGGGTTATTGCACAAAGCACGATTCACCGCCTCGTCGAGGCGCAGCGGCGCACCCACCAGGCCGAACTCGCAGGGAGAACCTGCATTGGCGACAACAAGCGCCGCTGCTGGCGTATCGGAAACATCCGTGCTGGTTCTGAACATATCGAGAGCCATCGCTATCTGCGGCACCGCCGCCAACAACGGCAGGCATAACAACCGCCCTCTCATGCGAAAGCGTCGTCGTGCCGCAGCGGCGCCAGAACCCTGGCTGCGGCGTACCCATAGCTGCCTTTGAGAAGGCCTGCACATCACACGATTAACGCTCACGCAGACTCTCCCCGACAGTCTGCACTAGCGGATCCAGAAAAAAACCCGCGACGCTGCGTCGACCGGTTCTGATCTCTGCTGTCACTTCCATACCGGGCGTCAGATTGATCGATTTGTTGTTGACCCGCATCTGGTTAGTCGGCAGGCGGATTCTCGTTGTAAAGGTCAGCCCCTGCGTTCTGTCTCTCGCCTGCACGGCATTGTTCGAAACGGCAATCACCTTGCCCGTCAGGTAGCCATAACGCGTGTACGGGAACGCCTCGATCTTGACGATGGCGTCCTGCCCCACGTTGACGAACCCCACGTCCTTGTTTTCGACGCTGGCTTCGACCTCGACTGCATCGTCCGGTACCACTTCCATCAGTGCCTGCGCCGTGGTGACCACGCCGCCAAGCGTGTGCACGGACAACTGCTGCACTGTGCCGGTGACCGGCGCATAGAGCGTTAGCAAACGCTCACGAGTCGTCGCCTTGGATTCGTCGTCGCTGTTCTGGGCGAATTGCTGGGTTGCCCTGTTCAGCGTGTCAAGTTGCTCCCGCGAAAATTGCGAAGTCGTCTGTTCGATCGTCGCCCGCTGCACCGCGATGCCTGCGCTAAGTTCACGTGCGTGGCTTTGCTGGGCGGCGAGTTCATGCTCCTGCTCGAGCGCGGTCTGTTCCTTGCCGAGATAGTCGTGCTGGGCCACGTACTTATCACGCGCGAGGATCTTGTAGTCGTTGGCTTCGCTACGCGCAAGCGGCGCGGTTGCACGCAGCTTTGCCACCTGCTGCTGGGTAGTTGCCAGTTCGGCTTCCCGTTTCAAAAGTTCGGCGCGGGATGCAGTGAGTTTATCGGCATATTCTTGATACAGTCCTTCGGCGAAGCGTTGGGCTTCTTCCTGCTGTGTTTGCGCAGCGCCATCCACCACGGCAAGAGTCGGCGCACGAGCGGTTTTGAGCGCGTCCAGCAGCGCCCGCGCACGCGCTGACGACAATGCGGCATCGATCCGCGCGGAGCGCGCCTTGTGCGTATCGGCAGCGGCTTGGGTCGCATCGAGAACCAGCAGCGCCTGCCCCTCTTTCACACGCTGACCGTCACGGATCAAAATCTCCCGCACGACGCCGGTGATCGCCGGCTGAACGGTTTTCACACGCGCGCCCGGAATCAGCTTGCCTTTGGCGGTCGCGACAATATCCAGCCTGCCGAATACGGCAATCAGCAGAATCACGAAACCGAGCGCGACGATGACACGCATCGTCCACCGCGGCGCGGGGTGCGAAGGCGTTTCGATCAGTTCAAGATTCGCGGGCAGGAATTGCAGTTCCTGTGCCGTACGTTCCGGCGTGTCGAGTTGATCGCGAATCGTCCACGCCGAGCGGAAAGTCGCGCCGTAGCGTCTGCATAGATCAGCCATGGCGCGCAACTTCAAGAAGTGCGTGGTCATCAGGTGTTTTGCAAAGAGACGAGGTGCGCGTAATAGCCGTTCTTCTCTAGCAACTGGTCGTGGCCGCCGCGCTCGACAATCTGACCTTTGTCCATCGCGATGATCTGGTGGGCATGACGCACCGCGCTCAATCGGTGCGCAATGATGATGACCGTGCGGCCGTGGCACATCGCACGCATGTTGTTCTGGATCACCCGTTCGGTCTCGAAGTCGAGCGCGCTGGTTGCTTCGTCAAAAATGAGGATGCGCGGGTTGGTCACGAGTGCACGCGCGATGGCGATGCGCTGACGCTGTCCGCCGGACAGCGAGGAGCCGTGTTCTCCTACCACCGTGTCGTAGCCCTCGGGTAGCGCCGAGATGAAGTCGTGCGCGCCCGCGAGCTTTGCAGCGTGGATCACCACGTCGAGCGACGCGCCCGGATCTGTCACAGCGATGTTCTCGCGAATCGAGCGATTGAAAAGCAGGTTCTCCTGCAGCACCACACCAATCTGCCGCCGTAACCATGCCGGATCGGCCAGCGCGAGATCGATTCCGTCGATGCGCACGCGTCCGCTCCCGGGCGTGTAGAGGCGCTGCATGAGCTTGGTTAGCGTACTTTTCCCCGATCCCGACCGGCCGACGATGCCGACGATCTGGCCAGCCGGAATCGTCAGATCGATCCCGTTGAGAACCGGTTGGCTGTCCGGGCGATAGCGGAAGCGCACGTCCTCAAAACTGATTTCGCCGTTGACCGCGGGCAGTGCCTGCCGGCTTGGTGGCAATTCAGTACGCGTATTCAGGATGTCGCCCAGCCGGCTCATCGAAATGCCGACCTGCTGGAAATCCTGCCAGAGCTGGGCAAGCCTGAGCACCGGGGCGCTCACACGTTGCGACATCATGTTGAACGCGATCAGTTGACCAACGGTCAGCTTGCCGTCGATCACGAGCTTCGCGCCGAAGAACAGTGTCGCTAGCGTGACCAGTTTGCCCACCAGTTGAATGAGCTGTTGCCCGACGTTCCCTAACGCGTTGACCCGGAAACTCGCCGTGACATAGGCGGCGAGCTGATTGTCCCAGCGGCGGGTGAACTGCGGCTCGATCGCCATTGCCTTGACAGTCTGCACACCGGACACGGCTTCGACCAGAAACGACTGGTTGTCGGCTCCACGCGCGAATTTGTGATTAAGCCGCTCCCGTAGAAGAGGATTCAACGTCATGGAAATAGCGGCATAGAGCGGGAGCGAGATCGCGACAATCAGCGTCAGCCAGACGCTGTAGATACACATCACGCCGAGGAAGATCACCGAGAAGATCAGGTCGATGAATGCCGTCAACGCCTGGCCCGTGAGAAAGCTGCGGATGCTTTCCAGTTCGCGCACGCGTGCGACGGTGTCACCCACTCGCCTCGCTTCGAAGTAGGCGAGCGGCAACGCCAGTAGATGGCGAAATAGCCGCGCCCCGAGCTCGACGTCGATGCGGTTGGTCGTGTGTGAGAACACGTAGTTTCGCAGGCCTGTGAGCAGCACTTCGAACACGGAGCTCACCAGTAGCGCAACGCACACGACGTTCAGCGTGCTGTAGGCGCGGTTGACAAGTACTTTGTCCATCACCACCTGGAACATCAGCGGTGAGACTAGCCCGAACACCTGCAAGACCACCGAGACGAGCAACACTTCGAGAAGAAGTCGCCGATATTTGACGACGGCGGGAATAAACCACGAGAAGTCGAAACGGGCCAGGTTGCTCGCGAGCGATGCACGCGAGGTGAACAGCAGCATGCGACCGGTGCAGCGGTCGATCACCTCACTGATCGGCTTTGCGCGCGGCGCATGCATGCCGGGTTCCAGGACGAGCGCGGTCGTTCCATCCGAACCGGCAAGAATGAAATGCCGACCCGTCCGGTCCAGTGCGAGCGCGGGGAAGGGTGTTTTGCCCAGTCGTTCCGGCACAAGTGCCACGGCGCTGGCCTTCAGTCCAATCTCTCGCGCAGAAAGGACGAGTTGCGCTTCGGAGAACGCGCATCCTTCGAGGGCCGCCGCATGTCTTAGCTGCGCAGCATCGGTGGCGATGCCGTGAAAGCGCGCGATGACGACCAGTGCGGCCAGTCCGGCGTCTTCCAGCTGTGCCGGTTGTTCTTCAAATCCCATCGTTTAACTGGAGAGAGTGCTGATTGGTGTGCCGGGCTACGGCAGCGGATGCCTGAGCGTGCGGATGAATGTGGCGGGACGAGGAAGCCTGTGTCATGTTCTGAACGTCTCAGGACAATCGTCGACTGACGTTCTGCCTACGCGCCGCTTCCCTCGTGGCTGCGAGAAGCGGTGGCGCATAGTCAAGACGTCAGGTAGTTCTAGTGCGCGGAGGCGGCCAGCAAAAGCTGCGTGTTTTCAGGCGGGATAGCAGCAAGACTCATCGACGCCGACGACTCCGGGGCGTAGGCGGCCATCGCCTCGATCAGTTGGGCAGCCTGACGGTCGGCGGAGGTATAGGCGTTGCTGGCACCATTCGACGGTGCGTCAT
>NZ_JAXDPY010000637.1:0-10951 GCF_034668105.1 Paraburkholderia sp. | reverse complement strand
GCCGTGGCAATCCCAGCCCGGCACGTAGACCGCGTCGAAGCCCGCCAGATTGCGCGCCTTGACGATCATGTCTTTCAGGATCTTGTTGACCGCGTGGCCGAGGTGGATGTCGCCGTTCGCATACGGCGGGCCGTCGTGCAGGATGAACTTCCTGCGGCCTCTGGAAGCAGAACGGATCGTCTCGTAGACTTTGCGTTCCTGCCATTCCTTGACCCATTGCGGCTCGCGTTTGGGCAGGTCGCCACGCATCGGGAACGGCGTGTCGAGCAGGTTGACCGGGTAGCGTGACTGCGGTTTCGAATCGGCTTTCTTGTTGCTCATGATGAGGTCGCGGTGAATTCTTTCTAAGCGCAGCGAGGCTGCGGTAAGCGCAAGATGCGCAGGGCGTGGGGCGCGCCCGGCAGGCATGTCGCGTGATCCACGGACGCCCTTCGATGCGCGCAGCGGTGGGTACATGCAGCACTCCGTGCGCTGGCATGTACCGCGGCGGCTATCTAATTCGGTCGGTGGCCGAGGTGGCGAAACCGGTGGAACGGCTGCCCGGCGTGCCGGCGCCGACGGCCGCGAACCACGCGCGGGCATTGGCGACGTCGCGCGAGATGGCGGCAGTCAGCGTTTCGAGGTCGACGTACTTTTCCTCGTCGCGCAGCTTCTTCAGGAATTCGACGCGCACGAGTTTGCCATACGCGTCGCCGTGCCAGTCGAGCAGATGCACTTCGAGCAGCACGCGGCCGGAGTCGTCGACAGTGGGGCGCAAGCCGAGGCTTGCCACGCCCGGCAACGGAACGTCTGCCACCCCATGCACGCGCACCACGAAAATACCGGCGAGCGCCGGACGCTTGTGGGCGATCGGCAGATTGAGCGTGGGGAAGCCGAGATCGCGGCCGAGCTTCATGCCGTGCACGACGTGCCCGCTGATCAGATAATCGCGGCCCAGCGCGGCACGCGCCGAGTCGAGGTCGCCCGCCACCAACGCGGTGCGTACGCCCGAGCTGGAAATGCGCGCGCCCGACGGATCGGCAACCGTGGCCATCTGTTCGACTTCGAAACCGTACTGTTGACCCGCGGCCTTGAGCGATGCGAAATCGCCCGCGCGCTTCGCGCCGTAGCGGAAATCGTCACCGATCATCACCCAGCGGGCATGCAGACCATTGACGATGATCCGTTCGACAAATGCATCCGGCGACTGGCTGGCAAACGTGTGATTGAAATGCTCGACCACCACACGATCGACACCGTTGGTACGCAGCGCCTCGAGCTTGTCGCGCAGCATCGCGATCCGCGGCGGCGCGCCGGCCGGGTTGAAGAACTCGCGCGGGTGCGGCTCGAAGGTCATCACACAGACGGGCAGGCCGCGCGCGTCGGCTGCTGCCCGGACGTGGGCGAGCAAAGCCTGATGGCCGCGGTGGACACCGTCGAAGTTGCCGATGGTCAGTGCGCAGGGCGCACGGCTTTCAGCATTGGGAAGACCGCGGAAGACTCTCACGATAGCGGGTTTAAGGTAGGGCGGGCGAGATGCCGCAAAACAAACGATTATAAACGCTCAGCGCACGAGACGGCGGCGCGTCGCCGTTTCAGTGCCCCTCGAATGATAAAATCCGCGGATGAAAAAACTCGTCATCCTGATTTCCGGACGGGGAAGCAATATGGAAGCTATCATTCGCGCCTGCGCGGACGAGGGCTGGGCGGCGCAAGTCGCCGCCGTGATTGCCAACCGTCCTGACGCTGCGGGCCTTGAGTTCGCCGCGTCGCACGGTATTGCCACGGCGGTGGTCGACCACCGCCAGTTTGAGGGGCGCGACAGCTTCGACGCCGCGCTCGCGCAAACCATCGACAGCTTTGCACCCGATCTGGTCGTGCTCGCGGGCTTCATGCGAGTGCTCACGGCCGGTTTCGTCGACCACTACGCCGGGCGCATGTTGAACGTGCATCCTTCGCTGCTGCCGAGCTTTCCGGGGCTGAAAACCCATCAACAGGCATTGGACGCCGGCGTGCGGCTGCACGGCGCGTCGGTGCATTTTGTCACGTCGCAGCTGGATCACGGGCCGATCGTCGCGCAGGCGGCTGTCCCCGTTGAGGCAGGCGACACTCCCGCCATGCTCGCCGAACGCGTGCTGGCAATCGAACACATTATTTATCCACGCGCGGTGCGCTGGTTCGTCGAAGGGCGTCTTGCTCTCGACGGCTTGCGTGTCACGCTTACGCCGCCGGAGCCGCAATGGCTCTTTGCCGGTCACACCGCCGGAGAGGGCGCATGAGATTACATGGTTTTTTGATTGGACAAACCGAGACTTTGCTGGCTGAAGTCCTGAAACTGAACGGCCCGGCCGACGCCACGACAAGCCGCTTTTTCCGCGCGCACCCTAAGCTCGGGCACGGCGAGCGCGGCGTGATCGCCGAGGCGGTCTTCGCCGTGCTGCGCCGCCGGATGGAATTCGCCCATCTGGCCGAAGGCGGCACGGGCAGCCCGGCGCGCCGCATGGCCTTGCTGGGACTGATGCAGACGGCTGGGCGCACCGCGCTCAAGCCGTTTTTGTCGGATACCGAGTCGCACTGGCTCGAACACGTCGCGAAGATCGATCCGGAAAGCCTGCCGCTGCGGATTCGCCTGAATCTGCCCGACTGGATCTATCAGGCGCTTTCCAGGCGTTTCGAAGCTGAGGAGTTGGCGCAACTGGCCGCCGCGCTGAACTATCCGGCGCCGCTGGACCTGCGCACGAACCCGATCAAGGCAAGCCGCGACGACGTGCTGAACGCGTTGTCGAAGGCCGGCATCGAGGGCGGCGCCACGCCGTTCGCACCGTTCGGCGTGCGGGTGGTCGGCAAGCCGCCGCTCACCAAGCTCGACGCCTTCCAGCACGGCTGGGTCGAAGTCCAGGACGAGGGCAGCCAGTTGCTGTGTTCGCTGGTCGCGCCCAAGCGCGGCGAAATGATCGTCGACTTCTGCGCGGGCGCGGGCGGCAAGACGCTGGCGCTGGGCGCGGCAATGCGCTCAACGGGGCGTCTCTATGCATTCGACGTCTCCGAGCGTCGTCTGGCCAAGCTCAAGCCGCGCCTCGCGCGCAGCGGCCTGTCGAACGTGAATCCGGTGCTGATCGACAGCGAACACGACGCGAAGATCAAGCGTCTCGCCGGCAAGATCGACCGCGTGCTGGTCGACGCGCCGTGCAGCGGGCTGGGAACGCTGCGCCGTAATCCGGACCTGAAGTGGCGCCAGTCGCCTGACTCGGTCGCCGAACTGGCGCCGAAGCAGGCGTCGATTCTGGCCAGCGCCTCGCGTCTCGTGAAGAAAGGCGGCCGTCTCGTCTACGCAACCTGCTCGATTCTGGAAGCGGAAAACGAAGCCGTCGTGCAGCAATTCCTCGCCGACCATCCGGACTTCGCCCTGGTCCCCGCGCGCGACGTGCTGGCCGAACAGCGCATCGAGCTGGAAATGGGCGACTATCTGTCGCTGTGGCCGCACCGCCACGCCACCGACGGCTTCTTCGCCGCCGTGCTGGAACGCCAGAGCTAACTGCAACAGGCTATCTGCCGGCGCGGCCAGGTTCCCTCCCGAACACGGCGCGCCGGCGACTTCTGCGACATCATGCAAAACCGCATTTTTCCGCACATGTTCGGCGACCTTGCGCGCGACTTCGGCCAACCGGTGATGTTGTGGCAGGTCGGCGTGCTGGTTGGCACGCTCGTCATTGCCTGGCTGCTCGCGCGGCTGTTGCGCCGGGCGCTCGATTTGCGGCGCCAGACGCGTTACCAGACCCTGCGTTTTGGTGCGGAGAGCCTGAACCGCGCGTTCTTTCCTCTGATCGGCGCGGCACTCGTCTGGCTCGCGCGGGCGATCACCGGCCCGTTCATGCACACGGCGCTACTCGACCTGGCGCTGGTGCCTTTGTTCGGTATCGGTCTGATTTACATTGTGTTTTTCTTCGCGCGACGGGTGTTCAGCCAGGGCGGCGAGACTCATCCGTGGCTATTTCTCGTCGAGAAAATCGTCTCGCTGGTCGTGTGGATCGGCATGGTGCTCACGGTGATGGGCATTCAGGACGACGTGATCGCGTGGATGGGCAGCGTGCATTTCCGCGTCGCCAACGCCCATATGACGCTGCTGTCGCTCATCACGGGTCTTCTGTGGGTCTGCGTGACGATGATTGTCGCGATGTGGCTGGGCTCGGCGTTCGAAGACCGTCTGATTCGCTCCACCACGCTCGACGCCAACCTGAAAGTGGTCATGGCGCGCCTCGGCCGTGCGCTGTTCGTGCTGGGGGCGGTGCTGATCAGCCTGTCACTGGTCGGGATCGATATCACGGTGCTGGGCGTGTTCGGCGGCGCGCTTGGTGTCGGGCTTGGGTTCGGGCTGCAGAAGATCGCGAGCAACTACGTCTCGGGCTTCATCATTCTGATCGATCGCTCGCTGCGCATTGGCGACACGATCAATGTCAGCGGCTTGCAGGGCATGGTCACGCAGATTCGCACGCGCTATACGGTGGTGCGTGGCCTGGACGGCATCGAAACGCTGATTCCGAACGAAAAGCTGATTACGGATGTGGTGCAGAACCAGTCTTCGTATCTGACGCGCGGCTATGCCAAGCTGGCCGTGCAGGTCGCGTATACGTCCGACGTCGAGCAGGCGATGGCGTTGCTTGCGCAAGCGGCTCAGGGCGTCGCGCGGGTGCTGCAGGAGCCGGCGCCTACGCCTTATCTGGCCAGCTTCGGCCCAGACGGCATCAATCTCGAACTGGGATTCTGGATCGAGGACGCGGCGACGGGTACTTCGGGCGTGCGCTCGGCCGTCAATCGCAACATCTGGCGTTTGTTCTCCGAGCACGACATCGCGATTCCTTTCGCGCAACGCGAAGTGCGAATCGTCGGCAATATCAGCGACGCAATGCCGCAAGCGGTAACAATGACCGTTCCTCTTGTGGCTAATCCCGCCGATAGCGCCCATTGACGGGCACTTCGAACCCGCTGGAAGGTCTAACAGGATCTCTCGGGCGAGTTCCATCCTCTTGATATCGCACAAAAATTCCCTATTTGTTACAAACACTTGGAACGCTTCAAGTAGAATATCGTCCAATCCCGCTGTATGCTTTCACTTTCTTGACACGCGCATTTTGCGTCTGTCTGGCGTCTCTTGTTCCACAGGTAAATTGCCTTGTTGAATTCCTTGCTCGATTTCCTTGCCCACGGCGTGCTGCACTTCTCGTGGTGGCAACTTGTGCTGTACACGCTGGTCGCGACGCACATTACGATCATTTGCGTGACAGTCTATTTGCATCGCTGCCAGGCGCACCGCGCGCTGGAGTTGCATCCGGCCGTCAGTCATTTTTTCCGTTTCTGGCTGTGGATGACCACCGGCATGCTGACCGGCCAATGGGCCGCGATTCACCGTAAGCACCACGCCAAGTGCGAGACCGAAGAAGATCCGCACAGCCCGCAAACGCGCGGCATCTGGAAGGTGCTGCTGGAAGGCGCGGAACTGTACCGTTCCGAAGCCAAAAATGAAGAAACCATGCGCAAGTTCAGTCACGGCACCCCGAATGACTGGATGGAACGCAACGTGTACACCAAGTACCCGATCCTCGGCGTGAGCCTGATGATGGTGCTGAACGTCGCGTTGTTCGGCGTGGTCGGCCTGACGATCTGGGCCGTGCAGATGGTGTGGATTCCGTTCTGGGCAGCCGGCGTGGTGAACGGTCTCGCGCACTGGTGGGGCTACCGCAACTTCAATTCGTCGGATGCCAGCACCAACATCTTCCCGTGGGGCATCCTCATTGGCGGCGAAGAGTTGCATAACAATCACCACACGTATGCAACGTCGGCCAAGCTGTCGAACAAGTGGTATGAGTTCGATATCGGCTGGATGTACATCCGCATCATGTCGGCGTTCCGCCTGGCCAAGGTAAAGAAGATCGCACCTACGCCGCGTCTGACCACTGGCAAGCTGGTGCTCGATCAGGACACGTTGCAAGCCGTGCTGGCCAACCGCTACGAAGTGATGGCGCGTTACGGCAAGGCGCTCAAGCGCGCTTACCGCCAGGAGTTGGCGCATCTGAAGGAAGTTGGCGCGCGCGAGAAATATCAGGTAATGCGTGGTGCGCGTAGCTGGTTCCACAAGGAAGAGGCGGGTCTCGACGAGCCGCAGAAGCGCCAGTTGCCACAAATCTTCGCAAACAGCCAGAAGCTCAAGACCTACATCGACATGCGCAATGAACTGGCGGCCATGTGGGAGCGTTCGAATGCATCGCGCGATCAATTGCTGATTCAGTTGCAGGATTGGTGTCATCGAGCTGAACAGAGCGGTATCAAGGCGCTCCAGGAATTCGCGATGCGTCTGCGCCGTTATGCTTGATCGTATGCCTGAGCGCGAAATCCATTAAAATTTCGTTACGTCACAAAACCCCGCGTTGGCGGGGTTTTGCTTTTTGGGCCGCGGAAATTGCAACGGCACCCGATTGAGTGTCCGCGGCGGCAGAGCGAAGGCAAGAGGAGATCATGGATCAGCAGGCGATCAGGACCGTCGAATACGACCGGCCACAGGCGCAAGGCACAGCTTGCGGGATCGGGCAGGCTTGGGCGAAGGTGCCCGATGCACCGTCGGCGGAACAGAGGGTGGCGCTGAAGGAGCGCATCCGTGCATTGCTCAAGCGCGAGAAAGCGGTGCTCGTCGCGCACTATTACGTCGACGCGGAACTGCAGGAGCTCGCCGACGAAACCGGCGGCTGCGTCGCCGACTCGCTGGAGATGGCGCGTTTCGGCCGCGATCACGGGGCGCAAACGCTGGTGGTAGCAGGCGTGCGCTTCATGGGCGAGACCGCGAAAATCCTGAGTCCGAACAAGCGCATTCTGATGCCTGATCTCGATGCGACCTGTTCGCTCGACCTAGGCTGTCCGGTCGACGAATTCTCAGCTTTCTGTGACGCTCACCCGGATCGCACGGTGGTCGTGTACGCGAACACCAGCGCGGCCGTCAAGGCGCGGGCGGACTGGATGGTGACGTCGTCGATCGGGCTGGAGATCGTCGCCGATCTGCACGCACGCGGCGAAAAGATTATCTGGGCGCCGGACCGTCACCTCGGCAGTTATATCCAGAGCAAGACCGGCGCGGACATGTTGCTGTGGCAGGGCTCGTGTCTCGTGCATGACGAATTCAAAGGCATCGAACTCGATCTGCTGCGCGCCGAATATCCGGGCGCGAAGGTGCTGGTGCACCCGGAGTCACCGGCTAATGTGGTTGCGCAAGCGGACGTGGTGGGTTCGACAACCCAGTTGATCGACGCCGCGCAAAAACTCGACGCGACGCAGTTCATTGTCGCGACCGATCTCGGCATTCTGCACAAGATGCAACTCGCCGCACCCGGCAAGACATTGATCGCCGCGCCAACGGCGGGCAACAGTGCGACCTGCAAGAGCTGCGCGCATTGCCCGTGGATGGCGATGAATGGCCTCGCCAATCTGGCCGACGTGCTCGAGCGCGGCCACAACGAAATTTTCGTCGATCGAGCGATTGGCGAGCGGGCGCGTCTGCCGATCGACCGGATGCTCGACTTCGCGGCGCGTCATAAGAAGCGCGTGCAGGCAAGTGGCGATCTCGCGCGCGATGCGCAACTGTATTCAAACATGGGGGCAGCGTAATGGGGGCGGTGGAACGTAATCAGGTCGAGGCGGTGTCGCCGTTGTACGCGGAGATTCATGCGCAGTACGGCGCGGCATTCGATGCCGCGTTGGCGCGCAATGTCGCCGACGCATTGGCCGAAGACGTGGGCTCGGGCGATCAGACCGGCCGCCTCGTTCCCGCAGACGATGTGCGCGATGCACGCATCATCGTGCGTGAAGACGCGGTGTTATGCGGTGTGCTCTGGTTCAACGCGGTGATGCGTCAGATCGATCCGCGTATCGAGCTGCAGTGGCGGTATCGCGAGGGCGATCGGATGACCGCGGATACGCCGGTCTGCGAGCTGCGCGGTCCTGTCCGCGCGCTGTTGACTGCCGAACGCAATGCGCTGAACTTCCTCCAGCTGCTGTCGGGCGTGGCGAGCGCAACGCGTCGCTACGTCGAGGCAATTGCTCACACGCGAACCCGTATCCTCGATACGCGCAAGACCTTGCCGGGTTTGCGGCTCGCGCAGAAATACGCGGTGCGCGTGGGCGGCGGCGCAAATCAGCGGCTCGCACTGTACGACGGCATTCTGATCAAGGAAAACCACATCGCCGCAGCCGGCGGCGTGGGTGCCGCAATGGATGCGGCGCTTGCGCTGAATGCGGGCGTGTCGATTCAGATCGAAGTCGAAACGCTGGCCCAATTAGAAACCGCATTGGCGCATCGCGCGCAATCCATTCTGCTCGACAACTTTTCGTTCGACGCGATGCGCGACGCAGTGCGTATCACGGCGGGGCGGGCGGTGCTGGAAGTGTCTGGCGGTGTGAACTTCGAGACGGTGCGGACCATCGCGGAAACGGGCGTCGATCGCGTGTCGATCGGGGCGCTGACCAAGGACGTGCGCGCAACCGATTACTCGATGCGAATCGTCTGAGCCACGCGCGTCCAGGTCTGGACGTCAGCAATCAACGAAAAGGCCATCGCCGGATTCCCTGGCGATGGCCTTCTCGTTTCAGCTTTCATAAATCAAACATTGCGGTTGCGGACATGTTCCGGTGACAGTACGGTCGGCAGCGCCTTAGGCAACGTGGCCGGCCAATCGCGGCTAAAGTGCAGGCCGCGGCTTTCGCGTCGTGAGCGAGCGCCTTCGACGATCAGCGAACCCACGTCGACCAGATTGCGCAGTTCAAGCAAATCGCGGCTCACCTTGAAGTTCGCGTAATACTCATGGATTTCGTCACGGAGCAGGGCCAGCCGATGCCTGGCTCGTGCAAGCCGCTTGTCCGTGCGCACGATGCCGACGTAGTTCCACATTAAGCGGCGCAGTTCATCCCAGTTGTGCGCGACCACCACTTCTTCGTCCGGATCAGACACGCGGCTTTCATCCCAGTCTGGCAGCGGCGCGTGGACGGCGGCGCTGAAGCCTTCTTCCTCGATGGCCTGCGCTGCGGAGCGTCCGATCACGAGACATTCGAGCAGGGAGTTGCTGGCAAGGCGGTTCGCGCCGTGAAGACCCGTGCATGACGTCTCACCGACTGCGTAGAGGCCAGCAAGATCGGTCCGTCCAGCCAGGTCCGTCACGACGCCGCCGCAGGTGTAGTGCGCGGCAGGCACAACCGGGATTGGCTCCTTGGTGATGTCGATGCCGAATTCGAGGCAGCGGGCCAGAATTGTCGGGAAGTGTTCGCGCAGGAATTCAGGTGGCTGATGGCTGATGTCGAGATACACGCAATCAATGCCGCGTTTCTTGATCTCGAAGTCAATCGCGCGCGCCACGATGTCGCGCGGTGCGAGTTCGGCGCGTTCGTCGTGGTTGGGCATGAAGCGCGTACCGTCCGGCAGTTTCAGAATGCCGCCTTCGCCACGTACCGCTTCCGAGATCAGGAACGACTTTGCATAAGGGTGGAACAGGCAGGTCGGATGGAACTGGATGAATTCCATGTTCGACACGCGGCAGCCCGCGCGCCACGCCATGGCGATGCCGTCGCCGGTCGCGGTGTCGGGGTTGGTGGTGTACAGATAGACCTTGCCGGCGCCACCGGTGGCGAGCACGGTATGCGGCGCCTCGATCGTGACGGTCCGGCCGCTTTGCAGATCGAGTGCGTATAAACCATGGCAGCGACGGCCCGGCAGACCAAGGCGGTCGGACGTGATCAGATCGATCGCGTAGTGGTCTTCGAGCAACGTGATGTTCGGGTGATGGCGCACACGCTCGCTGAGCGTGGCAACCACGGCATGGCCGGTTGCGTCCGCGGCATGAATGATTCGGCGATGGCTATGACCGCCTTCGCGTGTCAGGTGAAAGCCGAGTTCGGCGGCGTCGTCTTTGGTGAACGGCACGCCATGCTCAATCAGCCATTCGATCGCGGCGCGTCCGTGTTCGACGATAAAGCGTGTTGCGGCTTCGTCGCACAGACCGCCACCGGCGATCAGTGTGTCGCGGACATGGTTTTCGATGCTGTCCGCCGAATCCAGCACGGCAGCAATCCCGCCTTGCGCCCAATCGCTCGCACCTTCGGTTATCGATCGCTTGGCGACCACCGCAACCCGCCGGGTCTCCGCGAGATTGAGCGCGACGCTCAAACCTGCCAGACCACTACCGACAATCGCTACATCGAATTCCATTGCCTACATCTCCGTCTTTCGTTGTGCCATGACGGCATGCCGTTCGCATGCCGTAAAACGAGAAAGGATACGCGCCGCGACGAATGAGGGAAAGCTGGCCGAACGGGATAAGACTGTCTTACAGAGCAACAGCGAGGATGAAAGGGCAGTTAAGCTGCGCAGCGACGGCGCAGTCTCGGCACGTTGAAAACAAAAAAGCCCCGCACGAATGCGAGGCTTTTTTGCAAATCTTTTTGTCTTCGTCAGGCAGGATCCAAGACTTACTTGATCTTGGTTTCCTTGTACTCAACGTGCTTACGGACGACCGGATCAAATTTCTTGATCAGCATCTTTTCCGGCATGTTGCGTTTGTTCTTCGTCGTCGTATAGAAGTGACCCGTGCCTGCGGTCGATTCCAACTTGATCTTGTCGCGTGCGCCTTTCGCCATGATTTACTCCTTAGGCTTCACCGCGTGCGCGCAGATCTGCGAGCACAGCGTCGATACCGTTCTTGTCGATCAGGCGCAGGCCGGCGTTCGAAACGCGCAGACGCACCCAACGGTTTTCGCTTTCCACCCAAATACGGCGGTTTTGCAGGTTCGGAAGGAACCGGCGCTTGGTTTTGTTGTTCGCGTGGGAAACGTTGTTGCCGCTCATCGGCGCTTTCCCAGTTACTTGGCATACGCGTGCCATGAGAGCACTCCTAATACGCTAATTCTGAGTTCGAACGCCGTGAAAGTTTCCCGAAAAGAG
>NZ_JAXDPY010000636.1:0-42259 GCF_034668105.1 Paraburkholderia sp. | reverse complement strand
CTGCAAGATCTGTCAGCGCGACGCGCAAGAGTGCCGTGAGTTGCTCTTACGTCTCAAAGGCCGCCCCGAATATATATAAGCGCCATATGGTCGGGCGCGGCCAACCGCGTCAGTCCGTGCCCCGCCTGGACGAACTTTTTTCCATGATCGTGCGACGCGACCCAACACGCGTCAGCAGCGATACCTACCGTCGGCGGGTTGAGCAGAAACGATATGTGGAGCGGTGGCCCCGAGGTACAGTCATCGTTTGGAAAACTGGTGCGTCGTCATCGCAATCGGCACCGGCTGGGGTCGGCCATGAAGCGCCGCTCAGTTGCACGCTTCTTTGGACATTCGGGCGGCCGCTCTGCATCAGAAAGCGGCCGTTCCTACGGCGATCATAAGGGAAGGCCGATTCGCACGGCCGCGTCGAGAGAGCCGGATGGTGGTGTGCTTCGTCCGCCTCGGTTGTAATTGCTGGGACATCGGTGGCGTGGGTAGATTGCGCGCAGAGTTCCAGATCTTGCCCCGGGTCCAGCGACGATGCGACAGCCCGTTCCACGCAATCACCTCGACCCAACGTTGGTCATCCAGATTCGCGTAGCTTCAGGCATATCTCATCCGTTATCGGCTATTGGGTTCTTTAGGCGCGGCGGGCGTTCTGCGGCGTCGAGCGCAGGCCCTACCCCAATGGAGGAACGGTCTTCCTGGCGTCGAGATCCTCGCCGCGGCCTTCCTTGGCGAACGAGATGGCAATCAAGGAAACGATGCCGCAGAGACCTACGAAAAGGGCGATCGGGATATAGGAGCCGTGGAAGGCAACCAGGAGCGCCGTAGCGATAAGTGGGAGTGGACCACCAACCAGTGCGGTTCCGAGCTGGTAACCCAGCGAAATACCTGTGTATCGAACTTCCGGTGGGAAATTCTCGGCAAACAATGGACCCATTACAGCGCCGACCATGGGATAGATGACCGCGAAGCCCACAACGATGGCCAGGTACAGCAACGCGATCGATCTTTGATGAACGAGCCAGAAGAAGGGTAGAACGAAGGCCATACTAGCGAGGGCGCCGATAATAAAAATCTTTTTCCGGCCGATTCGGTCGGAGATCCACGCGCTGAAGAGGACCATCGGAGCAGATAAAAGCGAGGCAACCAACACTGCATTGAGCGTATCGGTCCGCTCGAAGCCGAGGCCGATGGTATAGGAAATCGAGAACACTGCGAAGATATAGAAGACGGAGGTTTCGATGAACTTCGCCCCGACGGTCACCAGCACTGCCCGCCAGTGGAATTTGATGGTTTCCAGTAATGGCACCTTGTTCGCGCTGTTGCTCGCAAGGACCTTCTTGAAGGACGGAGTTTCATCGACCGAGCGGCGAATCCAAAAAGCGATGATGACCAGGACGAAAGACAGAATGAAAGGAATCCGCCAGCCGACCCTGAGAAAATCCTCTTTCGAGAAGAGCGCGCTCGCCTCCGACGCTGCCAGCGAACCCAAAGCAAGCCCCAACATGGTTCCGACTTGCGGGACCGCACCGAAAAGGCCCCGGTATTTCCTGGGCGCGTACTCCACCGCCAGCAGGACGCCTCCGCCCCATTCACCCCCCAGCGCGACTCCCTGAATGACGCGTAGTACTGTCAAAAGGATAGGAGCCCAGACCCCGATGGCGTTGTAATCGGGCAAAAGCCCCATAGCCAGGGTGCTGCCGCCCATGAGCGAGAGCGTCATGACTAGCGTTTTCTTGCGGCCGATCCTGTCACCGATATGACTGAAGACGATGCCGCCGATGGGGCGCATTGCGAACGCCAGCGCAAATGACGCGAACGAGAGCATCAATGCGACCGACGGATCGCGGGCGGGGAAGAACAAGGGGCCGAAAACGATCGCCGCCATGGTTCCGTAAAGGATGAAGTCGTACCATTCGATGGTGCTACCGATACCGCTGGCCAACAGCGCCCGCACTCGTGTGCCGCGATCAATTGTCTCGACATCTCGTATGTCGGTTGGGTAAAGCATAGGAATCCGTTTTTTTGCCGTGAGTTAAAGTGAATGCGTGATAACCGTTTCGGTAAGTTGCGCACGAGTCCTGGTGAGTCCACTGCGAAGATTGCGGATAACGACGAAGCGGTAAAAACGCGACTTCAAGGAACCGCAAAAGCCGTTTGATCGGAGTGCGTCGATCCCTCAAAGAAAGAAGACCTGGTGTCTCGCGTCTCGCGCCAACGAAAGCAGCATGGTCTCTGTGCCAGGCCGCCCGATGGCCTGTACACCGCCTACGGGAGCCGGAAGACCGCTACCGACGAGCGCAAATCGCCGGCTTGCGATTCGAGCGAGCTCGCGGCTGCGGCGGCCTGCTCGACGAGCGCCGCGTTCTGCTGTGTCACCGAGTCCATCTGCGTGACAGCCTTACTGACCTGGCCGATACCATGGCTCTGCTCGATCGACGCCGCGGCGATCTCGCCCATGATGTCGGTGACACGCTGCACTGATTGTGTGATCTCGTCCATAGTTACGCCGGCCGTGGTGACGAACTCGGCGCCGATTCGCACGCGTTCCACGGAGTCCCGAATGAGTCCCTTGATCTCTTTCGAGGCCGACGACGAGCGCTGCGCGAGCGAGCGTACTTCACTCGCGACGACAGCGAACCCCCGGCCCTGCTCGCCGGCGCGGGCGGCTTCGACAGCGGCGTTGAGCGCGAGGATGTTGGTCTGGAACGCTACGCTTTCGATCATGCCGACGATATCGGCAATTTTGTCCGAGCTCGCCTGGATGCCGTTCATCGTATCGATGACCTGCGAAATCACACTGCTGCCGCGCTGCGCGACCTGTACCGCCCGCGCGGCGACCTGACTTGCCTGACGCGTGTTGTCGGCGTTCTGATTGACTGTCGAGGTCAGTTCCTCCATGGTCGCAGCTGTTTCCTGCAGCGCCGCCGCTTGCTCCTCCGTGCGCTGCGAGAGGTCCAGGTTGCCGGCGGCGATCTGGCCCGTGGCCGATGCGATCGATTCGGCCGACGTCGTGATCGTGCGCATTGTCTCCGTCAGTTGATCCTGCATCCGCTTCATGGAGTAGAGGAGGCTGCTGCGGTCGCTCGGCACGGTCTTGACGACAGCCGTGAGGTCGTTATTCGCAACGCGCGTCGCGATCTCAGCCGCGTAAGCGGGCTCGCCACCGAGCGAGCGCAGAATGCCGCGATTAAGCAAGATCACTACGAGGCTCAGCAACGCGCCAACCGCGACAAGTACACCGACGCTCTCGTACAAGGTTGTATGGAAAGCAGCGTTAATATCGTCGAGATAGACGCCGGTCAGAATAATCCAGCCCCACGGGCGATAGCTGTCCTCATACGTGATCTTCGGGAAGACGCCGCTGACACCAGGCTTCGAAAACGCAATACGAGTGAAGCCTTTGCCCTCTCGGTTCACTATATCGATGGCAACCTGGAAGGTGAGTACGCCATTCGGGTCCTTGAACCCTCTCACGTCCCGGCCCTCGATTTCGGGGTGGATTGGATGCATCAGAACGTGCTCGGAGTCGATGATCGTGAAGTAGCCGTCGGAGCCCGCGTAGCGCATATTGCGCACGGCATCCATGGCCTTCCTCTTCGCCTCGTCGACCGTAATCGTTCCGGCAGCGGCCTGATCGGCGAACGTCTTGACGACTGCAACGGCAAGTTCCGTGGCATGCACCAGATCGGCCTTTCTTTCTTCTAGACGAACGTCTCGAGTGCGATAGGCGTCGATCACCGAGAGTCCGGCGAAGCACAGAAGACACAAAACCAGCGGCAGCCAGAGTTTTTGCGAAAAAGACAACTTGATCACCTGCATCTCCCGATTCGTTTGCGCAAGCGCATAGCGTTAGCGGTCTGCCGTTAATCACGGCATACATTATTGAAAACCTTGGCTCTTGCGGCAAAGAACCTCTCTTTCGAAGGCCGGCGTGCCCCTACCATCGAAATTTCGATGATCGGACGGGTATCACAGGTGGGTGATAGTCCGCCGTTCGGGGAGCGATATTTGCATGCCCTATGAGAATGCCGGTCCCGTCAGAAACGCGTCCTTATCCCGGCGATGACCTGCGTTTCCGAATTGGAGGTTGAGGCAGTCGAGGAGAAAATCTGCGCGTATTGCGCTGCTCCGCCGGCGCGCTGGTAAAGGCCAATGAGATACACATCCGTGCGGCGGCTCAACGAATAATCGATCCCCAGGTTGACCTGGTTATAGTGCGGTTTTTCCGAGTCTGAATATTTACCCGTCGTATAGATGTACGCTGCGCCGACGAGGAGACTCGGAGTGATGTTGTGAGTCAGCGACAACTCGGCGTTCTGTAGCCGAAGGCCAGACGTATCCATGTAGTCGAACAGGACATTCGTGTAGGCGAGGGTAGCTTGTACGATTCCGAAGTCGTATCCTGCCCCCACGCCGAAAATTCGCTGCTTCTCGACGCCCGAACCGCCCAGGCTCGTCGCAAACGGCGAGGTGAATCCGTAGTTGTCGCTGACCGCCCCCGAAGAATTGTCCATCGCAGCGGGGTGATTGTATTGCGACATCGCGACAGCTACTTTGAATGGCCCGTGCACATAGGTGCTGCCGGCACTGAATGCGCTGTTGTTCGAAAAAGCCCCGGCCTGATTCGAGAAAGCGTATTGCCCGGCGAACGAAAGGCCAGCCATAACTGGAGATTCATAGCGAACCGAATTCTGCAACCTCAAGGCATCGAATATGTTGTCGTTGTCACCGACGTGCGCACCGTAGGTCGCAAACTGAACTGCGGATTCCGTCCAGTTCAATTGCTTGGTCATCTCATCATACTGGCGGCCCATTGTGATCGTACCCAGATTCTTGTCCGCGATACCGACCCACGCCTGGCGGCCAAACAGCCGCCCCCCCTGAGCTGCGGAACCGTTCGTGATGGAGAATCCATTTTCCAGATCGAAGATAGCCGACCGGCCGCCGCCAAGATCTTCCTGTCCTTTCAAACCCCAGCGGGACGGTTGCTGGGGGCCGTTCGCCATCTGGTAGAGAGGTTTGCCGCCTGCATTGGAGGAATAGCTCAATCCGACCGAGATCAGCCCATATAAGCTCACGCTGCTTTGCGCGCGGGCGAGAGGCGCGGCCGCGATCAGCGACGCGAAGATTGAAAAAGTAAGAATGTTCCGGGCGAATAACGATGAGGTGTGGTCTTTGACTTTCATTAGATATTCTAACTTTAAAACGATTTTTACCGCTCTTGATTGTCAATCAGAAAGTAGAGTTTCCACCAGTGGCATATCCCACGGCGATTGGTTTGCGTCGTATCAGCCGGACCGGACCTGCGTGACAGGTCCGGCAACGGTGCGCTATTGTTCTGCTATGCAGGCAGCTCAGACTGGGATCTTCTTCTGGTAGTTGATGCACGCCGAGCAGAGCAGCAAACCGATACCGGCACCGGTAAAGACCATCAGTGCAAGGAAGTATGAGCCGGTCAACTGCACGATCAAGCCGACGGCGAGCGGTACAAGTACCCCGCCGATATTGCCGCCGAGGTTCATGAGGCCCCCGAGCAGGCCCACCCTGTCGCGCGTCCCGACGAGTGACGGGATGCTCCAGTAGAGCCCGGTCCAGCGCTGAAAAAACAATGTGATCGACAACAGTACGACCGTCAGCGTGGGGCCGCTCGCGTAAGCAACTGAGAACACCGCGACGGTAACGACGATCGAGGCGAAAGCCAGCATGGTGCGCATCACCTTGTTCGGCGAGCCGCCCGCGCTTTTCCATTTATCGCACAGAAAACCGCCGACCAGTTCACCGACGAATCCCGACAGGAAAATGATGAAGCTGGCGCCTCCCATCTGCTGGATATTGAAGCCATGTACCTTGCTCAGGTAATTCGGCATCCAGGTCAACAAGCCGTAGAAGACGACGTTCGAAAACATATAGCCGAAGAACATAAGCCATACAGTACGGTACTTGAACAGGTCGAGCCTCTTGCCGCTTGACTGAGCCGGCTCGCCCTCGTCTTCGATCGCCCGAGCCTGCTCGATATAGGTGGCCTCCGCTTCATTGACGCCGCGATGTTCGCGCGGGCTGTTGCGGATGAAATGCCACGCGTAGAGCCCGGCGAGCACCGTGCCGACGCCGGCCACGATGAAGGCCAGGCGCCACGATCCCAGCATGGTGATCAACGAGGTGATCAAGATCGCGCCGATCGCCGCGCCCAGCGGGGCGCCGCCGTCCAGCAACGTGGCGCCGCGACCGCGCTCGTTGTGCGTCAGCCAGATCCCGTTGAGCTTGCCGCCGGACGGATAGATCGGAGCTTCAGCCGCACCCAGTCCGAACCGGGTCAGCAACAACGTGGTGGCGTTGGTGGCCACGCCCGCAATTGCCTGGAACGCACCCCAGAAGATCGCAGCGGCCGTGATCACGATGCGCGGCTTGAAACGGTCGGCGAGCATGCCGCCCGGTACTTGCATCAATGCATAGGTCCAGAAGAACGAACTGAAAATCAAGCCCTGCAACGCCGG
Source organism: Paraburkholderia sp. (assembly GCF_034668105.1). Lineage (GTDB taxonomy): Bacteria > Pseudomonadota > Gammaproteobacteria > Burkholderiales > Burkholderiaceae > Paraburkholderia. The sequence continues at coordinate 35,774 of NZ_JAXDPY010000636.1, read as the reverse complement.
CTTGATGTTGAAATCCTTCGAGATCAACGGCATCGCGACCGATAGCGACGCACGATCGATATAGTTGATGGCGACCAGCCCCAGCAATACGAAAAAGATCTTCCACCTTACCGTCGTCTTGACCTGAACGGCGACATTCTCAACAGGTATGCTCATGGTCTCGCACTCCCCTCAGCTTATGATTTATAGTCCTACGGAATGATGGACCGGCCGTGCACAATTGCTGCATGCACGGCCGAGCGCGATGGCGACGGCTTATTTGAAAGACGCCCAGTTGCTTCGCTGCAGGATGGTACGGACCTGACCGGCTGCGCTTTGCAGCGCGGCGACTTCGGCGTCGGTCCACTTGCGCGTCCCGGGCACGTAATGGACCGAGATCCATCCGATCACCTCGCCATCGGCCGTCTCGAGGCCGACCAGCATCTGTGCCTTGACACCATAGACGTCCATTAGCGCCTTCGGTGGCTTGACTTCCGCGTTCGCGCAGTCGTCCTGGACCAACGGCTTCCGGGTTGCGATGAGCCACTGCACGGTCGCGAGGCTGCGCTGATTCAACGAGGTATTCAGTTTCAGCTCCGGGATGCCCGGCGCGACCGATTCAGCGCAGACCCTGTCAACATTGCAGTTGTGCTCCGGAATGTCGATGCGCAATGTGGTGCGGCTGCCTGCAGTCACTTCACGAAGGGTGGCCATGACACGCTCGAGTTCCCCAAGCACCGGATTGGCTCTGAGCAACTTGCCAAAGCCGTGCAGCGGTACGTCGATTGACGTCATTTTCAGCGCTTTCCACAACGTCACTGCAATGCTGTCGAAAATCGGCTTGCCGAGTTCCGCCTCCATCTCGTCGACCACGGCGGTCGCCGGCAAATTAGTACAGGCGACAACGATGCATTCCGCGTCGGGTGAATCGGCATCACGCAACAACTGCTTGATTCGCTCAAACGGCGTATTGCCGATCACGACGTTTTCGGTTTGGTCGAGCCTGGCAACGTTGACCACGGTGAATCCCTGGTTACCGTAAGTCTCGATGATCTTGCGAGTCGGTTCCTCGACGTACGGCACCGCCAGCGCGAAGCGCTTGATGCCGTAGTGCTTGAGCACGTCGAGTTGAGCCAGCGAAGACGTGGATGCCGGCACTCCCAGAACCCGACTGATTTCCTCGCATAAGCTAATGTCGGCTTCGAATCCCTTGCCAGTCCAACTGCCAGAGGTGCCGTTCCATAAAATGGCGTCCATGCCGCCATCGCTCAGGAGCGCCGCCGCATCCACCATTTTCTGCGTCTGAAACTGGTTGACGTTTTTGCTGTCGAGTGTGAGTGACTTCACTGGAACCCGACTGAAATGAGTGGAGATGCGCGAGCTTATCTGGCCGGTCATCGCCATAGTCATCGGCTCCAGTGCCGTATTCGACGAGGGCGTGATAAAGCCGACTTTCTTCACGTCTTTAAGACTCTTCAACGGTGTCGTTTGGTTTCCCATCAGCGTTCCTTCAACAGGTTAATTGCCAAGTCGGACGCATTGTAGTGTCCGCAAGTCGTTAGCTTGTCGATCGCTTCGTGAAAACATAAGACACAAAATGTGAACGATAAGGGTTTGCGCCCGGATTTTTGAACTGGTATGCAATGACGCGTGCCGGCGACCGGCAGGGACGGGGCTTCAAACCGTTGTGGCCAACCATTCCTCCAGGAATTGCACGCATACGCGGACCTTGGCTGATGTCGACAGCCGGGAGGGATAAACCGCCCATACATTGGCGTCCTGCTGATAGTCGGGCAGCACGCGTTTCAGATCGCCACGCTTCAGACTGGGCCCGACGTCCCACATCGAGCGCAGGATGATCCCGTGTCCGGCGATCGCCCATTGATGCGCGATCTCGCCGTTATTTGCGGAAAGCGGTCCGTTGATGCGCACCATTTCCACCCCGTCGGGCCCCTCCAGCTTCCAGCGACCAAACTCCTGATCGCGCTCGCGGATGACAATGCATTTATGCTGCACCAGGTCGGCAAGACATGCCGGAGTTCCCCTCTGTTCCAGATAGGTCGACGACGCGCACAGCACGCGTGCATTCCGGGCAATCAGCTTCGTAATAAGACTCTGGTCATGCACCGCGCCGATCCGAATGTCCAGATCGAATCCTTCGCGTATCAGATCGACAGGCCGGTCGAGCAGCTCCAACTGAAACTCGAGTTCCGGGTAACGTTGCGCCATCGCCGACACCGCGCGCGACACATGATTGCGGCCGAAACCTGAACTGGTACACACGCGCAGCAATCCGCGAGGCGCAATCTTCGAGGACGAAATCTCCTCGGCCATCTGTTCGGCATCCGTCAGGATGCGCTGTGCCCACTGATAGACGATATGGCCCGTCTCGGTAGCCAATACCTGCCTTGTGGTGCGATGAAGCAAGCGCGCTTGCAGCATGCTTTCGAGCACTGCGATCCGTTTGCTGATCAGGGCCTTCGACACGCCTATCTCGAGTGCGGAGGCGGCGAAACTCTGTTTATTCACGACCATGCAGAACAGGCGCAGGTCCTCCATCGAAGGGAGATTGTTCACTTTCTGTAACCGATCGGATCACGTAATCGATCACTATAGCGCGAAGCGTGCGCGCTATGATTCACCTCGCTCAGGCCCGGTTGGTTCCGGTAAGCCCATTGCAAGACGAGAACAGTCAATGAAAACACATAAGATCGCGGTTATAGCCGGTGACGGCATCGGCAAGGAAGTGATGCCCGAGGGCATGCGCGTAGTCGAAGCGGCGGCACGCCAATTCGACATCAACCTCGAATTCACCACAATGGATTGGGCCAGCTGCGATTACTACACGCAGCATGGCGAAATGATGCCGCCCGACTGGTTCGACCAGTTGATGCAGTTCGAGGCGATCTTTTTCGGCGCGGTCGGCTGGCCCGCGACCGTGCCCGACCATATCTCGCTGTGGGGCTCTTTGCTGCGCTTCCGGCGCGATTTTTCACAATACGTGAACTTGCGTCCGGTGCGCCTGATGCCCGGCGTGCCGTGTCCTCTGGCCGGGCGCAAGCCGGGTGACATCGACTTCTATGTGGTGCGTGAAAACACGGAAGGGGAATATTCGTCGATTGGCGGCCGCATGTTCGAAGGGACCGACCGTGAGTTCGCGATTCAGGAAACCGTCTTCTCGCGCCAGGGCGTCGACCGGATCCTCAAATTCGCTTTCGATCTCGCACAAAGCCGGCCTAAAAAGCACCTCACCTCCGCAACGAAGTCGAATGGCATCGCGATTACGATGCCGTATTGGGACGAACGCGTCGAGGCGATGGCGAAGAGTTATCCGGACGTGCTTACGGACAAATATCACATCGATATCCTGGCCGCGCGGTTCGTGCTGAGCCCGGAGCGCTTCGATGTTGTCGTCGCCTCCAATCTGTTCGGCGATATCCTCTCGGATCTCGGTCCCGCCTGCGCCGGCACGATCGGCATCGCGCCGTCGGCGAACCTGAACCCGGATCGCCGTTTCCCGTCGCTGTTCGAGCCGGTTCACGGTTCGGCGCCCGACATCTACGGTAAAAATATCGCCAATCCAATCGCGATGATCTGGTCGGGTGCGATGATGCTCGATTTCCTCGGCGACGGAAGCGGTGTCTATCGCGAGGCGCACGATGCGATCATCCATGCAATCGAAACGGTACTGGTCGAGGGGCCGCGCACGCCGGATCTCGGCGGTACGGCCAACACTACCGACGTCGGCAAGGCCGTCGCTGCGGCGTTGAAATAATGACGACCACATCGTCTTCCCCGTTTGCAGCGCTCACCGCGGCGGAGCTCGGCCGCCTGCTGCATGCGCGCAAAGTCGATGCGCGCGAACTGACCGATTACTTCGTTGAGCGTATCGACACGGCGGCAAACGCGGCGGTCTTCACGTCCACTTCCTTCGAACGGGCGCGCCGCGAAGCGGCGCAGAGCGCGGCTCGCTATCGGGCCGGTCAGCCTCTTGGCCCGCTCGATGGCGTACCCGTTGCATGGAAAGACCTGATCGATATTGAAGGTCTCGCCACCACCGCCGGGTCGTCCATCTATCGGAATGCACAGCCGGCGGCGCACGACGCGCCGATTGTCCGCAATCTGGCCGCCGCGGGCATGGTGACCCTTGGCAAAACCAATCTGTCTGAATTCGCCTACTCCTCACTCGGGCTTAATCCGCATTTCGGCACACCGTTGAATCCGCGCGCGAGTGACGTGCCGCGCGTGCCCGGAGGCTCGTCCTCGGGCTCCGCTGTGGCCGTCGCCGCGGGACTCGTGCCGGTCGCGATCGGCACCGATACGGGCGGCTCCGTGCGCACGCCTGCGGCATTCAATGGTGTGGTCGGCTTTAAGAGTTCCGAGCGATGGATCGACACTGACGGTGTCTTCCCGCTGTCGCGCACGCTCGACACGATCGGCGTGTTCGCGCACGACGTCGCTGATTGTTATTTGCTCGACCTTGCATTGCGCGGCCTGAAGGCCCCATCGCTCGCACCTGAAGCGACGCCGTTAGCATCGTTGACGTTGGTTGCTCCGGAAAATGCGATACTTGATGAGGTCGAGCCGGAAGTGCGGCGCAACTTCATCGCTTCGCTCGAGCGAGCGTCCGCCGCTGGTGTGCAGGTTCGCTGGCAGCCTGTCCCTGAACTCACGCAGTTGCGCGAGTTGATCGCGCGTCATGGCAATATTGCTGCTGCCGAGGGTTATCAAGCGCATCGCGAACTGCTCGAGAGCCCGCGCCGAGCGCAAATTGATGTGACCGTCTACAAGCGGATGATGGGCGGAAAGACGATGTCGGTAGCGGATTTCGACGCATTGCAGCAGGGCCGTGTCGCATTGCAGCGCTCTCTGTGGGCCTCGCTCGGCGACGCGCTGCTCGTGATGCCGACGGTGCCGCACGTCGCACCGCCAATTGCGCCGCTAGCGGCCGATCCGGACCTGTTCGCCCGGGTGAACCTCAAGACGATCTGCAATACGTTGCTTGGCAATATGCTCAATACCTGCGGGCTTGCATTGCCGAACGGCTTGGGCGCCGCGCAAATGCCGACCAGCTTGTTGCTCAGCGCGCCGGCCACGCACGAAGCGCGAATGTTGCGCGCCGGTGTCGCGCTCGCGCCGATCATCGCAGGCGACTTTCCGTGAAGCGCTCGCAAAGAGGACTTGTGCTCCTGTGGCGCAACGACCGTCCGAGCGCAATTCGACTATCAGTTCACTTCGTTTTGTGAGGCATGTACATGGCTAAAGAGATTTTGTGCGGTTTCGGTGTGGATGTGGATGCGGTAGCCGGCTGGCTCGGCTCGTACGGCGGTGAGGACTCTCCCGATGACATCTCGCGCGGTCTGTTCGCCGGCGAGGTGGGGTCGCCACGGCTCCTGAAGCTGTTCGAGCGTATGCAGATCAAGACCACGTGGTTCATGCCGGGCCACTCGATCGAAACCTTCCCCGACCAGATGCAGGCGGTGGCGGATGCCGGTCATGAAATCGGCGTGCATGGCTATTCGCACGAGAACCCGATCGCGATGACGCGCCAGCAGGAAGCGGACGTCCTTGACAAAAGCATCGAGCTTATCACCCGGCTTGCCGGCCGCAAGCCGACCGGTTATGTCGCCCCGTGGTGGGAGTTCAGCAATGTGACCAACGAACTGCTGATCGAGCGCGGCATTCTGTACGACCACAGCCTGATGCATCACGATTTCCAGCCGTATCGCGTACGCGTTGGCGACTCCTGGACCAAGATCGACTACAGCAAAGATGCGCGGGACTGGATGAAGCCGCTGGTACGTGGTCGGGAATCCGATCTGATCGAGATTCCGGCCAACTGGTACCTGGATGATCTGCCGCCGATGATGTTCATCAAGAAGGCGCCGAATAGCCACGGTTTCGTTAATCCGCGGGACATCGAGCAGATGTGGCGCGACCAGTTCGACTGGGTTTATCGGGAATATGACTACGCTGTGTTCCCCATCACGATTCATCCGGACGTGTCTGGCCGGCCGCAAGTATTGCTGATGCTGGAGCGCCTGTTCGAATACATTGCCGGGCATGCTGGTGTCAAGTTCGTCCGCATGGAAGAGATGGCCAATGACTACGCGCGGCGCTTCCCGCGCAGCTGAGCGGATACGGGGGAGCTGTGTGATGTGTGGGTTATGCGGAATGCTCGGCGGCGAAGCACATTGGACCGATGCCGGCACCCCGGCGTCGGAAGATCAGCACGCACAGGTGCGACGCCGCGAGCGGCAGTTGCGGGTCGCTTGTCTTAACAGGGTGCTTCGCGCCTTTGCCTGTACGGTCAGCGATTGGCAAAGTCATGCCTATTTGATCAGCACATTCACCGGCAAGACGGAAATCGTCGAAAACCTCACGCAGTTGTGGCCGGCGGTCGAGCGCCTGAGCGGTCGCCGTGTCGATCCGCTGGCCGCGGATCTGCTCGACCGTTTGCGGCAAGCATCGTGAACGAACCGCTCAAACCGGCGCAACGGATACCCATTAATCTGCTGACGGGCTTTCTCGGCAGCGGCAAGACGACACTGTTGAAGCGCCTGCTCGAGGAATCGTCATTCGCTCATTGCGCGGTGCTGATCAACGAACTCGGCGAAATCGGGCTGGATCATCGGTTGCTGGAACGACTCGATCACGAGACAGTCGTGCTGCAGAACGGCTGTATATGCTGCAGCGTGCGCGACGATTTGCGACAGGCTCTGCTCGATCTTTATGACCGGCGCGAACGCCATCAAGTGCCGCCCTTCGATCGGGTCATCATCGAATCGACCGGCCTCGCCGACCCGGTTCCGGTGCTCAATACCGTCGCCGGCGACCCGGTGCTGCGGCACCACTTCAGGCTCGGCAACGTAGTGACGACAGTGGACGCGGTCCATGCGCTCGATCAATTCGCACAGCAGGCCGAGTCGCGCAAGCAGGCGGCCATCGCTGACCGGCTGGTGATCACGAAGGCAGATCTGGTTGATGCCGCACAACTCGAGTCCGTGCAAAGCGCGTTGCGGCGGATCAATGGGTCTGCGTGGCTGGCCGTGTCGCGCGACGATGCCGGCGATGCGCAGGTCCTGCTGAGTGAGGATCTCGATCAGCCCGCCGCGCGCATTAACGAGGTGCGGCGCTGGTTCCAGCCGGCGGGCATCGCTGCGGCCGCATCGAACACCGGATCGGCGAAATACCGAGCGTTTGGGCGAGAGCCGGAAGATCCGCACCGCGGTGATATTTCGACGCATTCATTGACATTTGACGAGCCGATCGACTGGGTCGCTTTCGGTATATGGCTGTCGATGCTGATGCACAGCCGTGGCGCCGACATCTTGCGTGTCAAAGGGATTCTGAACGTTCGTGGCTCCGACTTGCCGCTGGTCATTCATGGCGTCCAGCATTTGATTCACGCACCGGTGCATCTGTCGGGATGGCCCGACGGCGAGCGGCGCTCGCAATTGGTGCTGATAGGCAGATTGCCACCGCAAGCGCAGATCGAAGCATCGCTGCGTGCGTTCAACTGAGCCATACCAATCACACCGCACTAATCTATCGGCAGCGGCCAGCGCGTCTCCCCAGGCGCGCTGAATAACCAAACGCACCAGCGTGATTCAGTTCGACCTGAAATACGTCCCACCGACATACGTCCCACCGACACCGCCTGTACACTTCACCTCCATGCAAGAACGCGTCTGCTATCAAGCTAGGTACTCGTGTAAGAAAGTCGTTAAAAACTTTCTCCGAGCACCTGCGGTCACCCCTTCCGACCTGAGTAAACCGTGCCAATGTCCCAAGCAATTGATTACCTCAACCCCGACCTTCCCGCCGGCCTAGGACGCGTTTTAATGCCCGTAGTCGACGCGACCCCTGCAACGCTTAAAGGATTTGGCAAGCTTGTGTCGGACCCGAGCGATTGCCCGATCGAGATTGTGCAGTGGCCGTCGGTGGGGACAAGGCCTATCGATCCGGGAACCGGTGACGAGGCAGGTACAACCGAAGGGACATTTGTAAGCGAATGGCGCGGGGATATTCTCTACGGTCGAAACGAAGCAGTTGGTGGTAACTACATCCTTGCGTACGCCAAAGACCCTGAAGCCGCTCGCGAGGACAACGTCAACGTCCCTGAGCGCATGTTGCTTTGGCACGCGAACTACCACCCTGACGGCGGACAACTGTTCTTTCCTCTCGACCATCGTCCTTTTTACATTCCACTGGCATTGCCCGGGGACGACATTGCGCCAGAGAAGTTCGTGTGTTTTCGCTTCGACGGACAGCAAGGTCTGTACATCCATCCGAACGTCTGGCACGAAGGTGTGTTCACGCTCGAAGGGACACAGCGGTTCTTTGACAAACAGGGCGCAGTTCACGCACGTGTCTCTGTCGACTTTGCTCGCGAGTTCAGCTGTCTTCTCGAGGCGCCGATCGCCAGCGCGGCCTAACAGTCTGGTCAAACCGGCGATCCCAGCTTTCACTACTTCAGCCCACCACTGCGCCTGGCGATATGCGTGGACATCGCGTCCATCAACGGTGGGTTGAGCGCATCGCAAGGCGGGCGTCCGAGTTCGGTAAGCCGGGCACGCACGCCGCCGCATCACCGACGTCAGTGATGCGCACTCCAATCGTCACCGTACCGGCGCTCATTGTTAGCAGCGCTCCCGCCTGCAGCGCGTTTACCGCAAACCACGTACACTCACACGCGGCCGCGGTAGCGCATCGTTCGATGCTTGGGCAGCACGTGCTGCATGACACCAGGCGCCGCCGCGAAGATCGCTCTATTACGAAATCGTCAAGCATGGGAAACAGTCAACTTACCAGCATTACTCTTCAACAGAGCCGAGTCGTTGTGGCCGGCGGCACGTCAGGAATCGGCTTTGCCGTCGCCGAAGCGGCAGCGCGTGCCGGAGCTGAAGTCATCATCGCCTCGAGCAGCCCGAAGCGCGTCGCGGCCGCACTGGAGCAACTACCTCAAGGTACGCGCGGCGAGCCACTTGATTTCACGGACAAGGCGCAAGTAAAAGCGTTCTTCGAGCGCGTTGGTGCGTTCGATCATCTCGTCTACACCGCCGGCGAATCGCTACTCCTGCAGAACCTTGCTGAGCTCAGCATCGAAGCTGCGCAGCGTGCGTTCGAGGTGCGCTACTGGGGTGCCCTCAAGGCCGTCAAATATGCGACGCCGTACATTCGCGCAGGCGGCTCCATCACGCTGACAAGCGGCGTGGCATCGTCGCGTCCGCTGCCTGCGTGGACCATCCCGGCCAGCATCCTGGGTGCAATCGAGTCACTGACACGGACACTGGCCGTGGAGCTTGCGCCGCTGCGTGTCAATGCCGTGGCACCCGGCGTTCTGCGTACCGCCCTGTGGGACAACATGAGTGAGGCCGATCGCAAGGGTCTTTACGACTATATCGCCGAGAAGATGCCGGTACGGCGAGTCGGGGAGGCGAGCGACGTCGCGCAAACATATCTCTATCTGATGCAGCAGGGCTTTAGCACGGGACAGGTCATCGTTGTCGACGGTGGTCACGTGCTGGTGTAATGGATAACAACTCGCTTTCGCGAAATCAGATGGACCTAAATCGGAAGAGGCATGCGCCTCTTCCGATAAACGGTCCTGCAAGCCAGATCGGATTACTCAGTCCAGTTGCTTACGGATAACTGAGTATGTGCATAGCACACGGAGTAGCGCCGGTTCATAGACAGGCGAAAGCACGCTGCCTATTGCTTGAACTTGGCGGGTACTTGCGTCATGACGATCTCGCCGAAGTACATGCCCTTCGGATCAATGGCGGTGAAGAGCGCAGCGTAGTTGAGGAACATTCCCTCAGTGCCCACGGTGATGCCAGCGGTGCTGAGCGCTAGCACGGCGGCGCTGCCGCAGGCGGCAAGCGCCAAGGTGAAAGTCAGGCCTACGCACATCTTCTTCTTGTCGAGCATTCCCGGTCTCCTTTTTGTATTGCGTCGTTTGGAAACCGTAAAGACTACATTAGGAAAATGAAACGTTTGTGCAAGCCGTTCGACAGGCAGCGCAGCTAGTGGGTCGAGGTCTGTGTGGATGTGGCCACGTCACAGGGATAGCGAACGGCGGTATCGTCCGTTTGACGCCGCTGTACAGTGTCGATTGACCGAAAGGAGACGCGAGATGGAGACCCCCCTGAAAAAATGGCCAATGCTTTCCGCGTTGGTTTTATTGCTCGCTGGCTGCGCGACGGGCGGCAGCCAGCAAAGCGCGGCGCACTTGAGCGCAGCGCAATGCATCGACCTGGCCGCGCTCAGGAGCAACGCGCCTCCGACCCCGGAGCGAAACCGCAGCGAACTGGCGGCGCTAAGGAAAGCGGGCTACGACCCATCAAGGTGGTTCGACCCGTACTACCCGGAGGATCTACAAGCGGCACAGCGCCAGGTCGACCGATGGTTCCAGGCGGAATGCCAGCAGGCGCCGCCCGCTTGACGTCAAACTGACTTTCTTCTGCCGCGCTTTGCAAAATAGCATCCAGCTGGCCCGCCGGGATGACATACAAGATTCCGCATGGCTTAATGAGCTGCCGCCAACGTGGCGCTTTTGGTGTGTTGAGCGTGTTTTCTGATCTTGTGCAACCCTGCCGGATGTTCCGGCGGGAGTCCCAGATTGGACGCGATCTGCAGCCCAACAACCTGATGCCTGATTTGCAAGAGCTTCTTGCGCGCGTCCCGATCTTCGGCCTTCAGGTTCTTGACCTGGTCTGCGGCCTGCGCTTGCTGTGTGGCGACTTCATCTCGCTGTGTCTGAGCGATCCGGGCGTCGGCCTGCAGTTGTTGTGCCTTGATTTGCGCCTGCTCGATCAGGCGCTGTGTCGCTGCTTCCTGCGCTGCAAGCTCGGCACGCCTGTTTTGCGCGTCCGCCAGCCTTTCGGTCTGCGCCACAAAGTCGGCGTATACCGCTTCAGCGCGTTTCTTGTTCTGCGTCGCGATTACGCGCCAGTAAGTATTTTGCTGTGAAAGCGCAACGTAGTAGGTTAGATCGTCACCGAAAAATGCGAGTGTCGTGCTGTAGTTGCCAGCCACCGTCGAGCGAAGCAGCGTCACTCGTCCCTGTTGGACAAGTTGGGTGAGTGTCGAAACCTCACCGCCTGTTTGCTCGCTGGACGATGCGGCCACCTCGGACAGACTTGCGGGACCCGAGCCGACCGGAGGTGCTAACGGCACTTGTACAGTTGCATCGGAAGCGCCCGCAATAGTTGTGGTCTCGCTAGCATGGGCGCCGGACAGCATCTGGGCTGCGGTTAACGCCAATGTCAATGCGAGGTGGCGGAGCGGTTTGATTCGTGCGTGTCGCATGGCTATGTATTGATTCACAGGATTCAGAGAAATACGCTGAAGGAAATTCGAGGTGCGGTGTGTCGATGTGTGCACTACGCAAAGAAGTGAGAATCGAGCGTCTCGATCGCGAGGCCGGTGCCGCGAATAACGCACGTCATAGGTTGTTCAGCGACCGTCACCGGCAGTCCCGTTTCTTCGCGCAGGCGTTGATCGAGGCCTCGCAGCATGGCGCTCCCACCGGTCAGCATGAACCCGCGATCGGCGATGTCAGCTGCAAGCTCTGGCGGGGTGCTCTCCAGCACGCGTCTTAGCAGCGACACGATCTGCTCGAGCGGCTCGATGAACGCTTCGTATACCTCCTGGCTAGAAAGAGTCAGGGGGCGCGGGACGCCTTCGGCCAGGCTACGGCCGGTCACCACCGTCTTCAGGTCGTCTTTGGGTGGAAGTGCGCTGCCGATTTCCAGCTTGACTCGTTGCGCGGTGTGCTCGCCAATCAGCAGGCCGTGCGTGCGGCGAACGTAGTTAATGATGGCCTGGTCAAGCGTCTCGCCTCCCACGCGGCCGGATGCCCCACGCACAACGCTGCCGAGCGCAATGACGCCGATCTCGGTCGTGCCGGCGCCCATGTCGACGACCATGCAACCTGTCGCTTGGGAGATGGCGAGTCCGGCGCCCAGGGCAGCGGCCAGCGGTCTCGCGAGCAACGCAACGTGGGACGCGCCTGCACCATGTACCGCTTCCTTAACGGCGCGGCGCTCCACCTGGGTCGCGCCGCCCGGAACGGTGACGGTGATTCGTGGCGCGTTCGTCAACCTTCGGCCTTTGCGGGCGTGACGCACGAATTGCCGGATCATCTGCTCGCTTGCCGGGAAGTCCGAGATGACACCGCCTCGGATTGGCGTGATGGCTTCTATGTTCTGCGGCAGCCTGCCGAGCATTCTCCGGGCCTCGTCACCCACGGACACTGTCGGACGGCCACCCGGTCTTAACGAGTCGCGTCCATGAGTACACAGCACGGATGCCTGATTGAGAACCACGCCGGCTCCGGAGACATGAATTCGCGTGTTTGCCGTTCCTATGTCGAGGGCGAGCTCAGCCGGGCGAAAGCGCAACCAGCGCCTTATCGACATGAAGCGTGCGTAGCTGTAATCCAATCATTCACTTTCGACATCCTTGACGAGTTGTAATGTGGCTATATGTGCGTGCGCAACCATTTCCGGGGGAGGCGAAAATCTTGCGCTGACGTCTCATCAAGTTATCGGCCACGGTTCACAATTCTTTAAATTGGGCGCGATGGCGTTACCAGGCGATGCTGGCCAGCTTCCTGCAAGCAAAGGACGCCATTCCTTCTCCGCCGTCCCGGATTGCGATTGAAGCGGCGGGGAGCGCCGCGCACTCATGCAAAGACCGATGAAGCGATGGTCATCGTCGCAAGTTGAGTGGCCTCCTTCTGGGGGCCGACCTCTGAACTTCCGGGCAACGGTGCGTGCAAATGACGCATCATTGGCCGATATCTGCCTGAACTGATCTGGGCCGATGTTCGTCTTATTGTTGGGGCGCAGGCGTGTTCGTGGTCCAGATGTCGCGATGCATTTTCCAATGACCGTCCGTCCTCTTCCAGAGAATGACGTAATCTCCCGCGTCCAATACCTTGCCGCCTTCTCCCGGGACCGTGTACTTGCCCATTTCATAGGCGGTGTCGCCATGCGCCTCTACTTCCACGGAGGTCAGCTTGATCGCTTTGAACCCTGAATCAATCGCCCCCTTCCAGTACTCCGTGATGGCCTTCTGCCCGCTCACGACTTTACTGTTCGGCGGGAGAAGTTTCGCAGTTCCGGTATAAAGCGAAGCGATACCCGCCGCGTCGCCACGACTGACCGCCTGTTCCCATCGTTTGTTGTTCGCCTCGATAGACGCGCGTACATCCCCCTGCGCTGACACGGCATTCGCAAAGCCAACCAGCACACTGAGAAGCGCAAAAAGAGAAAATGATCTTTTCAATAGGTGACACATACGGCCTCCCAAGATTAACTGCGATTCGTGTGCTCGCGAAGTTCGCGACGATCTGCGAAGACGACCGTGCCAGTGCCGGCACAAACCGGCATCGCATCGATGTTCTCAAGATGGACCCGCCGGCGCGGGTCAATATCTTCGCGAAGTCCTGGCGAACGCTGTCTACACCGGGTTCACTTCATTCGTTGCCACACGACCTTGGCTGATCCATAACCGAAGCTGCCCGGAGTGACATAGGTCAATCGATCGCCGTCGACAGTGAAAGGACGCCTCTGCACATCCGCGTCCCAGTTAGGAAATGTGCTTCGCTGAATATGAAAAGCGATGACGTGTGCGGCGGTATCTACCGTGTATGTGCCAAAGTGGGCCACGTTTCCTTGAGCAATTCGAGCGTTCTCGTCGGCCGTTCCCTGCAACCGGTTGCCCGAAGCGAATTTCGGCAGGCCGGCGCGCACACCGACCCGGTGCAGCGATGCGTGAAGGAATACTAGTGGTTTGTAACGCAAATGATAGCTTTACTGCTGCGAGTGACCGGACAAGTCACCGGTCACCGTTCCGGAGAGCGGGCGCATCCGGCTTTGCGACGAGAACGTGAATAGGCTCTTTATCGCTATGCGGTTACAACATCCCGACAATCTTCATCAAGCGAACGTGACGCTGTGAGTCGAGCGCCACGGCTTGGGGCGTTAAAGGACCATGCCGCCCGAGACCTCGATGCGCTGCCCATTGATCCAGCGATTGTCGTCCGAGAGCAGGGCGGCGATCATCGGGCCAATGTCGTCGGGTTCGCCGACGCGGCCGAGTGCGGTCATATCCGCCACGCGTTGGTTCACTTCGGGATTGTCGCGCACCATGCCGCCACTGAAGTCGGTCGCGATGGCGCCCGGGGCGACGGTGTTGACCGCGATTCCGCGTGCGCCGAGTTCCTTCGCCATGTAGCGTGTCAGCACTTCGACGGCCCCTTTCATTGACGCATACGCGGAAGACCCAGGAAGCGTGATGCGGGCCAACCCCGAAGAGACGTTCACAATCCGCCCACCGTCGTTGATGAACGGCAACAGTTTTTGCGTGAGGAAGAACACGCCTTTGAAATGGATACGGTAGACGGTGTCCAGTTCGTCTTCGGTTGTCTGGTCAAATGCGTTGTGCAGCGAGGTTCCCGCATTGTTGACGAGGTAGTCGAATCGTTTGGCTTCCAGGCTGGCCAGCGCGTGCTGAACATCCTGCACGAACGGGTCGAACGAACCGGCGTCGCCGGTGTCGAGTCGCAGCGCAATGGCCCGACGTCCCGTTGCTTCAACCGCGGCGATCACGTGTTCGGCCTCTGCGCGATTCGAGTGATAGGTGAAGATCGAATCGACGCCGCGCCTCGCGAGGCTCAGCACGGTATTGCGGCCGAGACCGCGGCTGCCGCCGGTAACGATCGCGATTTTCGGGTTTGAGGCAATGGTAGTGTCGGTAGGCATTGCATGCTCCTTTGGTTTGGCATGGGGACAACAATAGCTTTGTCGTCACTTCATTTGAATGCCGGATCTAACCTGTTTCTTGCCTAATCCTGCTCGAGTGCTTATAACGTCCCTGACTACCACCCACGCCATGAGACTTGATATGTTCGATGCGCTGATTGCGGCTGTGACCGACTACACGGACGCGCAGACTGGCGAAAGCCCTTACGTCACAGCGGTCGAGGGATTGACGATTCTCCGTTCGAATCAGGAGACGCGGCCCAATCATCTGATTCACAAGCCGGCGCTTTGTATCGTCGTGCAGGGCGCGAAAGCCACGACGTTCGGCAGCAGACAGTTCGACTACCGGGCGGGACAGGCATTGATCGTCAGCGTCGAGACGCCGGCGTTCGGGCGAGTGGTCGAGGCCGGTCCCGGGAAGCCGTTTCTTGGCGTTGTCATCGAGCTGGATCTGGCGACCATGCGCGAGGTGGTGCAATCATTGGATACGCTGCCTGTTTCGAGCGGTGGCGCACGGTCGGGGATTTTCGTGGCGAACTTCGACGGACCGCTGGCCGACTGCGCACTGCGCATGATTCGCCTGCTCGATACGACGCACGCCATTCCGGTGATTCATCCGCTGCTCATGCGTGAGATCAGCTACTGGCTTCTGAGCGGTCCGGGCGGTGCTGAGATCGCGCGGCTGGCGCTGTCCGGCGGTCACTCGCAACGTGTAATGAGCGCAATCCATCTGTTACGTGAGCGCTTCGCAGAACCTGTGCGCATCGACGATCTGGCGCGCACTGCCCAATTGAGCCCTTCGGCATTCCATCGGGAGTTCAAGGCACTCACGTCGATGACGCCGCTGCAATACCAGAAACAGCTTCGTCTGCTGGAGGCGCGCCGTTTGATGACGGCTGATGCGACCAACGTGGAGACTGCCGCGTTTCAGGTCGGCTATGAAAGCGCATCGCAGTTCAGCCGGGAATACTCGCGCATGTTCGGGGCGCCGCCGCGACGCGAGGTGGTTGCATTGGGAAAGGGGGCGTCGTAAGCAGGACGACGTTATGCGTTTGTCCTATTCCGGTTCAGGCGGCCCTTATATAACGGTCGTTCGCCGGGCAACCCGCCCGTCAACTTAATGAAATATTGGTTTTGGATGCCTTACTCCTCTATACAAAGGAGCGTCCGAAATGGACCGGAAGTAGCACCGACCGCCTGTAGCACGCTAGTCCACGTTGGTTGGTCACAGTTCTTGCGACAGAGCCTTTGGTTCCGGTCGCCAGCCGGCACGGGGATGTGGTGACCAGTAGCTGTCGTGTCCGACGGAGACTACCGTTTCGAGGCCGCGTATCAGGTGCGTTTAGCCAGATAGGCATCCACCAGCTCGACCAGTCGTTCGCGCCCGAAGCTGCTGTCGTGTCCGGCGTGGACCACTTGCACGGGCAATTCACGCAAGCGCTTCATTGTGCGCACATAAGCCGGAATATCAGCACCGCCTATCTCGTCCAGCAACGGGCCGTCGTAGATCGCATCGCCCGAGAACAGTGTGCCGGATGCCGCTTCCCATAGGCCGATGCTGCCCGGTGAGTGGCCGGGTAGATGCAGGACTTCAAAATGCCGGTTGCCGAGATCGACAATGTTCCCTTCATTGACGATTTCCGTGACCGTTGCGGCACGCACGCGATAGTCGGACATCGCGTAATCGGCGCTGGGAAGGGCCGTGATCAGATCGCCGTCGAACGGATAACCTGCTTCGCGATACCGGCGAATTGCCGCGTCTCCCAACACCGACGCCAGAAGGGTGCCTCGCTCACGCGGCGAGCGCAGGTTGTCTGCCTCCAACTCGTGAACCAGCGTGTGCTCGAACTCATGATGTCCGCCGATATGATCAGAGTGCGTATGGGTGGCAACGGCGGTGACGTCGTTTTGCAGCAGGTGCCGCGCTGCATCCAGCAGACTGACGATACCCATTCCCGTGTCGATCATCAGGTCCCGGTCGCGGCCGCGCACGTGCCAGATATTGCAGCGCATGAGCGGCACGACGTGGGGTTCCCAAAGCAGGGTAATGTCGTCGCTGATGCGTTTGAGTTCGAACCATCGGTCGGCAATCGGTAACATGGTTATGTGGGGCGCTCACGGTAAGAGGTCGACATTCATCGGCATAACAACGGCACACCTATATCAAGCGGCGGCTCAAGTCTGCCTATGAGCAACAAAGTCAATTTCGACGAGCGCGTCACGCGCCAATCCAGTCACGCCGATGCAGGTCCGCGCCGGCAATTTCTCCGGCGGAAAATAGGCAGCATAGACCGCGTTCATCGTCGCGTAATCCCGTTTGAACTCGGTCAGAAAGATCCGCACGGAGACGACATCTTCGAGCCCAAGTCCGATCCCCTTTAACACGAGAACCAGATTGTCCATTACCCGGGTTGTCTGTGCGGCAACGCCTTCGGGAAGCGGGGCGTTGTCATCGTCAGGCGATGTCGGCATCTGGCCAGTGAGAAATATCCAGCCGTGCTGCTCGGTTGCATGAGAAAAGGGGCCGACCGGCGTAGGCGCACCCTCAACCATCCAGAATTTCGTCGATGAATCCATCTGCGGTGACTCCATAAGCAAAGAAAAGCGCCGTGCGCGAACCACGCCTCGCAGCGCCATAGCATACGCAATCATAAATTGATTAGCTTGCGAACATTGGCGGCCAGGCGGCCCTTCGACAACGATCAATCTACGAACCGGATCCAATGGCCGCGCTATGCGCGGTTTTCAGTGGCACGGATTCAGCGCGCTCCACAGCCGGCGGCCCCTCCGGAAACGCCGTCTCCCAGCCACCGCCGAGGGCCTTATAGAGTGAGACGAAATTGATTGAGGCGATTGCACGGCTCTGCGCCAGATCGCTTTCGGCGTTCAGCAGATCCCGCTGCACGGTGAGCACGTTGAGGAAATCGATCGCACCTTCGCGATAGCGCTGCTGCGCGACCGCGAGCGCGATCTGATCCTGCCGCACCACCTCCTGCAGCCGGTCGCGTCGAAGCTGCTCGCCATCGTAGGCCGACAGCGCGTCATCCACTTCATGCCAGGCCTGCAATACCGTCCGCTGGAAGACGATCGCCGCTTCCTGTTGCTGAGCCTTGCGCAGTTCGAGCGTGCCCTTGAGTCTGCCGCCCTGGAAAATGGGCAACGAGATGGAAGGACCGAGAACGAACTGATGTGACGCCCAGTCACCCAGGCTGGAAAGCTGGAGCGACTGAGAGCCGAGGCTGCCCGTGAGCGAGATCTGAGGATAGAAATCAGCTTGCGCGACGCCTATCTCTGCCGTCGCGGCGTGCAGTTGGGCTTCCGCCCGCCGGATGTCTGGCCGCCGTCGTGCGAGTTCCGACGGAAAGCCGATCGGTGCGCGGACCGGCAGGGACGGAATGTCGCGCGCGTCCGCCAACGTCTGGCCGAGCGCACCGGGTTCTTCGCCGAGCAGAAAGCTTAAAGCGTTGATCAGCGCATCGCGGCGCGTTTGCAGCGGCGGCAGCCGCGCTTCGATCGACGCAACCTGCGCCGCTGCGTTGGCGACGTCGAGGTTGGTCGTGACGCCCTCGGTCAGCCGCAGGCGGGTCAGCTTGACCGTGTCGCGGGCTAGCGCGAGGTTCTTGTTCGTGATGCCAAGCAGGGTCTGGGTGGCGCGCAACTCGATATAGTCGCGGGCGAGCTCGGCCTGCGCGGAAAGCAGGGTAGCGCGGCGGTCCTCAACCGATGCCTGCATGGCCGCGTCGGCTGCTTCCACGCCGCGCCGGGCATGACCCCACAGGTCCAACTCCCAGGACGCGTCGAAGCCGTACTGCCACAGGTTGTAGGGCGGCGATCCGCTCGTGCCCGGCAAGCTCGCGACACCGAATGCGGAGTCGCCACTCGCGGATTCGGGCTGTGCTCCGGCAGGATTGACGCCGAGCAACGAAACAATGCCGTTCGGGCTCGCCTGCTCGCGATTGTAGGACGCCGCACCGCCTATCGTCGGAAACTGCTCCGCACCGGCGACGCGCAACCCGGCGCGGCTTTGCAGGAGTCGCGCCGAGGCGGCCTGCACGTCGAAATTGTCCGTGGCGAGGCGCGACTCCAACGCGACCAGTTCAGGGTCGCCCAACAAGGACCACCACTCGGGTGCGAGCGTTGCTTCCACGGGCCGGCTCGGCGCCTGGGCGTGGTCGGCGCGGGTGAAATCAGTCGGCGCCGTAACCTTGGGCCGCTGGAAATTCGGTCCGACCGTGCAGCCGGCAAGCACGGCACCCGACAGAAGGGCGAGCAGAGGAGCCCGAATGGAAAGAGTGCGCGCCGTCAATTTTTCCCCGTCCCTTCGACCGGTGTTTCGCGTGCGGCGACATTGACAGTCGGTTCGACGGAAAGACCCACGCGCAATCGCGCCGCCTCGGGTTGTCCTGGATCGATGACGATCTTGACCGGCAGGCGTTGGACGATCTTGGTGAAGTTGCCTGTGGCGTTGTCGGGCGCAATTGGCGCGAACGCGACGCCCGTCGCCGGCGCAAGGCTGTCGACATGGCCCTTCAGGACCAGGCCCGGAAAGCTGTCCACGGTGATGCGCGCCGGCTGATGCTGGCGCATACGGGCAAGCTGATTCTCCTGAAAATTAGCAATGACATAGGCCTGCGACAACGGCACCACTGCCAGCAATGGGGTACCCGCGCCAACGAATGCGCCCACACGGACCGAGCGCTGGCCGACCATACCGTCGATCGGCGCGCGGATTTCCGTATAGGAGAGGTTGAGCTTCGCCTGATCGAGCGCGGCCTGCGCGCGTGCCAACGCACCGAGCGCCTTGTCGCGCCCCGCCTGCAGGATGTCGAGCTGCTGCTGCGCGGCAAGCAGCGCAGCGCGGTCGCGGTCCCGGCCGGCTTGCTGCTGGTCGAGCGCGGTCACCGCGTGCTGTTGCTCCTCCATCGTGCCGGCACCGCCCGCTGAGAGATCGCGGTAGCGCGTGGCATTGGCGCTCGCGAAGGCGATGGCGGCCTCGTCGGAGCGTAAGGTTGCTTGCGCCTGTGCGACGAGCGCGGGATGTTGCGCAATCTGCGCTTCGAAATCACCCACAGCGGCCGTCGCTACTTTCAGGTCCCCCTCAGCGCTGGCAAGCGCGGCGCGATAATCCCGGTCATCGATGCGGGCGAGCAGCTGGCCCGCCTTCACCACCTGATTGTCATCGACCAGCACTTCGGCAATCTGGCCGGCCACGCGTGGCGCGACGAGCGTGTAATCGGCGCTGACGTAGGCGTCGTTCGTTGTTTCGGCGTCGGGTGTGGAGACCAGCTTGGTGCCACCCCAGCCGCAACCGACCAATAGCAGGGCGAAGCCCCCCAGCAAGATCGTCTTTCGGGATGGTTGACTTGGTAATGACATGTTCGATGCGTTCAGCGGGAAGTGGTCTGCGTGGCTGCGCGGGGCGGACGAACGCGCACAGGCACGATGGGAACGAGCAGCACAAGTGCGACGGCAATGGCCGCCATGACGAGATAGAGGTCGGCCGACGTGAGCACGACCGCCTGCGCGTGAATCCGCCCGGCCAGATCGCCCAACGTCCCCGTGCGGGCGGCGTCTTGCCCGGCGACCAACGGCTCGCCGCCCAGCCGGTCGACGAGCATCACGGAATGGTAGTGCTCGCGCGCGGTACCCAGCCCTTCCACCAGGGCGGTGCCGACCGCCGCGGCGAAGCCCTTCACCATGTTGAACATGGCCGAGGCGAATGGGCCCTCGGTTGGCGACAGGCCGGTTGTCACTTCCATCAGCAGCGGGATCACGGCCATCGGCTCGCCGGCCGTCAGAAGCGCCTGGAGCAAGTAGAAGTTCTCGCGCACCCAGTCCGAGGTCATGAAGCTGCCGAGCACGCAAGAGGTCGCCATCAGGGCGAGACCAAGCCCCAGCACCCAGCGGCAATCGACGCGTTCGAGGTTGAGGATCGCAGCCGTAACAGGTAACGCGATGAGTTGAGGCAGCGCCACCACCAGCGCCAGCGGCGCGGTCTGCAGCGGCCGATAGCCGCGCACCTCGGCGAGATAGTCGCTGGGAATGACGGCCACGCCCAGGAGCACCACCAGCACGCCGGCAAGCGTGACCAGCGAATGCGTGAAATTGCGTTGGGCCAACATCCGCAGCTTGAAGAAAGGCAGCGGGTGCGACCACTCGTTCAACAGGAACAAGCAAAACAGCAGGCCTCCTCCACCGAGCATGACGCAGATCAGCGGCGAGTTCAGCCAATCCAGCCGGTCGCCCTGGTACAGCCCGATCACCAGCATCGAGATGGCGGGAAAGCCGGTGAGCAAGCCAATCCAGTTGAACGAGCGCAGGCGTTCCAGCCTTAGCGAATCCTGCGGCAGGCCATACGCGATCGCCGCGCTGCTGACGAGGCCAAGGGGCACCACCTGCCAGAACACCATGCGCCAATTGACGTATTCGGTCCAGAAAGCGGCCAGAGGCGTCCCCAGGTTGGGTCCGAACGTAGCGGTGAGCGCGTAGCCGGCGAGTCCATAAAGCTTGATGTTGGGCGGCAGGTAGCGCAGCGCCGCGGTCATCAGCATGGGCGGCAGGCAGCCCCCGGCCAGCCCCTGCAGCGCCCTCAGGACAGCGAGCGTCTCGACATTGGGCGCGAACGGGCAAAGCAGGCCCAGCAGCGCGAACGTCAGCGTTGCGCCGATAGTGAAACGCCGCAGCGAAAAGGTGATCGAGCACCAGGGCGCGAACGCCATGGCCGAGACGTTGGTGGCCTCAAAGAGCGCGGTCAGCCAGGTTCCCTCGTCGTGGCCGATCGAGAGTGCGCCGCGCACGTCGATCATCGCCACTTCGGTGACATGCTCGTTCAGCCCGGCCGCGAGCGAAGTGAGCAGCATGCCCACCAGTCCGATCGCAATCCGAAGCCCGAAAGCGGGTGGCGCGGGCGGCGCGAGCGGAGCAGGCGCCACCGGCGCCCGCTGGCTCGGCGCGGGTGCCAAAACTTCGGCGGGCGTCATACTGAGGGGGCGGCAAGCGCGAACGAAGCCCTGGCCGTCACGCCTTGGCCCGCCGCCACAGAATCGTGGGTGAGGCCGAATACTGCCGTGAGCCCGACGCCGCCACAGATAGGCTTAAACAGGGACCAGATAGTGGCGAACAGATTTCGACGCGAACTCGGCACGGCTTATACTCAGGGTGTGTAGTGGATTACCCTTACTTTAGCAACTCCAACCTCGGCCATCTCGTTCAAAAATGCCAACGTTCGTCGCAAGACGGACAACCCTTTAACCATTTTTTACTCAGTCTTCCGACTTCGGAATAGCTGCATTCGTCGCACTATGGACAGTTTTCGCACCATCGAGGATTGCCACCGCTCGCCCCGCGCGATCGCGGCCCTGGCAAGCGATTATCCGCATGGCTTTTACATCGCTCCGCACCGCCACCTGCGTGCGCAGCTGATTCATGCGCTGACCGGCGTGATGACGGTCATGAGCGAACACGGGAGTTGGATCGTGCCGGCGGGCCGCGCCGTGTGGATGCCGGCCGGGTCCGACCATGCCGTGCGTTTCTTCGGCGGCGTCGGCATGCGCACCGTCTATGTGGCCCCTGACGCCCGCACGAGCCTGCCGGGCGGCTGTGAGGTCATTGAAGTATCGCCGTTTCTGCGCGAGGCAATCGTCGTCGCGACGCGCATACCGCTGGACTACGCGTTCGGCGGCAGGGATCACCGCGTCATGGAGCTGATTCTCGACGAGCTCGAGACCGCCCCACGGCTGCAGTTGCATGTGCCTATGCCGCAAGACGCGCGGCTCATGCTTCTGTGCGAGCAGCTGGTCGCAAGCCCTTCCGCGGCGGTGACACTCGCGGATCTTGCCGCCGGGATCAACGTCAGCGAGCGAACGCTCGCGCGCCTGTTCCATCGCGAACTCGGCATGAGCTTCGGGCAGTGGCTGCGCCGCATGCGCCTGTTGCTAAGCCTGCCGCGTCTCGCCGCGGGCGTGTCGGTGTTGCAGGTCGCGCTGGAGCATGGCTATGACAGTCCCAGCGCCTACTCCGCGATGTTCCGGCGGACGCTCGGCATCGCGCCAACCGCCTACCTGAACGCGCGATAGCTGACCATGGAATGCGCGTCACCCGCCCATTCTCTTCCGTGAATGCCCGTTGCCAGGAGACCGCTTTCCTTAGCAATGCCATCTCATTACGGATGACCGGCCGTGCGATTTCCGAAAACGCGGTGACGAGGCGCGTCTGGGCCTGGTACTGCGGATAGAGCAGGGCGACCTCGTTCGGTATGTCGAGCGTGAACGGTCGAATCCGCGCAGTCATCCACTACCCAGCGATCGCGTATTGTTCGCGCCACGCGATCTGAATGCGCCTGCCTTTTGTCCGATATTCATTCGGCACTCGCGAATAGCGTGGATTACGCTAGTTTTACTACTTTAAAGCGTGGCCGACTCACGAAGTCACCATTGAGCTACCACTACCCATGCTGCTTCAACGAAGTCGTCAAAACCGTCAGCTGGGGGGTAGTCTGCAAAGTACACGATAGATTGATGCGAACCGTATCGGGAGGCACGCCATGCAGGAAGAACAAATACGTGAAGCGCTGAATGCGCACTGGCATGCGTCGGCGGCCGGCGATCTCGACGCGGAACACGATATTTACGACGACGATGTCATCTGTGACTATCCGCAATCACGCGAACGGATCGTTGGGCGAATTGATTTGCAGGCACTGCGAGGCCATCATCCCGCTAAGCCGTCAGGGTTCGATGTCAGGCGGATTCAAGGGGAGGGCAATCTCTGGATCACGGAATACAGCATCGTCTATACGGGGCAAGCGGCTTACACGGTCAGCATTATGGAATTCCGCAACGGCAAGGTCGTTCACGAGACCCAGTATTTTTCCGAGCCGTTTGAAGCACCGGCCTGGCGCAGTCAATGGGTTCAGCCGATCGGGTGACGTCGCGTTGCGGCGAGATCAGGTTCGCGACGGTTTTGCTTATGCTGCCCGTTCACGACGGCGGCGGCCGCTGCGCTCGAAGACCACCCAACCCACACGAAATAGTCACGCGCGACCTCGCTGCGGCTATGTGTCGCATTACATACCTGGCGATGGATTGATGCGGAGTGTCAGCCTTTCAATCCGACATCGGGACCGCGCTTCATGGCCGGTTTCACGCATCCGCCGGGCGTCCAGCGGGGTGTTCACGACAGCAGGCATTACGCGTTTTCGCCAGGTACATGAGACCCGCTCCAATCTCGTGCCTGAAGCGCGCACACGATGTCACGTCAGTCTTCGGAAATTGTAATTCCGCGGCGCTACCATGCATGTTCGATTGCCTGGTTGCCCTCGGATTTGTGCATCTGGCCCCGCCTGACATGTCATCGGTGGCGGCGATCCAAACGTTAGAAGGGTGACAGTGTCGAGCGCGAAGGACGAACGTCCGACATTCCTCTTACATTCAACCCCCTGTATTTTTCCGCGTGAATACGATCCACATGCCATTTTCTATCGTTTCCATTACAAGGATCGGAGCGCTCGCCGCATCGCTGTGCGGCATGCTGGCCGTGACGAATTGCGCGAATGCCGCTGATAGCGTGATCGTGCTCGATTCCGGTGAAGCGCAACTGACGCTGATCGACGAGGCCACGCACAAAGTCGTCGGCACGGAGCCGACCGGCAAGGAACCCCACCATCTGATGATCACGCCGGACGGGCGCTCTCTGATCGTTGCTGATTCGGTGTCGAACAATCTGATGTTCGTCGACCCGCACAGCGGTAAGTTGCAACGCACCGTGGAGGGCATTGAAGACCCGTACCAACTCGGCTTCTCTCCGGATCACAAATGGTTCGTCACGGCTGCGCTGCGTATGGACCGCGTCGACATCTATCACTACGACGGCACCACCATGGCGCTGGCCAAGCATATCGAACTGTCGAAGACGCCTAGCCACATGACGTTCTCTTCCGACAACCGCACCGTTTTCGTCACGCTGCAGGATTCCGGAGAACTCGCGGCGATTGACCTGCCGACCCAGACAGTGCTGTGGAAAATGCACGTGGGCAATCAGCCCGCGGGTTTGTGGATGGTTCCTGGCGAACACTATCTGCTGGTCGGCATGACCGGCGAAGACGACGTGACCGTGGTGGATTGGCACAAGCAGCAGATCGTCAAGAAGATCCATACGGGCCGTGGTGCCCACAACTTCCGCAACCTCGACGACGGCAAGCATGTCGTGGTCTCCAATCGCGTCGACAGCACCATTAGCGTGATCGACTACACCACGCTCACGAATGCCGGCGATATCACCGGCTTGATGGCCGGCCCCGACGATATGGAACTAACCCCTGACAAGCGCTATCTATGGGTGGGATTCCGCTTCGCGAGGCATGTGGGCGTCATCGATATGACTACCCGCAAGCTGGTTGACACTATTGCGGTGGGCCGCTCGCCGCACGGCATCTTTTTCGACAACCGTGCGCCGGTCGTGTCGCCTAATCCGGACTAGGCCGCGCAAGTCCTTTCAACCGGCCGCGCACTCGCACCTTAAGAACTGGTAAAACACGAGGCTTTTGATGTTTCACGAAATCGTCGCCCAACTCGACAATATGGTGTCCGTGCTGCAGACGCAGCTATATGTCGACGTGGTGCAGCCACTCTTTTATCGCTTCGGCTTGATGGGTTACGACGAAGACACCTATGACGCACTGTACTGGGTGATCATCGGCGTGCTGGAAATCGTCGTGATGTATGTCGCGTTACGGCCGCTTGAAGCGCTGCGTCCCATCGAGCAGTGGCAGGATCGCAAGGCACTGCGCGCGGACGTGATCTACACATGGATCGCCAAGCTCGGCATCATCAACATGGCGTTCTTCTTCCTGTTGCAACCGCTGTTCTTTCACTGGCAGAGCCTGATATCGATCTACGGCATACCGAACATCGATGTCGACAGCCTCTGGCCAGGCGTGACGGATCAGCCGGTCGTGTCGTTCCTGATCTACCTGATCGCGCTCGATTTTGCCGGCTACTGGTATCACCGCTGGCAGCATCGTTTCGGCGTGTGGTGGGAACTGCATGCGGTGCATCACAGCCAGCAGCAGATGTCGCTGTGGGCCGATGACCGCAACCACTTTCTCGACGACATGATCCAGGCGGCGTTCTTCGCGGCGATCTCGCTGTTTATCGGCGTGCAACCGAGCCAGTTCGTGGTGCTGGTCGCGGTCAGCAATTTGATGCAGAGCATTCAGCACGTCAATGCACGCCTGCCGTATGGCTGGCTGCTCGAGCGCATCGTCGTCAGTCCGATCTTTCACCGCCGCCACCACGCGGTAGGCTACGGCCACGAAGGCACGGCTTACGGCTGCAATTTCGGCGTGCTGTTTCCATGGTGGGACATGATGTTCCGCACCGCTTCATGGAACCCCACCGTCGAGGAGACCGGCATTCGCGACCAGCTACCCGCGCCGCAAGGCTCAGGCCGCTCGTATGGCGACGGATTGATCGCGCAGCAGTGGCTCGCGTTTGGCCGGATTGTGAAGCGTCTGCGCGGGCAGAGGGATTACGCGGGTGATGCTGTGCAGTGAGTGAGTTGAGGCTGCGCTTCTTCATTGCAGCAGCCCCAGCGAACGCTGGCCCGCTTGGCTTCGACCTCTTCGGCCAGCCGCTCCTCTTGCGCTTCAGCGTGCAGCCCACGGTACGTCTGCCAGGCCTTGTCGCCGATCGCGAATTGCTCTCGCGCATGCGCTTCGAGGCTCGGAACGTCCGGGCGATCGGGCTGAGGGAACGAAACGGCCTCGACCTGCCGCCGGAACCCGAGGCGTGGCAACTACTCGACGCGCCCGCCTGCCTGACGCAGCCGATCCTCCAACTCGATCTGGCGAAAGCGGGCATCAAGACGATTCTGTGGGCCACGGGGTTCAAGTTCGATTTCAGCTGGCTGGAGGTCGGCGCTTTCGACGAGAACGGCATGCCATTTCATAAGCGCGGCATCTCGGCGGAAACGGGCATCTATTTTCTGGGGCTTCCCGAGCTGACCAATCGCGCATCGTCTTTCATCTACGGATGCTGGCATGATGCAAAATACATTGCCGATCACATCGCCATTCAGCGCAACTACGTTGCGTATGAGAAGCGCTAAGAGGTGCGTTGCGGCGTGCGCCGGTTACACGCTCTTCCTTTTTCGGCGCATCGGAAGTCAATGCGTCATACCCCACTTTGTCAGGTCACACGATGAACAAGCCGTCGAGCAAGGAAATGCTTGCCAAGCTGGTTGGATTTCCGACCGTCAGCCGCGACTCGAATCTTGAGCTTATCGAATTTATCCGGGGCTACCTCGCCGATCTGGGTGTAGCGAGCGAGCTTTTTTATAACGAAGAGCGAACGAAGGCCAATCTCTTCGCGACCATCGGGCCCGCGACGGACGGCGGAATCGTGCTCTCGGGACACACCGATGTCGTGCCGGTGGACGGTCAGGACTGGACAGTTGCGCCTTTTGAAGTCACCGAAAAGGACGGCCGGCTTTATGGACGCGGCACGGCCGACATGAAGGGCTACCTTGCTTCGGTGCTCGCTGCCGTGCCGTCGTTTCTTGAACGTCCGCTGTCGGCGCCGGTCCATCTTGCCTTCTCCTACGATGAGGAGATCGGCTGCGTCGGCGTGCGGCCGCTCCTGACGGAGCTGCGAAAGAGGGGTTTCCGGCCGCGCGTCTGCGTGATCGGCGAGCCCACCGGGATGCAGCCGGTGCTCGGTCATAAAGGAAAGATGGCGGTGCGGTGTTGCGTAAAGGGCTCGGCCTGTCATTCCGCGTATGCACCGTATGGCGTCAACGCCATTCACTACGCAGCGCGCCTGATAGGAAAGCTCGACGAAATCGGAGAAGCGCTTGCGCAGCCGGAGCATCACGATACCCGGTTCGACCCGCCATTCTCGACTCTGCAGGCAGGGGTGATCCGCGGTGGCCGGGCGCTGAACATCGTCCCGTCCGAATGCGATTTCGATTTTGAGGTGCGCGGGGTGCCTGGGTTCGACATCGGCAGTGTTGCAACGCGGCTCGAAGCGTACGCGAGGGAGACGCTGCTGCCGAAAATGCGCGCGGTACAGCCGGACACCGAGATTCGCTTCGAGACCCTCAACGCCTATCCGGGACTCGCGACGGACCCGCAGAGCGATGGCGCCCGACTGATCGCGGCACTAAGCGGCGTCGCGGCGGACACACGTCTGTTTGGCACCGTTGCTTTCGGCACGGAAGGTGGCCTGTACGACGCGGCAGGTATTCCCGCAGTCGTGTGCGGACCAGGTAGCATGGATCAAGGCCACAAGCCGGATGAATTCGTGACGGTGGAGCAACTGAGCCGTTGCGACGCGATGATGGAGAGCCTGGCGAATCATCTCCGAGGCTAGTTCGAAAACGGGACGCCGGGCATCACGTCTGTTCTGGACCTGATGCTTCGGTGATCCTGCCCGATCAGGGCAGAGCGGTATGCGCCGCCATCGCCAATCGCTCGCGACCGGGGTTGGCGCGGGCTAGTCGTCACACTCTTTCATCCGACGCTCAAGCTCGGCAATATCCTTCGAAGCTGCGAGGCGTTCAACACAGCGGGTCGACTGGGCATTTTGCAGCCACTGGTCGAGGCGTTCTAACAGGAGAGCGAAAAGCATACGTACATCCGATTCGGTTGAAGGCTATTTAAGATCTCGCCAGTTAACGGAAAGCTTTGCCGGTGTGCACGCAGAAGCTCTTCTGGCACTACACGATATTTCCTGATCGTAGATGGCGATCCGACGGCGTTTCCTTGAGGTCAGTATGTGAGACCGACGACGCTCATTCAAGCGCGTGGATGCCTCGAAGCATGCCAAACGTACAGCGTTTCAAGCCACCCCCAGCGATTGATTCCGCGTTGGGTGCGCTAGCCGCCGTTCGTCTTGCATTGAGGACTGGCCAACCGGAAGTATCGCCACGCCAGGGCAGTGGCTTACGAATCTATGCAGGCCCGACGTTGTAGTGTCGGCGATGCAGAAAGAGAAAGGTCCCTGACAGGGTTGGCCGGCGCTAATTGTATGCAAAGGGTCGCACTGTGATCCCGGCATTGGCGGCGAATTGTGACCCCGTTCAAATCAACACATCAGCTACGATTTGGACGGGCCAAATCCCCTCAGGGCGCACCAGCGGCAAGCGCCTTTTTTTGTTGTTATCGTTATATCAATCAATATATAGCGATGATTGTCGATGCATTGAACTACGAATCTTGAAAGTGCAAATGATGAACTCGGCTTTTTCGGCGGCTGTTCTACTTCTCTGGGCGGGAACCAGCTATGCACAAAGCAGCGTGACGCTTTACGGCATCATCGATACCGCGGTGATTTATGGGAACAACGAGGGTACGGGGAAACCTGGCGTGGGCCACAGCGGTGTCGAGATGAACAGCGGTGGCATCAGTGGGTCGCGATTTGGCTTTCGGGGAACGGAGGACCTTGGCGATGGCCTTGCCGCTATTTTCGATCTCGAGGACGGCTTCTCCAGCGCCAATGGCAAGCTCAGCAATACGGGCGACATCTTCGGGCGGCAGGCCTATGTCGGCTTGCGTTCGACACGGTATGGGACTGTCACCCTCGGGCGGCGCTACGCTTTCATGTCCGAATGGGTGTCGCCGCTGAGCGCCGAAGGTATTGGATGGGGCGGGAATCTTGCTGATCATCCGTTCGATAACGACGACATGATCCGGCATCAGAGCGTCAACAACTCGATACGATTCGACAGCGTCACTTACAACGGTTTTCAGGCGGGAGGTATGTACGGCTTCTCGAATGAGGCAGGCCAATTTTCCAACAATCGGGTGTATAGCTTTGGTACCCGGTACGCGAATGGCCCGGTGTCGTTGGCGGCCGCCTTTGAGCAGGTCGATCGCTCTGCCAGTTCTACCGACGTGAACACGAACGGCGCCGAGAGTAGCGACGATTCCGTGAT
This sequence comes from Paraburkholderia sp., assembly GCF_034668105.1. Lineage (GTDB taxonomy): Bacteria > Pseudomonadota > Gammaproteobacteria > Burkholderiales > Burkholderiaceae > Paraburkholderia. The sequence continues at coordinate 6,090 of NZ_JAXDPY010000636.1, read as the reverse complement.
TAACGGCGGTCGGGAACAGATCTGGGGAGTCGGAGGAAAGTACAGTTTTGGGGCCTCGTCTGTGGGCTTCGTATGGACGCATTCGGCCTTTAATAATGTCACCAGCGCGTACGGCGAAGGTGCTGCGTTTCCCAGTGGCAATGGCAACAATCTCCGGTTCGACAACTTCGAAATCAATGGCCGGTACTTTGTCACGCATGCGTTGAGCCTTGGTGCGTCGTACACGCTGACCGATGGACATTTCGACTCAGGAACCGTGCATCTCGATCCAAAATGGCACGAGGCCATCGCTCAGGCCGACTATTCCTTTAGCCGACGCACCGACGTCTATCTGGAAAGCCTCTACCAGGTCGTCACCGGGGGCGGTGGCATGCCGCTATTTAACGCGTCGATGTTCAACGTGCCGCCGTCCGCCAACAATCGGCAGTTGTTGCTCGTCGTGGGGATGCGGCACCGATTCTGACATTGCGGGCGCAATGCCCGTCGTCGCGCCTGAAAAGCAGGGCTCGCCCCAGCGCCGACGCTTGCTGCGCGGACCTCCTCACCCCTTGAGGTATCCGTTCGTATAGGCGGACTATGTCCACGTAGGGCCGCGGCAACCGTTCGTAGAATAGTTTTCCGAGAACCATCCGTCTATCTTGATTCCATCGACCTGGCGATTTCGTTTGAATCTCGGCCATGTCAAACGCTCTGCATAACCGGGTTTATATCGGTAGCAACGCATTCGGCGAGTACACGTTCGTCCGCTGGTTGAATAAGAACGTGTATTACCGGGCCGTTGAACCCGGCAGCATCTGTATCCATTTCCATGGAGAGTCACGATGAGAACGAACTCAAGAGATTTGCTCGAGCCGGGCCGAGACAATACGAGGCTCGCAGAACCGCGGAGGACGGGCGCGAACATCATCGCCGTCGACTTTGCTGATCAACACGAGGGCTGCTGACATGAACGCACTCGAAAAGTGGCACAAGCGACCGCTGCAGGTCCGTGTGCTGGATCGCTGCAATGAATGCGGCGAGTTGAAGGAGGGCGTTCGGAAGCAGGTAAGCCTTTGGCCGAAGATGACCGCCGTCTGCTGCGCGGAGTGCTTCGCCGACATGACCGCGGAATGCAGCGGATTTGCGGTCTGCCAGTGGCCAATGACGACTGCAACGAGATCAGGCCGTTCATCTCCTCAGAAAGACTGAGTTCCGCATGAATGCCCTGAAATAGGGGAGTACATCAATGCGGCAGACCACACGGTGACGATAGAGGACGGTACCTGATGAAATTCCTGTTGCGGAGCACGAGGATGATGATGAACATGAGATACCCCCGCTTCACCGCCATCGAGTTGGGGGTCCTCGCCATCTCCGTCATCATCGCAGTCGTAATACAGATGTGAGTGACCCGCCCGCCGATTGCGAGAAGACTCCCGACCCACCCGGGCGCCGTGCATCCGTATCCCGCGGAGATGGCCAGGCCGCGTAAAGCCCAGGCCAAGTACGCTTTGCACGACCGGAGCGATTGCGCGGAAACGCCGGTTACCGCGCCGAGAACGTTGGCCAGATACGTATAGACGGCGAACATGCCGCCGAATCCGATCGCACCGATGCCGAGTGTTGCCATCAGCGCCGCGGCGCCGAAATAGGCGCCGTGAGGAAGCCCGCTGAGAAACCGGAAGACCAGCATCCAGTGGTAAGTGGGCGCGAGGCCGCTCATCCCGTTTGCCAGCGCGAACATGCCCATCAGGATGGTCAATAAGGTGCGCCGGGCAACCGGCGCCGCCACTAGCGCAATGACCGGCGCGCCCACGACAACGCCCAGCGCGTAGGCGCCGATCACATGACCCGCCGTAGGCGCGTCGATTCCAAGGTCTCGCGCGAACATCGGCAACAGGCTCATCGTTGCGAACTCGGCCGAAGCGCGTGACGTTCATGGCTTGAGCAGCACGCGATGCTGCGCGCCGTTGAACACGATCCGATAGGCGTCTGCTGCCTTGTCGAGCGAGAAAACGTGGTCGTCGACGATCGGGAACGGCTTGAGCGCGCCGCTTTCGAACGAACCGGCCAGCCGCGCGCCGGTCGTTCGTTGACGCGGCGCTGACATCTGCAGACTTTCCACCCGCTCACTCAACATGCAACCCGTACATGACCCCGTTTCGGCGGTCGTCATGCACGCGAACCAGTCAAATATCGACTCCGTGCAGTCAATCGGGAATCTCCGGCTCGACCAGTTTAGCCAGCTGCGCAAGCGACTCCTGCCAGCCGAGGTAGCACATCTCCACAGGAATGACCTCGGGCACGCCCGCCTGCGTGATGGTGACCTCGGTCCCGCAGACCACTTTCCGCAATGAAACGGTGACCTGCATCTCGCCAGGCAGGTTGGTATCGTCGAATCGGTCCGTGTAGCGGATTGTCTCGAACGGCACCAGTTCGACATACTCGCCACCGAACGAGTGGCTGTTGCCGGTGGTGAAATTGCGGAACGACATCTTGTGAGTGCCGCCCACGCGGGCATCCAGATGATGGACCTGGCAGGTGAAGCCATAGGGCGGCAGCCACTTCGCTATCGCATCGGGTTCGAGGAAGGCCCGATAGATGCGTTCGGGCGTCGCGCGCAAGACGCGATGAAGATTGACGGTTCCGGTAGTCATGGTGTGTTCGCCTTTCACCTGGAGAAGTTGGACATACTCCTACGACGATTCGATGATCCGGATATCGACATCGATTGAGATCAGGAAAAACCCTGAGCAGGCGGTGGTCGATCATCTGTCCAGAGTGAGGACCGGAACTGGCGCCCTCCCAGCCGTTCGGGCCGCCCGGAGGGAGGGCCATTTACCGCTTAGAACGTATAAGTCAGCTTCCCAAACGCCGTACGTCCCAACGTGTTGTACCCGTATGCAGTGACGTACTGCCGGTTGAACAGATTCGACAGATTGGCCGACACGGTGAGATGCGAATTGACCTTATAAGCAGCACGCAAAGCAACCGTTGTGTACGACGGCAGATAGATCGAGTTGAGCTGATCGTCGAAGGTTGATCCGCCATAAAGCAGCGAGACGCCGGTGCTGAGCGCGTGAAGATGGAACTCGTCCCACGTGTGATCGACGCTCAGACTGACCGTCTGGCGCGGACGGCGGTTAAGCCACGTCTGGTCGGTCACGTCCTGCGGATTCAGCAGCCCGATCGCGAGACTGACGGGCGTCGATTTACCGAGCGTGCCCTTGTACGACAGATCGATACCCTGGATGTGCGCGCGTCCGATATTCACGGGCAGAAACGTCGCGGAGTTGTACGAGATGAGGTCATGGACACGCGTGTCATAAACGGCGGCCGTGAAAGTGCCGAACGAAGTCGCTGCGTCCAGCGCCGCTTCGATCGAGTCGCTGCGCTCGGGCAACAGGTTCGGATTCCCAAAGCCCGGGTAGTAGAGGTCGTTGAAGGTCGGCAGACGGAATGCATTGCCGTACGAAACGCGCGCCGTATAAACCGGTGTGATCGCATAGGCCACGGCGACATTGCCGGTATTGACCGGCCGTCCCTGAATGATCTCGTGACGGCCCGCAAGGAACACGGTCAGTGCACCGAGCGTGGTCGACTGATGGAGCGACACCGCTGAATCGTTGCGCGTCGGCACGCCCTGCGGGATATCGACCGGCAGGAAAGCTTGCTCGCGGCTGAAGTCGTAGGCGAGCTTCGTCTCTCCGGATAGCGGCAGACCGAACAGCGTCGCCCCCTTTTCCTGATGGGTCAACGAAGTCGACGTGCTGAAACGCGTCGAGTCGATCTCATCGGTCGGAATGGCGGGGTCGTCGGCGTAGAGGAACTGGCGGTCCGTGGCATAGCCCACCGACTGGTCGAACTGGCTGGTCGGCGTGATGTCCCAGTGAAACGCGAGGCCCGTTGTCAACTGATGATCGAGCTGCCGGTCGGCGCTACCGGCACTGTCGTATGAGAGATCTGACTTGTGGTACAGGGCGAACGTGGAGAGCGACCAGTTGCCGCGCGTATAGCCGAGGCGTGCATCCACGTCCTGCGCGTGGTACGGGTTGCGGCCATCCTCGTGACCCAACGCATACGGCTGGGTCGCATCGATCCCCGCGGTGTTGTAGTCGTGCAGGCCGAGCGAGTAGGTCAGCCCGGACAATCCCGAGAGCGGACCCGAAGAAGGAATCGTGCCCGAGGTCCGGATTTGCGTGTCGAAGGTCTTGTTCGAACCGCCGCCCGTGGAGATCGCGGTCCGGTTCGGCTGATTGGACGCATGGTTGGTGAACAACTGCACCACGCCGCCCATCGCCGCCGCACCGAACGACGCGGCCGCCGGCCCTGAGATGACTTCGACACGGTCGAACGCGGAGGTTGGGAGATCCGCCCACGCGGCCTGGCCGGTGGTGACGGAGCCGACCCGGATGCCGTCGATAAACACGGCGACCTGACTGCCGGATGAACCCCGGATGCTGACCGAGGCAAACGAACCCGGGCCGCCGTTTTGCGAAACGGTGACGCCAGGCAACGTGGCGAGGGCTTGCGTGATACTCGGGTCGGCCGGAGACAGACGCTCGAGATCGGCGCGTGTCAGGACCTGGGTCGTGGCGTAGCGTTGGTCGAACGATTGCGGCAGATGTTGCGTGTCGCCGGTGACGACGATATTCGGCAGCGTGGTTTCAGCTGGCGCTTGCGCGGCTGCTGGCAACGACGCGTCGTCCGCGGCCTGTGCAGCTTGCGACGCGCAGACTGACAACACGGCGAGAACGCCATACATGCCGACGACGCGTCGGCGCAAGGTCCCTTGCGGGGAACCGGTTTGAACTGCAGTGGACATTAAAGATCCTGAGGCGTGGGCTGTCGTTGCAACGGGCACCGCAAAGGCGGTGCTTGCGCATCGGGACACCCCGCCCGGTGCGGCTGCGCAGACCTCGGCTTGATGGCAGGTCTCCTGGCTCGCGGGTCAACGTCGCGTGCCGACCTTCCCGGGGCTCCAGTGGTCATGAATGGCACGGACTCGCCGCTTACAGTTGCGGGGGCAGCCGCAGACTCGGAGCATGGCTGCTCGTACTGCGTTCCCTTTTGATCCCGAGTGACGGGAACCATCAAGGCGGAAGGGTAGCTGGGCGTGATGGTTGCCGTCAATTATCCAGACCTTGGCGACGGCGTACGCGCCTCAGACGGAAGCGCGCAGTGTCCTCGCAGCCGCCACCATGTTGGTCAGCGCCGGAATGACTTCTTCCCACTGCCGCGTCTTCAGACCGCAGTCCGGATTCACCCACAGGCGCTGCGCCGGAATGCGCTCGGCGGCCTTCTTCATCAGTTGCACGATGTGCTCCTGCGTGGGGATGTTCGGCGAGTGGATGTCGTACACGCCCGGGCCGATTTCGTTCGGATAGTTGAAGGTGTCGAACGCGTCCAGCAACTCCATGTCCGAGCGCGAGGTCTCGATCGTGATCACGTCGGCGTCCATGTCGGCGATCGACGCGATGATGTCGTTGAACTCCGAATAGCGCATATGCGTGTGGATCTGCGTCTCGTCTTCCACACCGTTCGCCGTGATGCGGAAAGATTGCACCGCCCAGTCGAGGTATTCCTTCCACTGCGCCTTACGCAGCGGCAAGCCCTCGCGCAAGGCGGCCTCGTCGATCTGGATCACGCGCACGCCGGCCTTCTCGAGGTCCAGCACTTCTTCGCGGATCGCCAGTGCCAACTGGTAGCACGAGACCGAACGCGGCTGGTCGTCGCGCACGAACGAGGCGTCGCCGCGCTGCCGCGCTGGCTGGTGGAAGAGTATGCCGGCAAGATGAACATCGTTCCGGTGCGGCTCGGGCGAAAGGGGATCGCCAAGCAGATTTTTTTGGGCGCGCGCGAGACGGACACCGAAATTGACTACCTGAAGGCGTTCGTCGATCTGGCGCGCAAGCCGGCGGAAGTCCTGGTCGAAACGTAGCTTCTGCGCGCATGGAGGCTGGGCCGAACCTCGCCCGCTGTCCGCAAATCTCATGGTGCGCCCCCATTGACAAGCGATGGCTTCGTCTTGTCAAATGCGTCAACTTAAACGTTTAAGTCCGGCTCTAAACGATTAAGTCCTTTCATTTCCCAGACTGGCTCAGGCGATAT
>NZ_JAXDPY010000635.1:0-7489 GCF_034668105.1 Paraburkholderia sp. | reverse complement strand
CCGCGACTTTGCAGGGCTGGACGGCGGCATGACGCGTTTGCCCGACGAGAGCACGATCCTGAGGTTTCGTCACCTGCTCGAAGCACATGATCTGGCGGTGCAGATGTTTGCACTGGTCAATGAGATTGTGATCAGCAAGGGATTGATGCTCAAAGCGGGATCAGTCGTCGACGCTACGCTGATATCGGCGCCCGCCGACGCGCAACAGCACGAGAAACCGACCACTGTCAGATTTAGTCTAGCCTATTGCAGGTGAACAGAACCTGGTCCGTGAGCCCACAACATTTCCGACAGCACACAGAAACACCGGGCATCCTTCACGCGTAGCGCTTCGATTTCCTTGCTTGCGTATCAAACGATGGAGCTTTCTTTCGGTGTGTCCTGCAAAAAAGAGCTCCGCCCAACTTATGGCTTTATATGTCGAAGAAAGTCTTTAACTTATGACGAAGTAAAGACATATCTAGCGAGTAAGTTTATGCGGATGGAATCTAAAAGTTGAGCGACGCCGCATTGATTCCCTGACGAAGTGCCTATCGCGGCTATCGAGCGAGAATCACCCATTCGCTCCGGTCCACCTCGACCGGCACTGCCTCCAGGGCAGAGCCCTCACATGGGCCTTCAATGCACCGACCATCATCGAATCTGAACAGCGCGCTATGGTGCGCACACATGAGTACCTGTGTCTTGTAACAAAAGACAGTTCCGGGCTCGAAATCTAGTGGAACCGAAAAGTGCGGGCAACGATTTACATATGCCCACACCCGCTCCCCACGCCGCACAACCACCACGGGACGGCCGGCGCACTCTTCGTCAATGACGCGCGCCCCGCCATCCGGGACTTCATCGAACCGACATAGTTGCCTTGTACTCATGGCTCACACCCGCCGCTCGGGATTGCCGAGGCTCCAGTCCCAAGGGCGCACTTCCACACGCGCGAAAAGACCTTCCTTCATGTATGGGTCGTTTCCGACAAATTGCATGACGGCATCAATGTCGTCTGCCTCAACCACCAGCAACGTGCCATTCATGGCATCGCAATGCGGCGCCAACGTGGGGCCGCCGAGACGCACAAACACGCCATGCTGCGCTGCGCTTCGCAAATAGGTTCGATGGCTCGGGCGAACACGTTCACGGACTTCTCGCATGTCCGGCTTGTCGGTGGCGAAAACAGCGTAAAAACGGACCATTTCCATTAGCTCCGGTCGAGAACAAAGTCGTAACACGCTTCGCGATAAGGGCCGGCCAGTTTGAACTGTCGGGCCAGCTCATCGTCCGCGGGGCGGTCCCGGTATGCGACCATTAGCGAAGGTTTGACACCGAAGACTGCGTCCGATTTCAAAAACGGGTCGTCTTCGTCAAACAGATGGGTAACAAGCTTGCGACGCCCTGGCGCATCAATCATAAAATGCAGATGCGCAGGTCGCCACGGGTGCCTGCCGGTTGCTCCAAGCATCCTGCCAACTGGACCGTCGGTTGGAATGGGATAGCTGACGGGCAAGATTGTGGTGATTGCGTAGCGCCCTTCGGAGTCGGTCCTATAGCGTCCTCGAAGATTACCGTGTGGCTGGGCGGTATCCTGACCGGAATACATCCCGTTCTCCGCTGTCTGCCACACGTCGAGAATCGCGCCTGCGACTGGCTCGCCGTCCGTACCGAGGACGCGTCCCCGCACGACGACCGGTGTCCCGGGCGTTAGGGCCATGTTCTCTCCATATACGCGCTCAGGCATTCCCTCGATGTAGAAAGGACCAAACACGGTCGTGTCTGTCGCCCCCGTTGCATAACGGTGGTTTATAGCGTCGACGAGCATGGACACGCCGAGCGTATCCGACAGGAGAATGAACTCTTGTCGCACCAGGTCATCACACATCTTGCCGGTTTCGGTGAGAAAGCGGACAGCTCCCATCCACTCCGCCTCAGTCGGTTCTACCTCGCGCACGAATGCATGAAGATGCCGCACCAAGCTCTGCATCAAGATGCGCAAGCGTGCGTCTGGCGCCCCGTCGAAGCTGGCGATGACCTGTTCGGTCAACACACTGTCGCTCTGTTGATTTTCAATCGTCATGTCTCCCTCCATTTACCCACCTCTTTAAACTCAATGCGGCGCCCGCCCCTCCCATGCATCCTGCAAAAGCTGACGAATTGCTTCGCGTTCAACAGGACGAGGGTTCGCGTACGGGTTCTTGCACGCCAGTTCAGCGGCCTCATCGAGACCGCTTTCAGGTAGCCCAATATCCGCCAGCGCTACCGGAATTCCCAGTTGCTGATTCAGTTCGAATAACAGCCGACCCGCCTCGGCAGGTTCATTGCCGCCAAGGGCTCTGGCAACTTTCCGTAACGCCTCGGGGGCCGCACGGTGGTTGTAGTGGGCTGTGTGCGGAAGCATGATTGCGTGTGTCTGGGCATGAGGCAAATTGAATGTGCCGCCAAGCGTATGGCAGAGCTTGTGGTGCAGTGCCATACCGACTGCACCGAGACAGGTTCCCGCAAGCCATGCACCGTAAAGTGCCCGGCTTCGCATCCCGGCGTCGCCCGGCGCATGCACAACTACCGGCAGTGCTTCGCCCAGGGCACGTATCGACTCTTCCGCCATAAGGCTGATTATGGGATTCGCATCCTCTGCATACAGCGCCTCGACTGCGTGCGCCATTGCATTGATTCCGGATGCTGAGGAGACGTCTGCCGGCAAGGAAAGCGTTAAGGACGGGTCGTACAGCACGGTACGGGGCAACACGCGGGCATCGCGTCCGGTTCTCTTCAGACGTCCCTCGGTGAGGCCAAAGATTGGTGTCATCTCTGAACCCGCATAGGTTGTCGGCACTGCGATGATTGGCAGTGCCGACTCAAGCGCTATCGCTTTACCGAGCCCAATCGTCGAGCCACCACCTATCGCGACACAACAGTCCGCGCCAAGCTCCGTGGCCATCTCACGGGCTGCACGTGCGACCTCGAGCGGCACATGCATGACTGCTTGTGCGCACACGCCAGCTGCGCGCTCACCCAATATGCCCCTTACCCGGTTAGCCAACTGCAACTGCTCAGGGGTCGACAGGACGAGCGCGCGCCGGGCCCCCAGTCTATCCAGCTCTTCGGGTAGCTGCGAAAGTGCGCCGCACTCGAAAACCACACGGGACGGCGTACCCTGGTAGACAAAGCGCTCCATTCAGGCCTCAGCGCTTGAAGTGCGGCGGCACGTTGCCGTCGACGTTGACCCACACAGACCGTGCTTCGGTGTAGTCGTGCATCGCCTCGAAGCCCATTTCACGACCGTATCCGGACTGCCCCACGCCACCGAATGGGCTGCCAGGATTGACACGCTTGTAGCAGTTAATCCAGCACATACCTGCTCGGATTTGCGAGGCAGTCTTGTGCGCACGCGACAGGTCGCGGGTCCAGAGACCGCTACCGAGGCCATACTCGGTGCCATTCGCGATAGAAAGAGCCTCTTCGTCGCTGCTGAACCGCAGCACGGTAACGAAGGGCCCAAATACCTCTTCCTGCGCAATACGGTCGGCGGCAGTCTTCGCCTCGATAACCGTAGGACGGACGTAGTAGCCATTTGCAAGCGCCGGGTCTTGGGGCGCGCTCCCGCCCGTGAGCACCCGGCCGCCCTGTTCACGTGCAGCTTCGACGAACGTCAACACGCGGTCCAGATGCTGCTTCGAGGTAAGCGGCCCCATCTCCGTGTTTGCGTCGAGCGGATTGCCCATGCGGATAGAAGACGCAAGCGAAACAAACCGTTCAAGGAACTCGTCAGCGATGCGCTCGTGTAAGACGAGACGCGAACCTGCAATGCATGCCTGCCCCTGGTTGTGAAAGATTGCCCATGCTGCGCCGTTAATCGCGGCATCTAGATTGGCGTCGTCGAAGACGATGTTGGCGCCCTTGCCGCCCAGCTCCAGCTGGATGCGCTTCAGGTTGCCCTGTGACGCCTCGACAATCCGTCGGCCCGTCGCCGTCGAGCCCGTGAACGCAATCTTGCCTACCGCCGGGTGCTCGGCGAGACGCTGACCGGCCGTGTGACCGTATCCCGGCACGACGTTCACCACGCCTGCGGGGAAGCCTACTTCGGCCATCAATTCAACAATACGCAGGGTCGAGAGCGGCGTGATTTCCGACGGCTTTAGCACCACTGTGTTGCCGGCCGCAAGCGCCGGCCCCATCTTCCAGCTCGTGAACATGAGCGGAAAATTCCACGGAACAATTTGCCCGACAACGCCGACGGGGGCACGCTGCACGTAGTTCAGGAAGCCGGTCTCGACGGGAATCACGGAGCCTTGCAGCTTGTCGGCCATACCGCCGAAATAGCGGAAGCAGTCAGCGGTGCGCGGTACATCGAGGGCCCTCGAGTCGCGAATCGGATGGCCCGTGTCCAGCGACTCCAGTTGGGCGAGCTCCTCCGCATTTGCCTCGATGGCATCGGCGAGGCGCAACAACAGTCGTCCGCGTTCCGCTGCCGCCATGGTCGACCATTTCGGGAAAGCACGAGTGGCCGCCTCGACAGCCAGGTCAACGTCTGCTGCGCTGGCCGCTGCAATCTTCGTGATGAGCGAGCCGTCGTGAGGATTCAGCACGTCGATAGTGCCGCCGTCGACGGCATCGACGAAGCGACCGTCGATGAAGAGTTGGGTTTGCATAAATCGTCCTCGGGTTATTGCTGGCTCGCCACTTAAAACTCAATCGGGTATGGCGCAAACTCGCCGCTCTCGTATCGTTGCGGAAGGTCCGGTGTCGCGTTCTCCCAGACAAGCAACATCGAGCGCTTCGTCGAATACCCCTGATGTCGAATGTCGGCCGGCATCGCGCAGATGTCGCCCGCACGCATCGTGATGCGGGCGCGCGGCGCACCGGTGTTCTTGTCGCCGACATCCCAGACGATTTCGTCGGAGAGTTGCAGGAACCATTCGACACGGTCGTTCCCGTGGAACACCGGGAGAATGAATTCCTCGGTCGTCGGACAGAACAGACTGCGACCGCAGACGGACGTGACGGACGGATTCCAGGTCACGTCGGAGCGTGACAGATACTTGAAGAGATTGAACGCATGCAGTTCGCCCTCGAAGCCAGCCTGGGCATGAACCTCAGGCTCGTCCTGTACGACATCGAGGAATGCCCGATTGACCGGCAGGTCATCGCGCAAGGGCGAATCACCATCGAGGCCTGGCATCCTGCGCGTTGCGATGCGAGTACGTTCGATGGCCGCGCCATTGTCGCCGTGCTTGCGACCGAAAGCAGTTCCGGTCTCCTCCGGCGCAGCGAACGGGTCGAAGCCTTCATTGGTCCAGTCGTGCAGCATGGCCTTGAAGGTGGCCATAATGGTCGGCGTTTCGAAGGTCTCGGTGTAGTCGACCCCAGCGTCTTTCATGATTCCGTTGAAAGTTCCGGCATAGACATCGACCTTGCCGTAGTGATTGCGCGTGCCGAATACGTGGTCGAAATTTACCCAGCCATAGAAAAAGCCCCACGCGACATCACGCATCATTGCACGCAGGAACGCGTCTGCGGGGACCGCGTGCGTGCGCGTCTGGCCTTTCGCCGGCCAGTTGATTTTCACAAAATACTCGTCGCGTTGAAATTCGAATGCGCCGAGCGTGAAGCGGCGGTAACCGGTAGTCGCGTCGGGCTCGGTCGCGCGCACGGTGTCTGCGGCAAAACCGAGGGCGTGGTCATTGGTTTCGAGCGTGGCCATAGCTTGTCTCCTGAGAATGTTCGATGCGGGAATGTCAATGCAGGCAGACGTCCGCCCACTTCTGCACCGATAGTTGGCCCAAGATGGTCTGCACGAGCGCGACACCGGGCTTGCGCGCAGTGAACCGATACGCGCAGCCGGCCGGCAACATGGCCTGATGCCCTTTGCGCAATACGACGTGACCCATCGGACAGCCCGCAGGCTCCTCGCCAGCGTGAATGGTCCCGCTTCCGCCTGAAGGCGGCGTGTCGAGCTTGATGAAGTCGATTTGAACCTCACCATCCATCAAGATGGTGAACTCGTCGTGCGCGCACGCGAACCATGCCGAACGGCCCTCAATCCGGAGCACTTCGATGACGTATTCAAGATTTTTGCCGACCACGACCTTTTCGTAGGGGGCCGAGTGCGAAGCCACCTCGAAGATGTTCGAGAAGGCATAGTGGCGAGCGCTTCCGCTCGTGATTTCAATGTCGCCCTTGCGGTAGCTATCGAGCGAGCCAAAGACTGTATGGAATGCCGTGTCGGTCATTGCTGTCTCCTGTAGTTGAAGCTTTCGTTAGCTTCAACTGTAGGAGCAGGAGGCGGCGGCAACAACCCGCGGGATGACGATTACGGCATTTGCGGTTCGCGAACAATCGAGCTCGTCAGCATACCCAGCCGCGCTCAATCAAAGGCACGTCCCAAGCGGGTTCATCGCCGATATACTCCGCGAGAAACTCCACTAACGCCTTGACCTTCAGGGCCTGCCGCTGCGTGGCGGGATAGACCGCTGCGAAGCTCAGATGCGAAAGGTGATACTCCGTCAAGATAGGCACCAGAGAGCCGTCGAGAAGCGAGGCGCTTGCCACCAGCGTCGGCAAGCACACGACACCGCCGCCAGTAAGCGCGTAGTCGCGAAGTAGATGAACCGAGTTTGACCGAATCATGCCCGGCAGCTCCATCTCGACGACTTCGTCCCCCCGAGTTAGCGTCCACCGGTTTCGCGAGGGATAGCCCGAATAGAGAGCCGTTGTGTGCTGCAACAAGTCGCGCGGGTGCTGCGGCGCACCATGTTCAGTAATGTATGCGGGGGCGGCGCAGAACAGGCGGCGAACAGTGAAGAGTCGCCGCTCAATGAGCGATTCCGAAATCGCAGGGAATATCTGGAATGCTATATCAAACCCTTCTTCAACCGGGTCGACAACGCGGTCGTTGACTATCACGTCAAGCTGGATGCCAGGATAGCGCTGATTGAACTCGGCCATTGGGATACCGAAATGGCCGAGCGCAAAGCCCGGTAGCATCTGAACGCGAAGGCGACCAGTAGGCGTTGCCCGAAGCTCGCGCATCTGGTCGGTTAGCTCATTCACCCGACCCACGACCTCTGCGCATTCCCGGTAAAACGCTTCTCCCACCTCGGACAAACGCACATGGCGCGTGCTTCGGTGAAAGAGAGGAGCATTGACGAATTTCTCCAGTTGCTGAATCCGATTTGTCACCACTGAACTGGTCACACCAAGCTGCCTGGCTGCTTCCGCGAAGCTGCTCGCTTCTGCGACCCGCACGAATGCCTCGATGCTGAGAAACCGGTCCATACGCATCCTTCCATCGTCAGCGAAAGCGTCAGTGTATATGGGCCGGAGGACCAGCTGTGCGTCACAGACAACGTGGCGACTTCACTGCAACTACGAGCATGGCGTTGGTACCTACTGCCGCCAGAGCGCTGCCTTATGGATTGCCCATTTCGCACACACACAGAGGGGGCGCTCGTCACTTTTGCCCCTCATGATGCCCGTACTCTACATATTCGCGCGCTCGACA
>NZ_JAXDPY010000634.1:0-3314 GCF_034668105.1 Paraburkholderia sp. | reverse complement strand
GTGGCCGGGCCGTTCGCCAGGATCGGCGGGCGCGGCGCGTGCGGCAAGTTGCGCGTCGTATTGCGAACGTGCGGCACGCACGGTGTCGCGCGTGGATACCTCGGGTACGGCGACTTCCCACCACCAGCCGCCGTCATCGGTGGTGCGCGCGGGGTCGGTGTCGATACTGATCAGATAGGTGCGATCGGCGGCACGCGCGCGTTGCAACGCGTTTTCAAGTTCAGCGATGTTCGCGACGTGTTCGGCCTGCGCGCCGAGCGCGCGCGCATGCGCGGCGAAGTCGATGGCAGGTGCGCCGAGCGGACCTTGCATGCAGTCGTCGAGCAGGTTGTTGAACGGCGCGCCACCGCAGGCCTGCTGCAAGCGGTTGATGCAGCCGTAGCCGCGATTGTCGAGCACGACCACAATCAGCTTCGCGCCGAGCATCACCGAAGTCGCGATCTCGCTGTTCATCATCAGATAGCTGCCGTCGCCGAGCATCACGATCACTTCACGCGCGGGCCGCGCGAGCTTCACGCCGAGGCCGCCGGCGATTTCGTAGCCCATGCACGAGTAGCCGTATTCGACGTGGTACGCCCCCGGTTTGCCGGCGCGCCATAGCTTGTGCAATTCGGCCGGCAAGGTTCCCGCGGCGCAAACGACGATGTCGTCCAGCGTGGAACGCGCGCTCGAACGCTGCACCGCGCCGATCACGTCGCCTTCGTACGGCAGCACGGTGTCGCGTTGCGGCGCATGCGTGAGCGTGCCCACGGTATCGCGCCAGCTGGTCGCGAGTTTGTGCGCGCGCGCGGTCCATGTGCGATCCGCGTGCCAGCCTTGCAGAGGTTCGGCGAGCGCATCGAGCGCAAGACGTGCGTCGGCTTCGAGCACCAGCGCGCGATGCTTGAGGCCGTCGAAGGGATTCGCATTGATGCCGATCACGTCGGCCTGCGTGAACAAGGTGTTCGAGCCGGTGGTGAAGTCCTGCAAGCGCGTGCCGATTGCGAGCACGCAGTCCGCGTCGTGGGCGAGCGCATTGGCGGCAGGCGAGCCGGTCACGCCCAGTGCGCCGGCGTTCAACGGATCGTTCCATGCGAGCGAGCCCTTGCCGGCCTGCGTCTCCGCCACCGGGACGCCGTGCGCTACCGCGAAGCGGTGCAGCGCCTCGGTCGCGCGGCCATAGAGCACGCCACCGCCCGCGACGATCAGCGGCCGCCTGGCGCGGCGCAGGCGCGCGACCGCCGCGTCGATGTCTTCCGCACGCGGCGCGGGGGAGTGAAACGTGACGACGCGCGGCGCAAAGAAATCAGCCGGGAAATCCCATGCCTGCGCCTGCACGTCCTGCGGCAATGCGAGTGTGACGGGACCGCACAACGCGGCGTCGGTGAGCACACGCAAGGCGCGCGGCAACGCATTGAGCAACTGCGCCGGATGCACGATGCGGTCGAAGTAGCGCGACACCGGCTTGAACGCATCGTTGGCGGAGACGCCGCCGTCATGAAAATCTTCCACCTGCTGCAACACCGGATCGGGTGCACGCGAGATGAACACGTCGCCGGGTAACAGCAGCACGGGCAGACGATTCACATGCGCAAGCGCGGCTGCCGTGATCAGATTGGTCGCGCCGGGTCCGATCGAAGTCGTGACGGCCATCATGCGGCGGCGAAAATGCGCTTTGGCGTAGGCGATCGCGCTGTGCGCCATCGCCTGTTCGTTATGGGCGCGCAGGGTGGGCAATGCTTCGCGATGCTGATACAACGCTTCGCCCATGCCGGCCACATTGCCGTGTCCAAAGATCGCGAACACGCCGCCGAAGAGCGGTTCGGTGGCGGTGCCGTCTTCGCTCGTGACAGTTTGCGCGGCGAGGTAGCGCAGCAGCGCCTGGGCGGTGGTCAGACGGAGGGTGCCGCCCGACAGCGCGGGTGCCTGGACGGCGTCGTTGGCGGACGCCGCATCGTGATGCAATATGCGCTCGTTCATGCCGCCTGCTCCTGATGTGCATGGCGCGCCGTGGGAAGCGGCGCGTGGCTCGCTCCGCGCGCCGCACGCCACGATGCGATCAGCGTTTCGAAGGTGCGGCGCACGCGCGCGATCAGTTCGTCGTCGCCGATTTCTCCCGCGAGCCATGCATGGCTCGGTTCGTGAAAAATCGTGCGGCCCACGGTGAAGCCCCGGCACGTTGCCGATTGTGCCGCCGCGCGAAAGCCCTCGTCCAGTTGCTCGACAGCCGCGGACAAACCGAGCAGCACCACGCCCCGGCAATACGGATCGCGCTCGGCGATCAGCGCGTCGACGGCTTGCCATTGCGCGGCGTCCATGGGTTCGAGCTTCCACCATTCCGGATAGATGCCGATGTTGTACAGCCGCTTCAACGCGCGATAGACAATGTCCGGTGCTTGCGGAAGATGTGCGTGCTTCGGCGGAATCACTTCGAGTAGCAATTCGTGGCCGCTTGCTTGCGTCGCGTCGTACAGCGCCCGCAGTTGTGCTTCCTGTTCGAGGCGTTGTTCGACCGGTTCGTCGGGATGGCATTGCACCAGGCACTTGGCAATGTGTTCCTGTGGCCACGCGATCAGCGCGGTGCCGATCGAGCGGCCATGGTCGAACACGAGCGGCACGGACCCGGGCAGTTCAACCGGCCGGCCGATCCACCAGCCGCGGCCGGTGGCGGCATTCAAGGCGTCCTGACCGTAGCGGTCGTCGCTCAATATGCCGACGCAGCCTTGCAATCCCAACGCGGTTTCCGTCTGCGCGACGGCTTGCACGAACAGGCCCTTCAGTTGCACGATGCGCGCTTCGTCGGCACCGGTCTGCTGGGCGAGTTCGAAGAACTGGTTGCGGTGGTCGAACGCGAACCCGAGTACTTCGTCCCATGGTTTGCGGGCAGGCGAGACACGATGCAGGCGTGCCAGCGTCGCATCCCGGTCGGGGCGGCGCATGCGTTGCGGATCGGCTTTGGCCTCGCGCAGGAAGTAGTCGAGTTCGGCTGGCGTCGGCATCGCGGGCGCGCAACCGTGGCGCGATACCACCAGCGCGCCGCTGGCATTGGCCGCGCGCGCGCAGGCTTCGAGTGGTTGGTCGCGCAACCATCCGGAGAGAAAACCGGACGCGAATGCGTCGCCCGCGCCGAGCACGTTGAGCACTTCGACTTCCACGCCGCCATGAATCGGCAAATCGTCAAGCGTGGCGGGAACCTTGCCGTCGATGATCTGGCAGCCCATCGGCCCGCGCTTCAGGACCAATGTGGCCGGTGTCACGGCGCGCACCGTCGCGAGTGCGTCGACGAGTTCGCTCTTGCCGCCGGCGATGCGGAATTCTTCCTCGGTGCCGATCAC
>NZ_JAXDPY010000633.1:0-20724 GCF_034668105.1 Paraburkholderia sp. | reverse complement strand
TGAAGCTGCGAAGCCGTGAAGCCATGGAACCGTGAAGTCGTGAAGCCGTGAAGCCGTGAAGCCGTGAAGCCGTGAAGCCGTGAAGCCGTGAAGCCGTGAAGCCGTGAAGCCGTGAAGCAATAGCATGGCAGCGGGGCCGCAGAATCCCGGGCGAGATACACACCGGGTTGTTACCGCTTGTGCACCATCATCCAAACCACATGGAGACGCATTTGATCAACAACGACCCACTGGTGCGCCAGCTCGGTCCGGCCGACCGCGATGCCTACTTCCAGCTTCGGCTGCGAGGACTAAAGGCACATCCGGAGTCATTCGGTCAAAGCTACGAGGAAGCGCTAGCCAAGGGCGCAGCACGGTACGATGCGATGTTGCAAGGCACACGCGCCGCCGAAGGCGAGTTTTTGCTGGGCGCCTACGCATCGGCCAATGCGCCGCTGATCGGCATGGTCGGATTGCTGCGCAGCCAGAGCGACAAGGAACGGCACAAGGCCTCCGTCGTCGGCATGTATGTCGCGCCGGAGGCTGCGGGCCGCGGCGTCGGGCGCGCATTGCTCGATGAGTTGCTGGCGCGCGCGACGCGAATAGAAGGCCTGCGGCAGATCCAGTTGATGGTGGGCAGCCGGAACGAGCCCGCCCGCAAACTCTACGAGTCGCTTGGTTTTCGCAAATACGGCTGCGAGATCGGCGCGCTGAACGTCAACGGGGTGTTCCACGACGCCGATCTGATGGCGCGCTTCATGTAACAGCTAACGGGTAGAGCTTCGGTCGCCCTGCTTAAGCACGCAATCCGTGCTATCTTTTTTAATCACTTTCCGCCACACCAACCCTGAAGCGGGTCACCTCCCGTTCCCGGGCTACCTTCGATCTGCCGCTCGTCAGTTAAATACCATGTCCGATCTTTCCACTTCGCTTCCGCGCGTACCCCGCCGTTTCGACATCAATCCGAAACCGCTAGGCGCCGCGCTCTTACTCATCGCGCTGGGCGCCGTCTATCTGGCGCAAACCGTGAGCGGCCGCCAGGCGGCGCTCTACGTTGTTGGCGCGCTGCTCGGCGTGTCGCTCTATCACGCGGCGTTCGGCTTTACCTCCGCGTGGCGGGTCTTTATCGCCGACGGCCGCGGCGCCGGTCTGCGCGCGCAAATGCTGATGCTGGCGCTCGGCGTGCTGCTGTTCTTTCCGGCGCTCGCCGCAGGCACGCTGTTCGGCCAGCCGGTGGTCGGCCTGGTCGCGCCGGCAGGCACGTCCGTGCTGGTCGGTGCCTTCATGTTCGGTATCGGCATGCAGTTGGGCGGCGGCTGCGCGTCCGGCACGTTGTACACCGTGGGCGGCGGCAGCACACGCATGATCGTCACGCTGGTGGCGTTCGTCATCGGCTCGGTTGTCGCAACCGCGCACATGCCGTTCTGGACGGCACTGCCGTCGCTCAAACCGCTTTCGATGGTGACCGCACTCGGAGCGGGCTGGGCGATCGTGTTGAATCTGGTCATGTTCGCCACGATTGCGGCCCTCACCGTATGGGTCGAACGGCGCCGTCATGGCCGGCTGGTCAGCGAACCGCTTCGCGAACCCCACGCGTCACCATGGCTGCACGGTCCGTGGCCCCTGTTCGTCGGCGCCATCGCTCTGGTCTTGCTCAACTTCGCGACCCTGGCGCTGTCCGGCCGCCCGTGGGGTGTGACCTCGGCGTTCGCGCTGTGGGGCGCCAAGCTGTTTGCCGCGTTGGGTATCGATGTGGCCAATTGGCCATACTGGGCCGCTCACGCCAACGCCGGCGCTCTGGCCGCGCCTGTTACACATGACGTCACCACGGTGATGGACCTCGGCATCGTCCTCGGCGCCATGACGGCCGCCGCGCTCGCCGGCCGTTACGCGCCGGTCTGGAAGGTACCGGCCCGTTCGCTGATCGCGGCCGTGGTCGGCGGCCTGATGCTCGGCTACGGAGCCCGTCTGGCCTATGGTTGTAACATCGGCGCCTATTTCAGCGGCATCGTGTCAGGCAGCTTGCACGGCTGGTTGTGGCTGGTCGCCGCTTTCGCCGGCAACGTGCTCGGCACCCGTCTGCGCCCGGCATTCGGCCTCGAAGTCGAACGGGTCCGCGCCAGCGGTTGCTAAACGTTACAAATGCGGCCTCATTTGTAACTGGGGCCGCACCAATCTGTTACGTCTCTGATGTGTCCCCATGGCGAGATCAATGAACGGTATTTATTACTTTTAATTGACCCCGCTTTCTATTTCCTTTCCAGTTCAACTCCTCAATTTCCGGTTCCCGGCCGCGACTCCGTCTTTGCTCAGACAAATTGCCGCAGACCCCATCACACAAGGGTTTCCACGGATTAGACGAAATTCGCGGGCCGCAAAAAACCACCGAAGCGCTCTCTATTACAGGTCCGTGAAAGAGTTACCGATATTAGATGTATCTTTTTGAGATATTTTTTTGAGAAGGGATTGATTTCTTGTTTTACCCTTCATACAATTCGACCCAAGCTGTTACGAAATGTAACGCGATGTATCAGGTGGTGACATGTAGCCGGAGGATCTCGTTTCCGGCGAGGCACAAAAGACATAACGGCAAAAAAAGCCGACATAGTAATTCGGGGCTTCGGAAACACAAAAAATGGACCGTAGCAGCGAGACGCTGGATTCAATCCGCGAGATTAACTTGTCTTACATCATGCTCGCGCAACGTATGTTGCGTGAGGACAAACCGGTCGGAATGTTCCGACTGGGACTGTCGTCGGAACTGGCTGATTTGCTTGCCGGGCTGTCGCTCGCGCAGATCGTCAAGCTGGCCGCTTCCGATCAGCTTTTATGCTTTTTCCGCTTCAACGACCACGCGATGTTGTCGGCGTTGACGCAAACGACGAAGCACGCAGCCGTTGCACCGACTCATGCGGCGATCCTACTTGCAGGCCAGCCTGCTGAGCAGTTTGCTTAATCGAGGTGACCGCGATGCTCAAGCGTAGCCTGACAGAAGACGCGCAAGAAGTTTTCCGTGCGATCGCGCTGATTGAACTCGGCGCGCGCATGCAAGTGCTCGAAAGTGAATTGACGCTTTCGCGCGACCGCATGATCCGCCTGTACCGCGAGGTGAAAGGCGTTTCTCCGCCCAAGGGCATGCTGCCGTTTTCGGCGGACTGGTACATGACGTGGCTGGCAAACATCCACGCGTCGTTGTTTTACAACACGTACCTGTTTCTGAAGAACGAAGCGCGCTGCTCGCATCTGGATGCGCTTACCAAAGGGTATCGGCTGTATCTGGAACATTGCCAGCACAGCGAAAGCGAACCGGTACTGGATCTGACGCGTGCATGGACGCTGGTCCGTTTTTTCGACGCCAATATCCTGCAACTGACGAAATGCTGCCGTTGCACCGGCAAGTTCGTCGCGCACAAGCACGATCTGCAACACAACGTGGTGTGTGGCGCTTGCCAACCGCCGTCGCGCGCCGGCAAGACCAAGAAGGCCGCCGCCGCTCGCCAGGAAGCGCTCGAAGCCGCGCAGATCGCGCAAGCCGCCTAAGTTGCCTTGAATCGATGATGGCCGGTCCAGCCTGATTCAAACCGAAGCAACCCGGAAGAAGGTCCGCCACCACGCGGACCTTTTTTATATTGTGTTTGCCGCCGTCAGAATCGCACCCGGCTCGCGCCTCGCATCCTGAAGCGGAGTGAGCCCGTTTTTCAACCGGGCATCGCGCGACAGACCCCTCTCCCTCAACGCCGCAGTCACCCCACCAGCCCCACCGTCTGCACCACCAGCCACAGGTTCGCCGCACTGATCAGTACGAACAGCGACCAGGCGACGAGCCGCGTCGGCAGCCGGTTGGCGAACTCACCCATCAGCGAACGGTCGTTCGTCATGCGGATCAGCGGATAAAGCGCGAACGGCAGTTGCAGGCTCAGCACGACCTGGCTTGCGACCAGCAATTTGCCGACCGCGCCGTTGCCCATCATCTGCACGCCGATCAGCGCCGGAATCAAGGCGAGTGCCCGCGTGATGAAGCGCCGTTGCCAGCACGGAATTTTCAGCTTGAGAAAGCCTTCCATGATGACCTGCCCCGCTACCGTGCCGGTGAAGGTCGAACTTTGCCCCGACGCCAGCAGCGTGATGGCGAACAGCACCGCCGCGAAACCCGTGCCGACGATCGGCGCCAGCAGCTTGTACGCGTCTTCGATCTCGGTGACCTGATTGTGGCCGGTGGCATGGAACGCGGCGGCCGCGAGAATCAGAATCGCCATGTTGATCAGCAACGCGAGCACCAGCGAGACGATCGTATCGATGCGCGACATGCCGATCGCCGACCTGATGCTGGCCGAATCGCGCTTCACCGCGCGCGTCTGCACGATCGACGAATGCAGATAGAGGTTGTGCGGCATCACGGTCGCGCCGAGAATGCCGATCGCCAGATACATCGGCTCGCGGCTGCTGAGCGCCTGCCACGAAGGAATCAGTCCTTGGGCAACCGACGGCCAATGCGGCTGCACCAGCGCCAGTTCGATGATGTAGCCAACGCCGATGGTCGCGATCAAGCCGAGCATGATCGCTTCGAGATCGCGGAAATTCTTGCCCTTCAGACCCAGTACGATCAGCGTGTCGAACGCGGTCAGCAACACGCCGGTGGTGAGCGAACACTTGAAGAGCAGATGGAAAGCCAGCGCGCCGCCGAGCACTTCGGCCAGGTCGCAGGCCACGATCGACAGCTCGGCAAGCAGCCACTGAAAACGCGCGACACCCGGTGAATAACGCAGCCGCGACAATTCCGCGAGATCCCGCCCGGTCGCGATGCCAAGACGCATGCTCAGGCATTGCAGTGCCATTGCCGCAAGACTCGACAGCATGACGACGAACAGCAGGCTGTAGCCGTAGCGCGACCCCGCTTCGATGTCGGTAGCCCAGTTGCCGGGGTCCATGTAGCCGATCGAAATCAGCAGACCGGGCCCGGCGAATTGAAGGATTTTTTTCCAGAATGGCGCGCCCTGCGTGACGCTGACCGAGCCTTGCACCTCGGATGGGCAAAAAGGCGCCGTGGCGGTGGTCGGTAGTTTGAACTGCAATCCGATGCTCTCTTGAAGGGGACACACCGCGGCGCTCCGTGCCGGACGCCGCGAACCGCCTCAAGTGTACAAAGAAACTTCCGGCAACGTTCCGTTCAGCGCATAACGGCCGACGTCGCGTACGCGATAGTCGAGCGGATCGTGCAGCGTGTGCACGCGCGCGTTGCGCCAGAAGCGGTCGAGCGCGAGCGGCGCGTGCGTGGCGCGCGCGCCGCAGGCGTCGAAGAGTTTTTCGCTGACGTCGAGCGCGGCGCGGTGCGCGACGATTTTCGCCTCAGAGGTAGCGAGTGCAACATGTGCGCGGGTTTCGGCGTCCAAAGCCGGGCCCTGTTGCCACGCATCCTCGAGCGCGAAGGCGGCACGTGTTGCCAGCGCTTCCGCGCTCACCGCTTGCAGCCGCATTTCGCCGAAACGCTGGATCAGGTAGGGATCGTCGGTGGCTTTATCGACGCCGGAAGAGATCCACGGCCGGCCATGCTGCGTGACGTAAGCGCGTGCTTCTTCAAGGGCGCCCTGGGCGATGCCGACGAACAGATTGGTCAACACCTGCTGCGAGATCAGCGTGCGCAGACTCGCGAACGGCGTGTCGGCCCGCTCCAGCACCTCATGCGGCTCGACTTTGACCTGCACGAAGGAGACGCTGCCGCTGTCGGTCTGCCGCTGACCGATCGGATTCCAGTCTTCATTGACGGTGATGCCTTCGCGCGTGGTCGGCACGACGGCGAACACCGGTTTGCCGGTCGCCGGATCGTGCGCGGACACCGTCATCATGTGTGAGCCGCGGGTACCCGAGCAAAAGCCTTTTTGCCCATCGAGACGATAGCCGCCGTCACTGGTTGCGTTTGCAACGAGCCGCGTGTCGAGCGGATTGACGGCATTGCCCCACCACCAGCGCCCTTCAACGGTGCCGCTCAGATAACGGGCGCGTTGTTCCGGATTGCCCCATACATTGACGCTGACCACCTGCAAGCACGTGAAGCCCAGCAAATGCGCGAGCGCACTGTCGACTCGCGCGATCTTCCGAATCGTCTCGTAGATCTCGGGCCAGCGCACGCCGGCACCGCCGAATTCACGCGGCACGGCGAGCGTGACCAGACCCGCGTCGGCGATCCATTGTTTTTCCTGCGCGGCGTGGCCGCCGTCGCGATCGCGCTGGGCCGCGCTGGCACGCAATGCGGCGAGCAAGCCGCTGAGGTCGCGCACCACGGGCGCGGCGCCGGCTTGCAAGTTTCCCAGTGCCTCGGGATGACGAGGTTCGTTCATGCAATGTCCACGTGAAGAGTTTTGGCAAGCGAGACGCCAATTATGCGCGTTGCGCAAGCCGTCGCACGAAGCGGTCGCCGACAAACTGCACCGCCGTCACAATCACGATCAGCAACACGATCACCGTGACCATCACGGTGGTATCGAAACGCTGGTAGCCGTAGCGGATCGCCAGATCGCCGAGACCGCCGGCGCCGACCGCGCCCGCCATGGCCGAGGAACCGATCATCGCCACCACGGTGATCGTGAAGCCGCCGAGAATGCCCGGCAACGCCTCGGGCAGCAGCACGTGCCAGATGATGTGCCGGCGTTGCGCGCCCATTGCCTGCGCGGCTTCGATCAAACCACGATCCACCTCGCGCAAGCTCACTTCGGCCACGCGTGCAAAGAAGGGAATGGCCGCAATGCTGAGCGGCACGATGGCCGCCCATACGCCGATCGTGGTGCCGATCAGCAAACGCGTGAGCGGCAGCAACGCGACCAGCAGAATGATGAACGGCGTAGAGCGGAACGCATTGACGAGCGCCCCGAGCGTGCTGTTGACCACGCGTTTTTCAAAGATGCCGCCGCGCGTCGTGGTGACCAGCACGAGCGCAAGCGGAATCCCAATCAGAGCCGCGACGAAGGCGGATACACCGACCATGACGATGGTGTCGCGAATGGCATCGGCGAGTTCCGAGAGCCAAAGATCAGACATAGCCGAGCACCTCGACATGGTTGGCATATTGACGCGCGCGTTCGAGCAACGTCGCAACCTGCTTTTGCACGGTGACGTCCGCCTTCGCGCGCACTTGCGCCGACATCACCAGACGCCCTTGCGCATGCCCCTGAATCCGGTCGAGCCCACCATGCACGAAGCTCACATGGCCGCCTTCCAGACTCAGGGCGGACGTCAACCCACCGAGATCCGGCTCACTCGCGTTGCTGCCGGTAAAGCGCACGTCGAGCAGAATCCGCGCATCCGCTTGCCCGATCTCGTGCAACGGTTTGACGCGCGCGGCAAGGTCCGCGGGCAGGTCATGCACCAAGGTGCGCAATAACGCGCGAGTCGCGTCATGCTGCGGGTCGCCGAACACGCGCCACACCGGACCGGTCTCCACCACTTCTCCGCGTTCGATCACCGCCACCGTATCGCAGACTTCGCGAATCACCTGCATCTCGTGCGTAATCAGCACGATGGTCAGATTGAGCCGCTGATTGATATCGCGCAGCAACGCGAGAATGGCCTGCGTCGTTTCAGGATCGAGTGCGGATGTCGCCTCGTCGCACAGCAGAATATCCGGGTCGGTCACCAAGGCGCGCGCGATTCCGACGCGCTGCTTCTGGCCGCCCGACAAACTCGCCGGATAAGCGTCGCGCTTGGTCGACAGGCCGACGAGTTCGAGCAACGCGTCGACCTTTTTGTCGATGGCCGCTTTAGGCGCTCCGGCGATTTTCAGCGGCAACGCGATGTTCTCGCGCACCGTTTTTGCGGAGAGCAGATTGAAATGCTGGAACACCATGCCGATGCGCCGCCGCATTGTCACCAGCCCGCGTTCGTCGAGTTCGCCGACGCTCACGCCATTGACGCGGACAGCGCCGGAACTCGGCTTTTCCAGACCGTTGACGAGCCGCAGCAGCGTCGACTTGCCCGCCCCGCTGCGGCCGATGATGCCGAATACCTCGCCGCGCGCTACCTTCAGCGTGACATTCGCCAGCGCCGCGGTCGGCACGCCGCGCGGGGTGGCGAATACCTTGCCCACATCGTCGAATACCACGGCTTCTTGCGTGGTATCAGCCGCGATGCGATTCAAGCCGAGGGACGGCGCGTCTTCAATGAACTGCGGCACGTCGAAAAGGTTGGCCATGATTTCGCTCCTCTCAGGCTGCCACGGTGGCTCGCGCGCCGGTTTGCGCGCGACGCCGATGCTGCGCGCCGGCATGCCCCTCTGGCAGTCGCGCGCGGCCGCCGCCGAACAGCTTTTCACGCAGCGTCGGCGCCGGGTCGTAGTCTTCCTTGTAGACGCCGCGATTCTGCAATTCCGGCACCACCAGATCGACGAAGTCTTCGAACGATTCGGGCATGACGGTACGCGTCAGATTGAAGCCATCGACGCCAGCCTCTTCGATCCACGACACCAGCTCATCCGCGATCTGCCGAGGTGAACCGACCACGGGCTTCGCGCGGCCACCAAGCGTCATCTGCTCGAGCACCTTGCGCTTGGTCCACACGCCGCTCACGCTCTTCTTCGAAATCGCTTCGACTGCCGATTGCATCGACTCGGTCTTCACATACGAAATCGGTTCATCCAGCTCGTAGCGCGAGAAGTCGATGCCAGTGGAACTGGAGAAATGCGCGATGCCGCCTTCGGCACTCGCATAGCGCCGGTACTCCTCGAATTTTTCCTGCGCGGCGCGTTCCGTTTCGCCCACTACGACAGTGATGCCGGCAAAGATCTTGATATCGTCAGGCGCGCGCCCGAAGCTCACCGCCCGTGCTCGAATGTCGTCGACAATTGAACGCGTGAGCTGCTTGTTCTGGCCGCCGACAAACACGCATTCCGCGTGACGTGCGGCGAAATCGACGCCGCGGCTCGACGAACCCGCCTGATACAGAACCGGCGTGCGTTGCGGCGACGGCTCACTCAAATGAATCGCGTCGATCGAATAGAACGGGCCGTCGTGTTTCGCCCGATGCACCTTGTCGGGATGCGAGAAGATACGCGCCGCGCGGTCGCGCACCACCGCGTCGTCTTCCCAGCTTTGCTCCCATAGCTTGTAGACCACCTCCATGTAGTCGTCGGCGCGATCGTAGCGGTCGTCATGGCTGATCTGTTGCGCGAGACCCATGCCGCGCGCCGCGCTGTCCAGATAGCCGGTGACGATGTTCCAGCCCACGCGGCCCTTGGTCAGATGATCCAGCGTCGACATGCGGCGCGCGAACAGATACGGCGGTTCGTACGTCAGATTCGATGTGACGCCGAAGCCGATGTGCTTCGTCACATGCGCCATGGCGGGCACGATCAGCGACGGATCGTTGATCGGAATCTGCACCGATTCGCGCAACGGGGTTTCCGGGCCGCCCTGGTAAACGTCGTACACACCGACGATATCTGCGAGAAAAATGCCGTCGAACTTGCCGCGCTCGAGCGTTTGCGCGAGGCTCGTCCAGTAGTCGAGGTCGGTGTAGTGCGCGGAACGGTCGCGCGGATGCGTCCACAAACCGTGGTTGATATGGCCGACCGCGTTCATGTTGAATGCGTTCAGCAGGATCTTTTTCTTCGCCATCGTACGACTCCTTGCTATGACAACGTTACTGGCTGCGTGGCGTGGTTACGTGACTCAGTTTCAGTTGGGCGGCTCGGTTGCGGGGCTCAGTTGCGGGGCTCAGTTGCATGAGCTTGCTGCGCAACTCACCAGGCAACGGCGTAGAGGTTGCCGAAGGCCTTATCGAGCGCGGCACGCACAGCGGGCGAATGCTGATAGATCGAGATGAACTTGCGGATACGCGGGTCGTTCGCACTTTCCGGACGCACGACCCATTGGATCGCGTAGTTCTTGTTTTCCAGACCGTCGAACAGCAGTGCGCTATTCGGATCGGCGGTGCCCGCAAGCTTGATGAAGCTCGGGTAACCCTGGGCCAGATCGACGTCGTCCAGCGAACGCGCCAGTTGCGATGCCTCGAGCTGGACGATCTTCAGATGCTTCGGGTTGTCGATGATGTTCAGCGTGGTGGCGCGATAGTCGATACCCGGCGTCAGCTTGATAAGACCGGCGCGTTGCAGCAACAACAGCCCGCGACCGCCGTTGACCGGATCATTGGCAATGGCGACCGTGGCGCCGTCTTTCAATTCGTCGAAGCGTTTGATCTTTTTCGAGTACAGACCGATCTTCATGATCGTGCCCGGCGCGATGGCGATGAAGTTATAGCCGCCCTGCTTCTTGGCGTTCTCGAGAAACGGAATGTGCTGGAAGTAATTGACGTCGATATCCTTGTTGGCGAGCGCGGCGTTCGGCGTATTCCAGTCGGTGAACTCGATGATCTTCACGTCGAGGCCCTGCTCTTTCGCCTCGCGCGCGGCCACTTTGAGCGCTTCTATTTGCGGGCTGGTGGCGGTGCCGATTTTCAATGTGGGCGAATCCGCCGCGCTTGCAGGCGCGGCGGACAACGCCAGTGCGAGGCCGAACACGCTGATGAGGGTTAAAGCCGGCGCGTGGAAGAAACGCCGCACAGTGGATAAGAAAATGCGCATGATGAGCTCGTTTAGATTTGGGCGAAGTGATTCTCGGAGCGTGCCGATCCAACGGCACGCGGCTGCGCATGCCTAAAAGGATCGGTCAACGGACATCTGCGGCGCGCGGGTCAAGCGGCGTGCAGCAGCAATAGAACGCGTGAGCGGATCAGCGCGGACAGCGGCAGGTCGGACAGGTCATCGCCTCTCTCCAGATGAGGTGCGAATCATCATAGATGGCGGGAAACCGGCGGTCTACGAACGGATTTTTGGAAGGAAAGCGGGAAAAACGATTTGGGGGAAGCGGGAAAAAACAAGTGATAAGCGGTCTGCCACGCCGAGTTCGATCGGCACAGCGTTCACAAGAAAACGCCGGACGCGCTTTCGCGCAGTCCGGCGTTCCACATAAAATGCCTTAGCAGATAAAGATAAATAGCAAACCTAGCGCTTCGCGACTTGCTCCGCCGGGACAGACGCAACAGCCGGACCCGAAGCCGGCGCAACCGCACCCACCGCCTCGTCGCCCGCAGCCTTGCCATCACCCCAGCCGCCGCCCAGCGCGCGAATCAGATTCACCGTCGCCACCGCTTGCGTGCCCGAAAGATGGCTCGCCTGCAGCTGCGAAATCAGCACCTGCCGCTCGCCGTCGATCACATCCAGATAGCTGACCGCGCCTTCCGTGTACTGCGTGCGCGACAGATGCGCCGCGCGCTGCGAGGCCACGACCGCATCGTTCTGCTCGCGCATCTGATCGTCGAGCAAACGCAGATCGGCGAGATTGTCTTCAACCTCACGGAACGCCACCAGCACCTGCTGACGATATTGCGCCACATCCTCGTCGTACTTCGAGCGGGCTTGCGCGAGATTTGCCTTGCGCCGGCCGCCGTCGAACAAGGGCAAGGTCAGCGCGGTACCGGCGAACGGGCCGAGAATGAACGCACGGCTCGACCACATGAACAGGTCGCCGAGCGTCGCCGATTCAAAGCCAGCCGCGCCAGTGATATCGAGCTTCGGGAAGAACGCCGACTTCGCCAGACCCACCCGCGCATTCGCCGCGATCATGGCCCGTTCCGCCGCCGAAATATCCGGCCGGCGTTCGAGCAGCGCCGAAGGCAGACCCGGCGGCACCCGCACCGTCACCGGCGCGAGCGGCGCTTCCGCGAACGAGAAATCCGCCGGCGGCTTGCCGAGCAGAATCGCGAGGCTGTGCTCCGAGGCGGCGCGCTGACGCGCCACGCCCACCGCATCCGCGCGCGCACTCGCGAGTTCGTTGCGGGCGCGCGAGACGTCCAGCTCGCCGATATCGCCTTCCTTGAAACGCCGTTCGACCAGCTTCAGCGTGTCCTCGCGCAACGCCACGGTGCGGCGGTACAAGTCCTGGTCCGTG
Organism: Paraburkholderia sp.; assembly: GCF_034668105.1. Classification (GTDB taxonomy): domain Bacteria; phylum Pseudomonadota; class Gammaproteobacteria; order Burkholderiales; family Burkholderiaceae; genus Paraburkholderia. Next base: position 8,812 of record NZ_JAXDPY010000633.1, on the reverse strand, counting down.
TCGAGCTCACGCAACTGGAAGTAGTTCTGCGCGACGTCGGCTTGCAGCGACAACTGCACGGAACGGAACAACGCCTCGGTTTGCTGCTCGTCCGCACGCGTCGCATTCACATTCGACCCGACTCGCCCGAACAGATCGGCCTCATACGACGCGCCGACCTGCGCGCGCCAGATCGTACCGTTCGTACCGCCCACGCTATCCGGCTGGAATTGCGAGGCGGCCGACGCCCGTTCGCGCGTCGGGCCGAAGCCCGCGTCGAACTTCGGGAACCAGTCCGACTTCGCCGCCTGCGTGACCGCACGCGCCTGCTGCACGCGTGCCGCAGCCGCCTTCAGGTCCTGGTTCGCGGCGGCAGCCTGCTCTTCGAGCGCATTCAACTGCGGGTCGCCGAAAATCGCCCACCATTCGCCGCGATGCGCGTCGTCGGCGGGTTGAGCTGGCTTCCACGTGCCGGTGTCCTGCGCCGAAGCCGAAGCCGTAGCCGGAGCCGAGGTAGCGGACGCGCCCGATGCAGCAGCAGGCGCTTCCTTGAACGCGACCGGCGTGTCCACCTCCGGCCGCTTATACGTGGGTTCCACGGAGCAGGCCGCGAGCAACGCCACCAGCAAACCGCTGGCAGCCGCCCGGCCCCACCCGCCTAAAGATTCAAAGCGATTCATTGTTATTTTCTCCTCAGACGTCCGTCACCGGCGCCCCATAGTGCGGCGAGTCCTTCTGCGCGACGTGAATCGTCCCACCCGCCAGCGTACGCAGCACCACATAGAACACAGGGGTCAGCATCAGACCGAACAGCGTCACGCCGAGCATGCCGAAGAACACCGCGATCCCCATCGCATGACGCATCTCCGAACCGGCTCCGCTCGACAGCACCAGCGGCACCACACCCATGATGAAAGCGATCGACGTCATCAGAATCGGACGCAGACGCAAGCGGCTCGCCTCGATAGCCGCCGACAGCGGCGAATGCCCGTCATGTTCGAGTTCGCGAGCAAACTCGACGATCAGAATCGCGTTCTTCGCCGACAGCCCCACCAGCACCATCAAACCGATCTGCGTGAAGATGTTGTTGTCACCACCTGTGAGCCACACGCCGGTCAGCGCGGACAACACGCTCATCGGCACGATCAGGATCACCGCGAGCGGCAAGGTCAGGCTTTCATACAGCGCGGCGAGCACGAGGAACACGAGCAGCACGCTGATCGGGAACACCCACAGCCCCGCATTGCCGGCGATGATCTGCTGATACGTCAGGTCGGTCCATTCGAGCTTCACGCCATGCGGCAAGGTTTCGGCCGCCACGCGTTCGGCCGCGGCCTGAGCCTGGCCCGACGAGAAGCCTGGCGCCGGTCCACCGTTGATGTCGGCGGCCGTATAGCCGTTGTAGCGCACCACCATTTCCGGACCGTACGTCGGCGTCACCGTGACCAGTGACGACAACGGCACCATGTCTCCCGCCGCGTTACGCGTCTTCAGTTGCAGGATGTCGTCGGCACGTTGACGGAACGGTGCGTCCGCCTGCACCCGCACCTGATACACGCGGCCGAAGCGGTTGAAGTCGTTCACATACAGCGAGCCCAGATAGATCTGCATCGTGTTGAACACGTCCGTGACCGGCACGCCGAGTTGCTTGGCCTTCACGCGATCCAGGTCGACGTTCAATTGCGGCACGTTGATCTGATAGCTCGAGAAGGTCGGTCCGAGTTCAGGCGTTTGCGCCGCCTTCTTCACGAACGCTTCCGCCGCTTTGTTCAACTCCGCATAGCCCACCGCGCCGTGATCTTCCAGTTGCATCTTGAAGCCGCCAAGCGTGCCGAGACCTAGCACAGGAGGCGGTGGGAACACCGCGACGAACGAATCCTTGATCGCCGCGTACTGCTGGTTCAACGCCCCGGCAATCGCGCCGGCCGAGAGCTTCTTGTTGCCGCGGTCCTTGAAAGGCTTCAACGTGACGAACACGATGCCCGCGCTCGAACTATTGGTGAAGCCGTTCACCGACAAACCCGGGAACGCCACCGCGCTTTCCACGCCCGGCTGCTTCAAGGCAATCGAGCTCATCTCGCGGATCACTTTTTCCGTGCGATCCAATGATGCGCCGTTCGGCAACTGGGCAAACGCGATCAGGTATTCCTTGTCCTGCGCCGGCACGAAGCCACCCGGCACGACGCGCGAGATCAGCACCGTCGCGCCCAGCAGGATCGCGTACACCGCGAGCATCGCCCCTTTACGGCGCAGTACGCCCTTCACGCCGCCGCCATACGCCGTCGAACCGCGATGGAACACCTTGTTGAAGCCCTTGAAAAAGCGGCCCAGCACGCGATTCATCACACGCGTCAGGAAGTCTTCCTTCGCGCCGTGGCCGCGCAACAGCAACGCGGACAAAGCCGGCGACAAGGTCAGCGAGTTGAACGCCGAGATCACCGTCGAGATCGCGATAGTCATCGCGAACTGCTTGTAGAACTGCCCCGTCAAGCCGGTCATGAAAGCGAGCGGCACGAACACCGCGACCAGCGTCAGCGCGATCGCGATAATCGGCCCACTGACTTCCTGCATTGCCTTATACGTCGCATCGCGCGCACTGAGCCCGTTTTCGATATTCCGCTCGACGTTCTCCACCACCACGATCGCATCGTCCACCACGATCCCGATGGCGAGCACCATGCCGAACAATGACAACGCGTTGATCGAGAAGCCGAACGCGAGCAGCAACGAGAACGTACCCACGATCGACACCGGCACCGCAATCAGCGGAATGATCGACGCCCGCCACGTTTGCAGGAACACGATCACCACGATCACCACCAGCGCGATCGCTTCGAGCAGCGTGTGGATCACGGCCTCGATACTCGAGCGCACGAACTGCGTCGGGTCGTAGACGATCTTGTATTCGACGCCCGCCGGCATGTCTTCGGCCAGTTCCTTCATCGCGGAGCGAACCTGGTCGGAAATCGCCAGCGAGTTCGCACCCGGTGCCTGATTGATGGCGAGCGCAACCGCCGGCTTATTGTCGAGCAACGAACGCAGCCCGTATTCCGACGCCGCCAGTTCGACGCGCGCGATATCCCGCAGGTACGTCACGCCGCCATCCGGCGCGGTCTTGACGATGATGTCGCCGAATTCGCCCTCAGTCTTCAGACGGCCACGCGCATTCACCGACAACTGCAATTGCGTGCCCGGCACCGAAGGCGATGCGCCGATCACACCGGCTGCCACCTGAATGTTCTGCTCACGGATCGCGTTGACCACTTCGGTCGCCGTCAAACCACGTTGTGCCACTTTCTGCGGATCGAGCCAGACGCGCATCGCGTAGTCGCCCGAACCCCACAACTGCACTTCGCCTACGCCCTGAATCCGCGCGAGCCGATCCTTGACGTTCAACAGCGCGTAGTTGCGCAGATACGTCATGTCGTAGCGATTGTTCGGCGAGATCAGGTGGACCACCATCGTCAGGGTCGGCGAACTCTTGATGGTCGTGATGCCGAGGCGCTGCACGTCTTCCGGCAGGCGCGGCAGCGCCTGGTTGACGCGGTTCTGCACCAGCTGCGTCGCGAGGTCCGGATTGGTGCCGAGCTTGAAAGTCACCGTCAGCGTGAGATTGCCGTCGCTATTGGCTTGCGACTGCATGTACAGCATGTTCTCGACGCCGTTGATCTGCTCTTCGAGCGGCGCCGCTACAGCCTCGGCGATCACTTTCGGATTGGCGCCCGGATACTGCGCGTGCACCACCACCGAAGGCGGCACGACTTCCGGGTACTCCGAGATCGGCAGCTTGAAGAGCGAAATGATGCCCCCCAGCAGGATCAATACCGATAGCACGCCGGCAAAGATCGGTCGATCGATGAAAAATTTGGATATGTTCATGGGAAGCTCTTAACGTTGGAGCGTGCGCCCGCTTCAACTACGCGAATGACGCGGTAAGCGCGGCGCACGGGGCTCACGAGTTCTTGTCCGCTGCCTTCGCTCGCGTCTGCGCAAGCGGCGCGCTGTTCGGATCCTGGTCGGCGGTCATCGGCACCATGTGGGCGCGCACTGCATCGCCCGGACGCACGCGCTGGATACCGTTCACGACGATTCGATCGGACGCCTTCAGGCCGCCATTGACGACGCGCAGGTTGCCCTGCATGCCGCCCACCGCGATTTCGCGGTAGACGACGTGGTTGTTCTGGTCCACCACCAGCACGAATTTCTTGTCCTGGTCGGTCCCCACGGCTGCGTCGTCGATCAGGAGTGCCGGATGCGGCTCGCTGCCGCCGACCTTCACGCGTGCGTACAGACCTGGGATCAATGCACCATCCTGGTTATCGAATTTCGCCCGCACGCGGATCGTGCCGGACGACGTATCGAGACGGTTATCCACCGACTCGATGACGCCGCTGCGCGAATAGCCGCTTTCGTCCGCGAGACCCAGCTCCACCGGCACCTTGCTGCCATCCTTCGCGCGGCTCAGGTACTGCAGATAGGTTTGTTCGTCAGCGTCGAACGATGCGTAGATCGGCGAAACCGACACCAGCGTTGTCAGCGGCGCCGAGCTTGCCCCCGCGGATACCACGTTGCCCACCGTGATTTCCGCGCGCGACACGCGGCCCGCGACCGGGGCGACGATCTTCGTGTAGCCGAGATTGATGCGCGCGGTTTCGACGGCGGCCTGCGCGGCCTTCAGGTTCGCGCTCGCTTCACGCGCGGCGTTCTGCTTCTCGTCGTAATCGCGTTTGGCGATAGCGTTGTCGGCGATCAGGCGCTGCGCGCGTTCCCAGTCGCTTTGCGTGTAGCCCGTACGCGCCTGCGCGGCCGCGAGTTGTGCTTCGGCGCGATCGACTTCGGCTGCGTAGGGGCGCGGATCGATCACGAACAGCGTGTCGCCCTTCTTCACGAGCGCGCCGTCCTTGAAGTTGACGGACACGATCGTGCCAGGCACTTGCGAACGCACGTCGACCTTTTCGACCGCTTCGAGACGGCCCGAATAGCTCTGCCAGTCGGTGATGGTTTTTTGCACCACGGTGGCCACATCGACTTCCGGCACGATGGTGGGCGCGGCGGGCGAGCTCGCGTCAACGCGAATCGCGCCAAACGTGCCCAGTCCGGCCACGACGACCACGGCTAGCGCGGCAATCGCCACACGGCGACGGGAAAGAGGAAGGATAGTCATGAGAAGCTCCCGGTATCGTTGATTAAAGTTCTGGTTATTTCTGTTTCAGCGATGGGCGCGCGCATCGAAGCGCCATTGAAAAAATCTCACCGCTTCCTGCAATGCGGGTGGATGGTCGGCCAACGCGGCGTGCGAGATGCTCGGATAGCGGACCACCTGGGTCAGCACACCGGCGTCGATCAGACTGCTCGCGTATTTCTCCGCCTCCACATGCAGCACATCGTTTTGCGCCGTCACGATCAGCGTGGCCGGCAGGCCCGCGAGGCGCGACGATTCGAGCGGCGCCGCATACGGATGCATGCGTTGCGACGCTTGCGGCAGATACGCGCGATAACACGCCGCGCACTCTTTCGCGGTGATGTCCGAGCCGAGCCGTTGCTCATCGCCGAGGCGCGTGAGGCTCGGATCGAGCATCGGTCCGAATAGCGCTTGCGCGGCGATGCGCACATCGCCACGGTCACGCGCGATGAAAGCGAGGCAGTTGGCCAGCTGCCCGCCCGCATCGTGGCCGGCCACGCCGACCTTCTTGCTATTTCCGCCAAACGCGCGTGCCCGGGTCTGCACCCAGAGTGCCGCGCGATGCGCGTCTTCAGGCGCCGCCGGAAACGGAAACTGGGGCGCCAGCGAGTAACCCACCGAGACGACCAGAGCCGGTAAGTGTTCTGCTAAATAACGTGCAGCGTAGTCGGCCTGATCGATCGAGCCCTTGGTAAAGCCGCCACCGTGGAAATAAAGCAGTACTGGCAGTGCGGTTTTCTCGGGCTGCCGGTACAAACGCAACGTGATGTCCTGCGCGTGCCCTTCGATCTGCACGTCGGTGACGTCGAGTGCCGTGCTATCAACCCGTGCCGGGCCGCTGCCGGCGGGCACAAAGGAGTACGGCGGTTTAAATGCATCCATGTCGAGCCGCGCAATGCGCATAGAACTTCAATGGTGCGAATTGTGGGTTCGGCAGACTCGTAAATAAATGCCTATAATCCGGCAACACAATTCGGCGCCCTTGAACAATCGAATGCGATTGCTCTGCGGATTCGATTTCTGCTCAGAGCGCCCGCCCCTATCTGGAGGTTTGCAATGGACCGGCTTCAGGCCATGCAAGTGTTCACGCGTGTCGTCGACACCAACAGTTTTACCCGTGCTGCGGAAACGCTCGATCTACCGCGCGCATCCGTTACCACCATCATTCAGAACCTCGAAGCGTTCCTCGGCACGCGTCTGATGCACCGGACCACGCGGCGTTTGTCGCTGACGCCGGACGGCGCCGCGTATTACGAACGCTGCGTGCGCATTCTTGCGGACGTCGAAGAGACCGAGGCCAGCTTCCAGAGCGGCAACAAGAAACCGCATGGCAAGTTGCGCATCGACATGCCGGGATCGATTGGGCGCTTGCTGGTGATTCCTTCGCTGTGTGAATTCCACACGCGCTACCCGGACATCGACCTGCAACTCGGATTGACGGACCGGCCTGTCGATCTGTTGCAGGAAGGCGTGGACTGCGTGATACGTGTGGGCGCGCTACAGGATTCGTCGCTAGTGGCGCGGCGTATCGGTTTGTTCGAGGGCGTGACATGCGCGGCCCCGGACTACATCGAGCGCGCGGGTATGCCGACTTCGCTCGAGGATCTCGAGAATCACAAAGCAGTCAATTACTTTTCGAGCCGCACGGGACGCACGCTCGATTGGGCCTTCAAGGTTGATGGCAAAGAAGTCGAAGTGAAAATGAAGGGCATTGTGTCGGTGAACGACTCTGACGCCTACGTAACCTGCGGGGTGGAGGGCTTCGGCCTGATACAGCCGGCGCTCTTCATGGTGCTGCCGCATCTGCGTTCGGGACAGCTGGTTGAAGTACTGCCGGAGCTGAAGCCTTTGCCGATGCCGATTTCCGCAGTCTATCCGCACAGTCGCCATCTGTCGCCTAAAGTCCGTGTTTTCGTAGACTGGATTGCCGAGGTATTCGACCGCTGCCCGTTGTTGAGCGGTCGCGGCAGTCTCGACGCGACATGCACCAAGCGCACTTTCGAAGAGCGCGAATCTGCTCCGATGCTCGACACGCCGGTGATAACGGAATGGGTCGCGTGATTCGCGCGAGTTGAAGTACCGAATATGGAACAGTGAATTCCAGCCGCGGCGCTAATGCCGCGGTTGCCTGCTTTACTTGATGGTTATCGCGATTGTTCTGGAATTGCGACAATTCATTTCGCGAAACCGCGATTTATCCGGCTCGCCTCGAAGGCTACATTTCACCCTGTCGCAGCGCTGCCTGTGCTGCAAATGAATCGACAGGAGTGAATCATGAAACGCAATCTCTTAGCAGGTCTGGCTCTTTCGGTGCTTGCGAGCGCGCCGGTGTTTGCTCAAAGCAACGGCGGCGGCGGCATTGGTCGTGCAGGCACGTATGAGACGCAACCTGCGGCGAGCGTTGGCGGCAAAACTCGCGCTGAAGTTCAGGCTGAACTCGTCGCGGCGTATCGCGATGGATCGTTGCCTGCGCTGAATCGCACGACGTATCCGAATAAAGGTCTGATTGGGCAGACGCAGGCTGCGCGGATTGCCTTGCAGGAAGGTAAGAGCGGCGATGTGACTCGTGTTGCCAATGGGCAGTAAGGCGGCTTCGCCGCGGATGATTCGGTTTCCAAAGTAACTGATCATCGCGGTCGCGGATGGGCACTTTTTTAAAAGGATTACATCATGACTCCCTCTGAACTCGATAACTGGGATACAGATGTTGCTGTTTGGACGCCGTATCGGGCGCCACAAAGGTAGGGTCTTGCGTGGCGCTTGGGTGTTTGGCTACGGCGTTGGGGTTTTAGTGGTCTTTTTGCCTGCGCGGTGGTTAGTTAGTGTCTGTGTGCCTACGGCGTTGGCCTTTCCTTGATTTGTTATTGGTTTATTAGCGTCGCCCCTGTGCGGGGCAGGCACCTACTTTTCTTTGCCTGCCGCAAAGAAAAGTAGGCAAAAGAAAGCGGCTCAACCCGCTAATTCTTAAGCGGGTTCCCCGCACAGTTGCGGTAGTGGTGCATCTGGAATCTGCGTTCTCGCACATTCGGCCCCGGTGACAAGGCAGTCATACTTCCGGCGGCGCTGCGCGCGCCGAAAAGTACCTCGCAAACCGACGCGCGTTTTCATTCTCGCGTTTATGCTCCCTACCGCAGGTCGCATCGAATCGTCACGACCCCCGCTATTGGCTACTGTTAACGCGATTGCCCCCCGCCGCGACGTACCCGCTTCGTTTGATCCGCGTTTGCTACGTTCATTCGCGGCTTTCTTCATTCGCTGGCCGCGTTCATTCGCTAGTGGTGTTCATTCGCTGGCGGCGTTCATTTGCTGGTGGTGTTCACTCGCTGGCGGTTTTGTCGCTAAGTTACTTGAGCGCCTCGCCGAGGCGAAGCTGATGGCCCTCACCGCATACAAGCGAAGCCAAGGGTTCTGACGAACCCTTCCGGCGAGCACGCAGTGCGAGGCGGGAAGTATGACTGCCTGGTCACTCACGTCGAATGTGCGAGAGCACGGATTCCAGATGCACCACTGCCCCCTCCAAGCCGGGGGACCCGCTTAAGAGTTAGCGGTTTGAGCCGCTTTCTTTTGCCTACTTTTCTTTGCGGCAGGCAAAGAAAAGTAGGTGCCTGCCCCGCACAGGGGCGACGCTAATAGACCAATAACAAATCAAGG
>NZ_JAXDPY010000632.1:0-7630 GCF_034668105.1 Paraburkholderia sp. | reverse complement strand
AGGCGATCCTGCTCGCCGATCGCGTCGCGGTGCTGACGACGCGGCCGGCCCGGGTCAAATCGGTGCACACCATCGACCTGCCGCGGCCGCGCGACGTCGCCACGCTGCGCTATGACGAGCGTTTCATCGCCATCGCGCGAAAAATTTCCGACGATCTGCGCGAGGAAGTGTTGCGCGCACGGGCAGGGCACTGACATGACCGACACCAGCATTCCCAGCGTCCCTCCGGCTACCGATGGTCGCCTCGAAACCATGGTCGAGCGGTTGCGCCGCCGCGCGCGGCTGGTGCTGGCGTTGCGGCTCGCGGTGCTGGTGTTCCTGATCGGCGGCTGGGAGCTCGGCGTGCGCGCTGGACTGATCGACCCGTTCTTCTTCGGCCAGCCGAGCGGCATCGTCGTCAAGCTGATCGACTGGTTCCAGAACGGCACCTCGATCGGCCCGTTGTGGAAGCAGATCTGGGTGACGATCTACGAGGCCGGTGCCGGCTTCCTGATCGGCGCGGTGATGGGCATCCTGTGCGGCATCGCGCTCGGCCGCAATCAGCTGTTGTCCGACGTGTTCTCGATCTACATCAAGGTGGCGAATTCGATTCCGCGCGTGGTGCTGGGCTCGATCTTCATTGTCGCGCTGGGGCTCGGCGCGGCCTCCAAGATCGCGCTCGCCGTGGTGATGGTGTTCTTCGTGGTGTTCGCCAATGCGTTCCAGGGCGTGCGCGAAGCGGATCGCTACATGATCGCGAATGCGCAGATTCTCGGTGCGTCGCGCCGGCAGGTGACGACCTCGGTGGTGATTCCGTCGGCGTTGAGCTGGATTCTCGCCAGCTTGCACGTGAGCTTCGGCTTCGCGCTGGTCGGTGCGGTGGTGGGCGAGTTTCTCGGCTCGAAGCAAGGCATCGGTCTGCTGATCTCCACCGCGCAAGGCGCGTTCAATGCAAGCGGTGTGTTCGCGGCGATGATCGTGCTGGCGGTGGTCGCGCTGGCGGCCGACTATCTGTTGACCGCGGTCGAACAGCGATTGTTGAAGTGGCGGCCGGCGGCGGTTTGAGTCGACTGTCAGATCGTGTAGAGACAAAGGGCGCCGACGGCGCCCTTTTTTCATTCCGCGCTTTCCGATTCAGAATGCCTGGTCGATACTTGAATTGCGCGTCGGCAAAAGACTCTCCGTCTCTCAAACCTCGCCGTTTGTATCAAATTTGGCAACAAACCTTGCGTGAATTGGTGATTACTCCCGCCAGATCGTAAAACTACAATGTAATCACTGACTGCGAACAAGATTGCTCGTAGCACGATAAAGACCGAACGCAATCAAGCGCGCAAATAGCCGCACGCCCTTATTCAAACGAACTGGCCCGCGATCGTGTGTCCTCGATCGCGGGCCAGTTCTGTATTCGATACCTCCGTCATCGGGCTCCCGATGACTGCGCCAAAACCCTCACGGGCTGGGCACTTTTTCTCTATATAGCGCGCTCCATCCGGACGGAGCCTCGGCAATCCCCGGCCGTTTGCATCATTCCCGGGCGATCAGGTCACCGACCTGGCCACGCCCCGTGACGAGACAGCTCGACAGGAAATTTTCACCCTGACTGCTGGCGCCGACGTCATCAAAACCTTTTTTCAACGCATTCGACTTAACCAGCTCCGCGCCCTGGTGGCACGTTATTGTTCCCATTTCTCCGGCCTGGGCGCGCATCAGCGCCCTGTCCGCCATCAGATAGCCAAGCAACAACACCACTGCAATATTGAACGCTTGTCTCATGGATTGTCTCCTCTTTTGCAGAGACTAACGCGAACCATCGATGCAGGATGTTAGGGGTTTCCCGATTGATGGCCATTCCATGATGCGGATTAAATCGCGTGGCAATGCTACACAGATCAGCTATGCGGCGTGACTGGATCAGGCTTGGCCCGCAGAAACCGGAACTGCCGAATACCGCGTTGCACACGTTTCGTATTCTGTTCGAACAGCAGGTACACGGCGTACGCGTACGCATAGCAGACAAGCAGCATGGTCACGAACACCAGCGCGCCGCGGCCGTCGAACTGGATGCGCTGCCCGAATACGACCGCCGCGACAAACAGAATCAATGAGAAGTGCGTCAGATACAGCGAATAGGAGAAGCCGGAAAAGATAACCGCGACTCGCGATAGGGACACAGGACGCAGCCGAACGTTTTCCCAGAGTATGCAACGCAGGAATATGAAACATGGCACGCCGACGATCCAGTCGTTACTCAACAGGAGTACGCGCGATAGTACCAACGCCGCAAGAAAAACGGCCCCGCTGGCAAGCGTGAACCACGGCAAGCCCGTGCGCGTGCCGCGCGCCGGGAAGCGCTTTTCAAGCAACACGAGTACGACGCCAAGCATCCACAATCCGAAGCCGCTCAGGAGCGATGGAAACGCGACCATCGTGCCCAGCGCGAGCGCCCCTGCAACGAGCGCACTGAAGCCACGGCGCTGGCGCAACAGTACATAGCAGGCGGGAAACCACATGTAGTACCAGAACTCGTTGGCAAGGCTCCATAGCGGACCGTTCGAGCCGTACGTGCCGCACGTGAGCGTCTGCAGGAACACGAGATTGCACAGCAGTGTCGATTGGCCGAGATGCGAGGCGACGTTGATCTGCTGGTCGAAGGTGCCCTCGGTGCCGAGATAAAAAGGCCCGCCTGCGAGCGCGATGCCCATGCGGTCCCAGAACAGCGTGAGCAACAAGGCCGGAATCAGCACGATCCATAGCCGCGACATGCGCTCGGTCAGATAGCGCTGCCAGTTCCAGGTTCCCGCTTCGACCTGCCGCAGCACCGAGCCGCCGACGAAATAGCCGCTCAGCAGGAAGAAAACGATCACCGCGGTGTGGCCGTAGTTGCTGACGAAATAGAACGCCTTGCCCGCGAGTCCGATACCGGCGCTCGCGCGGTAGTCGACGAACATCAGATTGCGCAAGTGACTGACGCACACCGCGCCCGCCGCCAGCGCGCGGATCAGATCCAACGTGTCGCAATGTTGTTTGCCGGGGGGTGCCATGAAAGCCTGGAATCGGACAAGGAGGTTTTGTCCGCCAAACTACGGCCCGTGGGGGTTTTATTCAGTACGCTTGCCCACACTGCATGCGCACGGCACGGGGGAGGCGCATGCGTCGCACGCAAACGCGCTCTCCATTGGGTACCGCTGGCCGATCAGGTTCGCGCGCAACGTGGCGAACTGCTTCGTATCGCGAACCAGACGCTCAGAGCCGAGCCTCGATCTGCTCGATCCGCATTTCAACCGATTTGCGTAGCAGGCCATTCGAGGGCACCAGCAGCAGCGACGACGCGATGATCCGATACACCTGATTGCGCCGCACTTTGGAGACCTTGCCCGGGTCGAGCCAGGCGTCGTTATCCACCAGCAACAGCAGCGTCTCGAGGCCAATCAGAATCGGCCACAAACAGGCAAGGCGCAAGCGCACCGACAACGCGGGAATCGCCAGCGTGTAGTCCAGCGCCTCGCGGAAATGATCCAGCGTCTTGCGCACGAGTTCGATCATCAGAGGCCGGGCGCGAAGAGAATTCGCCGGCTCCAGCAGATCGTGCGCGCCGAGGCCGTAGGGGTCGAGCATTGTCTGCGGGAGATAGCAGCGGCCGATCCGCAAATCCTTGCCGCAATCGCGCAGCACGTTGGTCATCTGCAGCGCTTTGCCGAAACGCACGCCGCGGCGTTCCATTGTGTCGGGCCGCTCTTTCAGCGTGCCGGGCAGGTGCGTGTAGGTCATGGTGGTCCAGAATTCGCCGACGCAACCCGCGACAAGATACGTATAGCGGTCGAGTTCGTCGTATTCGCGCAGCGCGGCAATCTGGCCGGAACGTTCGTCGGGGAACGTGCGAAGGTCGAATTCCATGCCCTCGGTCAGCGTCGACACGATCTCGCGTACCGCCTTGCGATCCGGCTCGCTCAGTTGCGCCAGCACCGCTAACGCGGGGCCGAGCGATTCCAGCAAGACCTTTTCGTCCGACTGGACCTGCTGGCCCGCCACTTCAGCAGCCATGCGCTGGAACAGCGCGCCGTCGTCCGACGTGCCGTTGACCTGGTCGCGCAGCGACAACAGCAACGCAAGGCGCTGCTCGGGCGAGATCAGCGAGGTGTCCGCGATCGTGTCGGCCGCGCGCGCCAGCAGATACGCGAGGCCGATCGGATCGCGCATCCCGACGGGCAGTACGCGCAGGGTGAGATAGAAGGAGCGTGAAACGCCTTTCAGGAGCGGGCCGAGCAGAAAGGCCCGGGTCGGATTCGGCATGGATGGGATCAGGTCAGGATTGGGCGGAAATCAGGCGCAGCCGAATTGTATACGGCGAAGCGCCTTTGCCGTGCGGGCAGCGGTCCTGTCGTGGCGCCGCGGCGATCGCCATCGCCATCGCCGTCACCGTCGCCATCGCTGCCGTTTTGCATCGTTTTGAAAAAACCGCTTCCGCGCGGCGCCGATACCTGCCCGTAAGCCGCCCCTTCGCGCACGCATTGCGATGCCCGCCGATACCGCGTCGGCCACGTGGACGCAGCCCGCGCAGGGTCCGCTGCCCCCCCTGCCCACACGCACCATGCCGCCCACGCGCGGGAACATGGATTGCTGACACGGTTAGTTTGAGCGATGCGCAATCTCGTTGACGCTTTTCGCACCTCCGCACTTCGAACGACATCCGACAATGACTATCCGCGACTCTCAGACATCCTCCCGGTCCAACGTGGAAACAGGTGTCCCCGGTCTCGACGAAATTCTGGGCGGCGGCCTGGTCAGCGCCGGCGTCTATCTGCTGGAAGGCATGGCCGGGGCGGGCAAAACGATTCTGTCCAGCCAGATCGGTTTTCATCGGGTGAGCCAGGGCGAAAAGGTGCTGTACGTAACCTTGATCGCCGAGTCGCACGACAAATTGCTGGCGCATCTGAGAGGCCTGAGTTTCTTCGACGAAGCCGCGGTCGCCCAGCAAATGCTGTTCATCTCCGGCTATCACGAACTGATGCAGGGCGGTCTCGACGGCTTCCTCAAACTGATTGCGTCGAGCATTTACGACTACCGGCCGAGCCTCATGATCATCGACGGCTTTCGCAGCGCGCGCGAATTCAGCGAAACCGAATTGTCGCTGTCGAAGTTCATCCACGAACTGAATGCGCTGGTCGCGGCCATGAATTGCACCACGCTGTTGCTCGCGCCGCTGTCCGGCAACGAACCGCATCCCGAGCACACGCTGGTCGACGGCCTGATCGAACTGAACCGCTATAACGACGGCATGCGCCGCGCACGCGAAATCGAAGTGCACAAGATGCGGGCGCGCAACCATCTGATGGGCAAGCATTTCTTTCGCATCGCGGAAAGCGGGCTATTGATGTTCCCGCGTCTGGAATCGAAGGGCGCGGAGCAATCGGGTCCGGTCGATCTGAAAACGCGGCTGGGCTTCGGCCTCCCGCATCTCGACAACCTGCTGGGCGGCGGTTTCACGCAAGGCTCCACGACCACGCTGATTGGTCCGTCAGGCGTCGGCAAAACCATGCTCTGCCTGCAGTTTCTCGCAGCGGGTGTGGCGCGCGGCGAACACGGCCTGTATCTGGGGTTTTATGAAGGCCCGCAGCGTCTGCTCGGCAAAGCCAAGGCCGTCTCGATCGATCTCGCCGACGCGTACCACGACGGCCGCCTGATGATTCAATGGCAGCCGACCATCGAACTCGCAGTCGACGAACTCGTGGCGAACGCGCTGGCCGCGGTCAAGCGGACCGGCGCGAAGCGGATCGTGATCGACGGCGTGGAAGGCTTTCGCGACTCGGCGTTGCGAACCGAACGCTTCGGCCTGTTACTGAACGCGCTGCTTCATCACCTGCGCGAAGCCTGCGTCACCACGATCCTGACGGAAGAACTGCCGCTTTACGCCGGCCCCGGTCACGCGAAGGGCGTGCGGGTCTCCGCGCTGACCGAGAACCTCGTGTTGTTGCGCTATGCCGAAACGGAAACGGGTTTGCGGCGCATGATCTCCGTGGTCAAGCAGCGCGAGAGCGCGCACGACACGTCGCTGCGCGAACTCGTGATCTCGTCGCAGGGGCTCGACGTCATCGGCGATCCGCTCGGCAGCGCCGGCGTGTTTCCCGCGCAAGGCCTCCCGGCCGCGCTGACACCGCGACGAGATACGTAGCCGCTCATGAAAACCATCCTGGTCGTGGACGACGAGTTCGACATCCTTACGGTCTGGCGACTGTTGCTGGAGCGGCACGGCTATACCGTGCTGACAGCGTCCAATGGAGCCGCCGCACTGGAACTGATCCGCCAGACCCGGCCCGACATGATCGTGTCGGACTGCATGATGCCGATCATGTCGGGGCTCCAACTGTGCGCCATATTGAACGCCGACCCCGATCTGCGCACCATTCCCATCATTCTGTGCAGCGCGGCCGCGGATATCCCCGTGCAACCGAATCCGACCATCGAGTACGCACGCAAGCCGCTTTCCTTCGACACCCTTCTCGCGATGCTGGAGCGGATGGTGGTTTGACCGACTAGGTAAAACCCCGAATTCCTGGCAAGGGCCACACCGACTAATCTCGGCGCATTCATTTAATAGAACATCGTTCTGTTGCACAGAACGATGGATGCGAGAGACCCTTGAAGGAGCATTCCATGGCAAGCCTGCCGATCGCCGCGCCCGGCGCGTCGCCCGATTCAAGCGCCGGTGCGCAGGGACTCACGACCGGCATCAACGCCCGCATCGACCGCCTGCCCGCGACGCGCACGGTATGGATGCTGGTGTTCCTGCTGTCGATCGGCGGCTGGTTCGAGTTCTACGATCTCTTTTTTACGGCGTATGTCGGCCCCGGCCTCGTCAAAAGCGGACTCTATGCGACGACGACTGCGTCGTTCTTCGGCGTGTCCGGACTCGGCGCCTTCGTGGCGGCGTCGTTTGCCGGGCTCTTCATCGGTACGTTCTTTTTCGCGGGCATGGCGGATCGCTATGGCCGCAAGACCGTGTTTACCGTTTCGCTGCTGTGGTACTCCGCGGCCACGCTGATCATGGCGTTGCAAACCACCGCGCCGGCCATCAACCTGTGGCGCCTGATCGCGGGCATCGGCGTGGGCGTCGAACTGGTGACGATCGACACTTACGTCAGCGAACTCGTGCCGAAACATCTGCGCGGCCGTGCGTTCGCTTTCGTTCACCTCGTGCAATACACCGCCGTGCCGTCGGTTGCCTTTCTGGCGTGGTGGCTGGTACCGCAAGCGCCGTTCGGCATGGACGGCTGGCGCTGGGTCGTGATCATCGGCGCGCTCGGCGCGGTCGTGGTGTGGGCCATCCGCCGACGCGTGCCGGAAAGTCCGCGTTGGCTCGCGCAGCAAGGCCGCGCCGCCGAAGCGGAAACAGTCCTGCAAGCACTCGAAGCGAAAATCGCCAGCCAATACGGCAAGCCGCTACCGGCAGCCGTACCGACTGTCGAGCCGGCCACCACCAAGGCCGCCTTCCGCGAAATCTGGCAGCCGCCATATCGCAAACGCGCGATCACGATGCTCGTGTTCAACCTGTTCCAGGCAATCGGCTTTTACGGTTTCGCGTCATGGGTGCCGACGCTGCTGGTCTCCAAAGGCGTGACGATCACGCACAGCTTGCTGTACTCGTTCGTGA
>NZ_JAXDPY010000631.1:0-12131 GCF_034668105.1 Paraburkholderia sp. | reverse complement strand
ATTCGCGCGTTCGTCGAACAAAGCGGCATTCCGTATCTGCCGATGTCGATGGCCAAGGGCCTGTTGCCCGACACGCACGCGCAATCGGCGTCGGCGGCGCGCTCATTCGTGCTGCAGGAAGCGGACGTTGTCGTGCTGATCGGCGCGCGTTTGAACTGGCTGCTCTCGCACGGCAAGGGCAAAACGTGGGGCGCGGCGCCCAAGCGCTTCGTGCAGGTCGATATTTCGCCGACCGAGATCGACAGCAACGTCGCGATTGCGGCGCCGGTGATCGGCGATATCGGCTCGTGCGTAGCGGCACTGCGTGCCGGTCTCGATGCGGGCTTCGCGAAACCGAACACCGAATGGACCGGTGCGATCGCCGAGCGCAAGAGCAAGAACCTCGAGAAGATGGCCGCCACGCTCGACAAGAACCCGTCGCCGATGAACTTCCACAGCGCATTGCGGGCGATTCGCGATGTCCTGAAGACGCGCCCGGACATCAACGTCGTCAACGAAGGCGCGAACACGCTCGACTACGCGCGCAGCATCATCGACATGTACGAGCCGCGCAAACGCTTCGATTCCGGCACGTGGGGAATCATGGGCATCGGCATGGGCTTCGCAATCGGCGCGGCGGTGACGAGCGGCAAACCGGTTGTCGCAATCGAAGGCGACAGCGCGTTCGGCTTCAGCGGCATGGAACTCGAAACCATCTGCCGTTACGAGTTGCCGGTCTGCACGATCGTGTTCAACAACAACGGCGTGTATCGCGGCACCGATGTGAACCCGACCGGCGGCAAGGACGTGGCGCCCACCGTATTCGTGAAGGGCGCGCGCTACGACAAGATGATCGAGGCATTCGGCGGCGTCGGCCACCACGCCACCACCCCGGCAGAGCTGACGAAGGCGCTGCTGGAAGCCATCGCATCGGGCAAGCCGACCTTGATCAATGCCGTCATCGACGAAGCGGCCGGTACCGAAAGCGGCCGCCTGACCAATCTGAATCCGCAAAGCGCGGCAATGAAAAAGTAATCCACAGCAACCACGGAGAAAAAAATGACCAAACCGCTCGAAGGTATCAAGATCATCGACTTCACCCACGTTCAGGCCGGTCCCGCGTGCACCCAGTTGCTGGCGTGGTTCGGTGCCGACGTGATCAAGGTTGAACGGCCGGGTTCAGGCGACGTCACGCGCAACCAGTTGCGCGACATTCCCGACGCCGACGCGCTGTACTTCACGATGCTCAACAGCAACAAGAAATCGCTGACGTTGGACACGAAAAAGCCAGAGGGCAAGGAAGTCCTCGAAAAGCTGATTCGCGAATCCGACGTGCTGGTCGAGAATTTCGGCCCGGGTGCACTGGACCGGATGGGCTTTTCATGGGAACGCCTGAACGAACTCAATCCGAAGATGATCGTCGCCTCGGTGAAGGGCTTCAGCGACGGCCATCACTACGACGACCTGAAGGTCTACGAAAACGTCGCGCAATGCGCCGGCGGCGCGGCCTCCACCACGGGCTTCTGGGACGGTCCGCCGACCATCAGCGCCGCCGCGCTCGGCGATAGCAACACCGGCATGCATCTGGCCATCGGTATTCTGACCGCACTGATAGGGCGCGACAAAACCGGCAAAGGCCAGAAGGTCGCCGTGTCGATGCAGGACAGCGTGCTGAACCTGTGCCGCGTGAAACTGCGCGATCAGCAGCGGCTGGAGCGTGTGGGCTATCTCGAGGAATATCCGCAATATCCGCACGGCGAATTCAGCGACGTGGTGCCGCGTGGCGGCAATGCCGGCGGCGGCGGTCAGCCGGGCTGGGTGCTCAAGTGCAAGGGCTGGGAGACGGATCCGAACGCATACATCTACTTCACGATCCAGGGCCATGCGTGGGAGCCGATCTGCAAGGCGCTCGGCAAACCGGAGTGGATCGACGACCCCGCCTACAAAACCGCGGAAGCGCGTCAACCGCATATCTTCGAGATCTTCGGCACCATTGAAGGCTGGCTCGCCGACAAGACCAAATTCGAAGCGGTCGACATCCTGCGCAAGTTCGACATTCCGTGCGCACCGGTGCTGACGATGAAGGAACTGGCCAACGATCCTTCGTTGCGCGCGAGCGGCACGATCGTCGAAGTGCCGCACAAGAAACGCGGCACGTATCTGACGGTCGGCAGCCCGATCAAGTTCTCGGACATGAAGCCGGAGGTCACCGCGTCGCCGCTGCTCGGCGAGCATACGGATGAAGTGCTCGCGAGCCTTGGCTATAGCAAGCAGGACATCTTCAACCTGCGCGAAATCAAAGCGGTTTAATGGTGGTACACCGCAGGCCCGTTGGTATGCCTGGGCCTGCGGATACGGCGCCCTTCAACGGGCGCCGTATCCCATTCAAGGATTTGCGTTTTACATTCAGGGAATGCCATGCAAACAGCCATCGACTTCGAGCAACTCGTCAACGCAATCGGCGATGCGATCATCATGTCCGATGCCGGCGGGAGCATTACGTTGTGGAATCCTGCCGCTGAACGCATGTTCGGCTTCACGCAAAGCGAGGCAATGGGAAAGTCGCTGGATCTGATTATTCCGGAACGTCTGCGCGGCCGCCATTGGGACGGCTATCACAAGACCATGGCAACGGGCGAAACCCGCTATGGCAACGATGTGCTGCGGGTCCCCGCCGTGCATAAAGACGGGCGGGCACTCTCGATTGCGTTTACGGTTGCGTTGCTGCATTCGCCGCAAAACGAACTCACTGGGATCGTCGCCGTGATACGCGACGAAACCAGCCGCTTCCAGGAAGATCGCCTGCTGCGCAAACGTCTTGCGGAGCTGGAAGCGTCCGCGCGCGCGTGAGCGCGCTATTTCGCACGGCTAGACAAGCATTCGTCGCGACAAGGTCGTCCGCGATTTATATCACAATGAAATATAATCATGACGAAGCGTTCTTTCGTTTCGTGAGGATTTGGCCTTAAGGTGTGGTGCCGTCCCACGTCACACCCGCCACTTTCCTATTAGAACTTTGTCCCGAGACGCCCTCATCCGCTGGTTTTCCAGCTTTGCCCCTCATCCCATGGCCGTCCGCTGGCCGGAACGCTTCAGATCGTGTCTCGGCGCATTGCTGGGAATCGCGTTCACGGGCGGGACCATGCACGTCCTGCTCGGACCGACGGCGAATATTCCGCTTCTTGTGGCGCCAATGGGTGCTTCCGCCGTGCTGCTGTTCGCCGTTCCTGCCAGTCCGCTTGCGCAACCGTGGTCCATCATCGGCGGCAATCTCGTCTCCGCTACGGTCGGCGTGGCCTGTGCAAGCTGGATCGCCGATCCGGTGGGCGCCGCCGCTCTGGCCGTCGCGCTGGCAATCTGTGCAATGTTTGCGCTGCGGTGCGTTCATCCGCCGTCGGGCGCGGTGGCTCTGACCGCTGTCCTTGGCGGTCCGGCAGTCCATGCGCTGGGCTACCGCTTCGTAGCCGAACCCATCGCGATCCAGTCGCTGCTGCTGTTGTGCGCAGCCGTCATCTATCACGCGGCTACCGGGCACCGGTATCCGCATGTCGCGCAGAACGCGGCCAAAGGCAAAGTGGCATCGGCGGCGGCGCCGAGCGAAGGTTTCACGCGCGCGGACCTCGAGGCGGTGCTGAACCGGCGCGGCGAACTGCTCGATATCGACACGGACGATCTGGAATCCCTGCTGCGCGACGTTCAGTTGCAAGCCTACGCCCGCACCTTCAATGAACTGACCTGCGCGGATATCATGTCGCGCTCCCTCCTCGCCGTATCGGCCATCACACGAGCTTCCGCCGCATGGAGTCTGCTGAAACAGCGCCGCATCAAGGCACTGCCGGTCACTGACGAAAAGCAGCACGTGATCGGCATCGTGACCCGCGCCGACCTGGTCGACAAACGCGCGTACAGCAGAGGGGCCGGTCTGTCGTCGCCCTTGCTACGGTGGTTCCGACGCAGCATCACGCCGGCGCCGCTGGTCGGCGCCCTGATGAACGTCGACGTTCATACCGTCGACGCCACCACGCCGATCGTCGAACTGGTGCCGGTGTTCGCGAACTACGGGCACCACCATATCCCGGTTCTGGACGCAAATCGGCGGCTTGCTGGAATGATCACGCAAGCCGACCTGATCGCCGGGCTGTATCGCCAGGCTTACGCTCAGCAAAAACATCGCGCGGCATAACCCGTGTCATGCACGCCGACGCTTAGGCATGAGCATAAATATCACGTCATGATATAATCCGCACTTTACCCCTGTGCACGGAACGCCGATGAAAACCCTCGCTCGCAACCTGACCAAGGCGGACTTCGAACAGCTGTCCGAGTTTCGCTACCAGATGCGGCGCTTCGAGCGCTTTTCCGAGCAGGCCGCCCAGGGCGAAGGCATTACGCCGTTGCAGTATCTGCTGCTTCTGCACATCAAAGGTTATCCGGAGCGCGACTGGGCAACCGTCGGCGAGCTTGCGGAACGGCTCCAGGCGCAGCATCACGGCGTGGTCGCGCTCGTGTCCCGCTGCGAGGCGCTCGATCTGGTCCGCAGACAGGTCAGCGAGACCGACCGCCGCCAGGTCGAGGTTCATTTGTTGAAAGCAGGCGAGCAGGTACTTGCCCGTCTCGCCCAGATGCACCGAGCCGAACTGAAGTCGCTCAAAGGTGCCTTTAACGTTCCTCAAATCGACTACTGAATCGCCATGAGTCTCGATTCCCATAAGCGCGATTTTTCCACCAACGCGCGGCTGCCCGGCATTTCCGCACTCGCCGCGGTGATTGGCGCCCTGAGCACGCTCGCGGCGTTCGTGCTGCTGAGCCTGATTCATCTGTTCACCAATCTGTTTTTCTTCCAGCAATTTTCGTTTGCGGACCGCTCGCCGGCCCTCAACACGTTGGGTATCTGGGTGGTGATCATTCCCGTGATCGGCGGGGTCATCGTCGGTTTCATGGCCCGTTACGGTTCGGAGAAGATCCGTGGTCACGGCATTCCTGAAGCGATCGAAGCCATCCTGTTCGGCAAGAGCCGCATGTCGCCGAAAGTGGCGATTCTGAAACCGCTGTCGTCCGGCATTGTGGTCGGCAGCGGCGGGCCATTCGGCGCGGAAGGCCCGATCATCATGACGGGCGGCGCACTGGGCTCGCTCATCGCGCAATGCGTGAAGGTCACGTCGGCTGAACGCAAGACGCTGCTGGTTGCCGGCGCCGCGGCCGGCATGACTGCGGTCTTCGGCACGCCGGTGGCGGCCGTATTGCTCGCGGTCGAACTGCTGCTGTTCGAATGGCGTCCGCGCAGTTTTCTACCGGTCGCGCTGGCATGCGCGGTCGCGGGCTTTGCGCGCGCGGCATTCTTCGGCACCGGGCCACTGTTTCCGCTTGAGACAGCGCCTCCAGGTGCCATGTCGCTGGTGTCCTGCGTGATCGCTGGGTTGATGTCCGGCGCGCTCGCCTCGGGTCTGTCCGCCGCGCTCTACAAGACCGAAGACCTGTTCGGCAAGCTGCCTATCCACTGGATGTGGTGGCCCGCGCTCGGCGGCCTCGTCGTCGGCATTGGCGGCTTTCTTGAGCCTCGCGCGCTGGGCGTCGGCTACGACGTGATCGGCGACCTGTTGCATCAGCACATTGCCCTCCAGATCGCGCTGGCGATCCTGGTCGTGAAGGCGGTGATCTGGGTCGTGGCGCTGGGCTCGGGCACCTCGGGCGGCGTGCTGGCGCCGTTGCTCATGCTGGGTGCGGGGCTCGGCGTCGTGTTCGGCCATGTGCTGCCGGGCGGCGAGCCTGCGCTGTGGCCGCTCGTGTGCATGGCGGCCACGCTCGGCGCCACGCTGGGCGCGCCGCTGACCGCCGTCGTGTTTGCGTTCGGTCTCACGCACGACAGCAACGCGTTGCTGCCGCTGCTCGCCGCGACGCTGGTCGCGCACGGGTTTGCCACGGTCGTCATGAAGCGCTCCATCATGACCGAGAAAATCGCCCGGCGCGGTTATCACATTTACCGGGAATACGGCGTCGATCCGCTTGAGCGCCACCACGTCGACGAGGTGATGTCGTGTACCGTCGAGACGATCGACGGCGATCTATCCGTGGGAGAGGCGCTGGAAACGTACTTCGGCACGACGCAGACGCATCGCGCCTATCCGGTCGTGCGTGAAGGCTTGCTGGCAGGCGTCGTCGATCGCGCGGTACTCGAAAAAGTTCGCGATGGCAAGACCGAGCATGCGCTCGACTCGCGCCTCGCCGATGTATTGCGCCACCGCTCCCCCGCTTTTGCATTGCCCAGCGAAACCTGCCGGCTCGTCGCAACGCGGCTGGCGGTGCACGGTCTCGAACGGCTGCCGGTGGTTGCCGATGCCGACACGTTGCAACTGATCGGCATTGTGTCGCGCAGCGATCTGGTCAAACCGTCTCTTGCTCACTTCGACGATGAGCACAACAAGGAGCGTTTCCGGCGCTTGCGGATCCACACCGGCGAGCGGCACTTCCCGCCGGTTCCTTGAGCGAACAGCCGGTCAGCGGGCGGTTGAAGTAATACGGGTGAACCATTCAGGGCCGCCCGTCATACGCTTAACGCAATGCATGACACCTTGCCCAACGCCCGCATTCAAGGCAACATCGCCTGCTTGATGGCGCGGTATCGAACCACACCGGCCACCCACATTCACGGAATGAATGCAGGCGAACCACGGCCGCTCAATGAAACGCTTCGAATTGCTGGCCAATACCATGGCCAACGAAATCCGCACGGGCAGCCGTCCCGCGGGCTCTCGGATGCCCTCGCTGAGACAGCTCACCACGCAGCACGGTGTCAGCCAGTCCACCGTGTTTCGCGCCTACTATCTGCTCGAAGAGTGGGGCTTGATTCGGGCACGCGAGCGCTCGGGCTATTACGTCGCGCCGGGCGCGGCGCTCGAACAACCTAAGACGCCACGCCCATCGCCCGCCCTGGAGTCAGCCAAAGTCGAAATCACCGATCTCGTCTTCTCGGTGCTCGAAGCGGCCAAACATCCCGATATCGTTCCGTTGGGCTCGGCATTCCCCTCTCCGCAACTTTTCCCACTGCAACGCCTCGCGAAATCGCTCGGACACGCGAGCCGGCTAATCAGTCCATGGAGCACCGTGGTTGACTTGCCGCCTGGCAATGAGGCGCTGCGCCGCCAGATTTCGTTGCGCTACATGGCGATGGGTATTGGCCAGCCGATGGAGGAAATCGTCGTCACGAATGGCGCACTGGAAGCACTCAATCTTTGCCTGATGGCGGTGACGCGACCGGGCGACGTCGTGGCGGTGGAGTCGCCCGGATTCTATGCGGCGCTGCAAGCCATTGAACGCCTCGACTTGCGGGCGGTGGAGATTCCCGTCGACCCGGTTGAGGGCCTCGATTTACAGGCGCTCTCGGATGCGCTCGACAAACATCCGATTCGGGCCTGCTGGTTCATGACCAACTTCCAGAATCCGACTGGCGCGGCCATGTCGCTGGAAAAGAAGCAAGCACTGGTCGAGCTTCTTGCCCGGCACGACGTGCCGCTCATCGAGGACGATGTCTACGGCGAACTGCACCATGCCCCAACATACCCGCTACCCGCCATCGCCTATGACAAGCAGGGCCTCGTGATGCATTGCAGTTCGTTTTCCAAGACGCTTGCACCGGGATACCGCATTGGATGGGTCGCGGCGGGCCGCTTCGCCGACAAGGTCCAGCGTCTGAAGTTGATGACCACTTTGTCGGCCAGCATTCCGGCCCAGGCGGGCATCGCGGACTATCTTCAGCACGGCGGGTACGACAAGCATCTACGGAAACTGCGCGGTTCGTTCCGCAGTCAACTGAGCGCGATGGATACCGCGTTAAACCGCTGGATGCCCGACGATTCGCACTGGACGCGGCCGTCCGGCGGCTATTTCCTGTGGGTTCGGCTGCCACCGCGCGTCGATGCCATGCAACTGCACCGTCTCGCGATCGAGCACGGTATCAGCATCGCGCCGGGACCGGTCTTCTCCGCGCGGCACGCGTTCCGGGACCACGTTCGATTGAATTTCGGCCATCCATGGAGCGACCCGATGGAGAACGCCATCAAGACGCTGGGCTCGCTGCTCGAACGCGCGAGCGAATGAGCGAATAAGCACCGCACGCCCTTTCCACGCTGCCGGCATGTTCGTGTTCATGTTTACCGGCCGATCCGCGGCACGGCTCAATGCGCGACGTTGATCGCAAGCTTCGCGAGCGCGAACAGCGTCGCGCCCAAACCGCCAGCGAGCACCACGGCGACGAACGGCAACAGCGGCAGCTTGACACCCACCATATCGGCCTGGTGCGACGCGCCACGACGGATGCCGAAAAAACTCCACAGCACGATTCGCGTCATCTTCAACAGGTTCATGGCATCACCTCTCAAGGCAGGATTGTTTCATCTCACGCGAGAGTTTGAGCCGGATGGCGCAGGCAAAAAAGCAGCAGCTGCAAACAATTCCAGCGCAGCAGTTTGCCCTGCCACTTCCGCCCGGTTACTCGCCGAAGCCGAAGTCGCAGCCGCATCCGCCATCTGCCATCTGCCATCTGCCATCTGCTAGCGCATTTTTCACGGCATCTGCTACTTTTCGGCGATCGCCGTTGCCTCTATCGTTCGCGCTAGACGACCGTTGGATTTTCCCCGAGCCGACGCCCAGACAAGCTATGCCGTAGATAAGCCGCAGACGCACCGGACCATGTACCAATACACCGAGTTTGACAAATCATTCGTGCGCAGCCGCGCGGCGCAGTTTCGCGACCAGCTCGAGCGCTGGCAGTCCGGCAAACTCAGCGAGGACGACTTTCGCCCACTGCGTCTGCAAAACGGATGGTATGTGCAACGGCACGCGCCCATGCTGCGTGTCGCCGTTCCGTATGGCGAGCTGTCGAGCGCGCAGTTGCGCATGCTGGCCCGGGTCGCGCGCGAATACGATGAGCCCGAGGCCGAGGTCTACAGGCTTGCGTCCGAGGCACAACGGCGGCTCGGCACCTTGCACTTGCCGACCCACTACGCGCACTTCACCACGCGCACCAACGTGCAGTTCAACTGGATTCCGCTCTCGAAAGCAGCGGATGTGATGGACCTGCTCGCGAGCGTCGACATGCACGGCATTCAGACCAGCGGCAACTGCATTCGCAACATTTCCTGCGACGAACGCGCGGGCGTTGCCCCGGACGAGATCGCCGACCCGCGACCGTTCGCCGAGATCATGCGTCAATGGACAACGCTTCATCCCGAGTTCGCGTTTCTGCCGCGCAAGTTCAAGATCGCGATCACCGGCGCGAGCGAAGACCGGGCCGCGACGGATTGGCATGACGTCGGTCTGCGGCTCCTGAAAAACGACGCGGGCGAGCTTGGCTTTCGGGTAACCGTCGGCGGCGGGATGGGTCGCACGCCGATGATCGGCACGGTGCTCCGCGATTTTCTGCCATGGCGGCAGATCATGAATTACATTGAAGCGGTAGTGCGGGTCTATAACCGCTACGGCCGACGCGACAACAAGTACAAGGCGCGCATCAAGGTTCTGGTCAAGGCCGAGGGTCAACGGTATATCGACGAGGTGGACGAGGAGTTCCGTCAGATCGTCGAACTCGACGGCGGTCCGCACACCATCCCTCACGCCGAGTTCGACCGGGTGAGCGCGTCGTTCATACCGCCGGCTCTGAAGAGCAGAACCCGCGAACGTGATGGGAACGTGCGCTCAGATTTGCGCGTACAAGCGGAACTCAATCCTCGTTTTGGCCGTTGGCTGCAGCGCAACGTGGCGCCGCACAAGGACCCTGCGCTGCGTATCGTCACGCTGTCGTTCAAGCGCCTGATGCAGGCCCCAGGAGACGCGTCCGCGGATCAGCTCGATACCGTCGCCGATCTGGCCGAGCGTTTTTCCGCCGCAGAGGCACGCGTCACGCACACGCAGAACATCGTGTTGCCATGGGTTCATGCCGACGACCTGTTCCTGCTTTGGAAGTCCGCTTGCGACGCGGATCTCGCAAGCGCAAACGTCCATCTGCTCACCGACATGATCGCCTGTCCTGGCGGCGATTTTTGCGCGCTTGCCAACGCCCGCTCGATTCCCATTGCGCAAGCCATCGCCGAACGCTACCAGGATCTGGACGAGCTCGACGACATTGGTGAAGTCGATTTGCACATCAGCGGCTGCATCAACTCGTGCGGACATCACCATAGCGGTCACATCGGCATTCTCGGTGTCGATAAGGATGGCGAGGAGTGGTATCAGGTCACGCTCGGCGGAGCGGACGGCAAACAGGCGAGTGGCGCTGCGCAACCGGGCAAGGTGATCGGCCCATCGTTCTCCGCCGCCGAGATTCCTGACGTCGTCGAGGCGATTCTTTCCACTTACCGCGATCTGCGCAGCACTGGCGCCACGCGGGAAACTTTTATTCAAACGCTAAGGCGCATCGGACTGGAACCGTTCAAGGCCGCAGCCAACGACGCCCGCTGCAAAGCCGAGGTCTCACTATGAAAACCGGCACGCTGAGAATTTTGACGACGTCGGAGCATCTCGCCGACGATGCCCATAATCCCGTTCAGCTCGCCAACGACGCCGACCCGGCGACACTCGGCGATCAGCTTGGAAGCATCGAACGCATCGACCTGCACTTTCCGCATTTCACGGACGGACGCGCATACAGTCAGGCTTATCTGCTGCGTCGCAGGCTGGGATTCAAGGGCGATTTACGCGCGACGGGCGATGTCCTGATAGACCAGCTCGTCCAGATGGAACGAACCGGCTTTTCCAGCGCCGTACTGAAAGAGGGCGTCGACCCGACCGACGCGAAACGGCAGTTCGAGCGGTTCCCCGGGTTCTATCAATAAGCGCGGGGCTCATCCGGTTTGCCTGATCCGTCAACGCCCGTCAGCGCCGATCAGCGCGCGTCACCGCCCGTCAATGCATCAACCGGCGTGTCCGTGACTGCCCTTTTCACTGTCGAGATGCGCCATCTGCGCCGCCGCGTAACGATCGCCCGCGGCAGCGCCGATCGGCACCACCCGCGCGATCTCGGCCAGATCGTCCGCCGCGAGCGTCACGTCGACCGCACCGAGCGCTTCAGCAAGACGATCGCGTCGACGCGCGCCAACGAGCGGCACGATATCGCTGCCTTGGGCGGCAACCCACGCAATCGCGATCTGCGCAACCGAGACGCCTTTTGCATCGGCCACCTTGCGCAGCGCATCCACGAGCGCGAGATTGTGATCGACGTTGTCCCCCTGAAAGCGCGGACTCATCGCGCGAAAATCGCCTTTGCCCGCGGCGTCCTTGCTCCAGTGGCCGCTGATCAAGCCGCGGGATAACACGCCATACGCCGTGACGCCAATGCCGAGCTCGCGGCACACCGGCAGTATCTCGTCTTCAATGCCGCGTGAAATCAGCGAGTACTCGATCTGCAGGTCGCTCACCGGATGCGCCGCTGCCGCGCGACGGAGGGTCGTCGCGCCGACCTCGGACAAACCGACGTGCCGCACATAGCCGGCCTTGATCATGTCGCCGATCGCCCCGACCGTGTCCTCGATCCGCACATTGGGATCGAGCCGGGCAGGACGGTAGATGTCGATATGATCGACGCCCAGCCGCTGCAGCGAGTAAGCGAGAAAATTTTTGACCGCCGCGGGACGTGCATCGTAAAGCGACCAGCCGCCGGCAGGATCACGCATGGCTCCGAATTTCACGCTGATGATCGCCGCGTCGCGGCGTGAAGGCGGCGCGCTTTTCAGCGCCTCGCCGAGCAGAATTTCGTTGTGGCCCGAGCCGTAGAAATCGCCTGTATCGAGCAGCGTGATGCCGGCTTCGAGCGCGGCGTGAATCGTGGCGATGCTTTCAGCGCGGTCGGACGGACCGTACATGCCCGACATTCCCATGCAGCCGAGACCGATGGCGGAGCTTTGCGGACCCGTCTTACCCAGTTGAAGTTGCTTCATCATGTTCCTCGCTAGTTGCGCCACACGCAGGGCGCTTGAGCGCAAGTATCGGCCGTTTCTGAACTACCCGAGCCGGACGCATATGCCGGCTCCGCTCAGGGCATTCGTCGACTTTATTCGCGCTTGATCCGCTTCAATCCGCTGCGACGACGTCGATTCGCAATGCTTCTCCACCGGCCGCAATCGCAAGCAAACGATCGACGTTCGGGTGCGCGCCCGGACGGT
>NZ_JAXDPY010000630.1:0-2601 GCF_034668105.1 Paraburkholderia sp. | reverse complement strand
GCGGCGACGTCCCGCGTCTTGGCAGCGAGGCCAAGTTGATGTCGGCGAAACTCGCCACCGATGTCGCCAGTACAGCGATCCAGATATGCGGTGCCTATGGCGTCATGGAAAACGCACCGTACGGCCGCTATCTGCGCGATGCGAAGGCATACGAAATTGCCGGTGGAGCGTCGGAAATTCTGCGCAATACGATTGCCAAGTCAATGGCCAACTATTGAACAGATGCGTCGCGCGCCATGCGTCAGCGCGGCACGCTTCGCAATTCGTTGCGTGGCGCCAGAAAGGCCGCCAGCCAACGAAGGCTATCTCCAACGCCCATCGATCACCGACCGTGGGGCCTCCCCACGCTCCTGCGCGAGCGACGGATAGTCGGTATACCCACGCTCGCCGCCGCCGTAGAACGTGGACGGATCCGGCGAATTGAGCGGAGCGTGCGACCGGAACCGTTCCGGCAGGTCGGGATTGGCGATGAACAAGCGTCCGAACGCGATCAGGTCCGCGTTGCCGTCCTCGAGCCATCTTTCCGCACTGCTGCCGTCGAACCCGCCCGCGACCATCAGCACACCACGATAAGTGCGGCGTATCATCTCGTTCATGCGTTTCGCGCGCTCCGTGAAAGCGACATCCTCACCGGTCGCCGCCAGCGCGGGATTGACGATGTGCAAATAAGCCAGCCCGTATCGATTGAGCTTCTCGAGGACGTAAGAAAAGGTCGCGTCGGGATCGTCGTCATGCATGTCGTTGAAGGTGCCCAGAGGAGAGAGCCGTACGCCGACCTTTTCAGGCCCCCACACTTCGCAAACCGTTTCGATCACCTCAAACAGCAGCTTGGCCCGGCGCTCGCTCGACCCGCCGTATTCGTCCTTGCGGCGGTTCGTGCCGGACAGCAGAAACTGGTCGAGCAGATACCCGTTCGCTGCGTGCACCTCGACGCCGTCCATACCGGCAGCCTTTGCGTTGCGCGCACCCCTGAAGTATTGGCGCACGAGATACGGCATCTCTTCGATCTGCAGCGCGCGCGGCGTGACGCAGGGCGCGAGGACACCTTCGCCGCGCTCGTTCTCGATGAACGCCTCCGCTTTCGGCAGGACCGCAGACGGCGCACCGGGAAGCATTTCATCGGGCTGCAACGAGGGGTGCGATATGCGCCCGACGTGCCAGAGCTGCATGAACATCAACCCGCCCGCCTCGTGCACAGCGTTCGCCACGAGCCGCCAGCCCTCGACCTGCTCGCGAGTATGAATCCCAGGCGTCCATGCATAGCCCTGCCCTTGCATCGACACCTGCGTCGCCTCGCTGATGATGAGCGCGGCCGCTGCGCGCTGCGCGTAATAGCAGGCGTTGAGCTGCGACGGTATGTTGCCGGGTCGGCTCGCGCGCGAACGCGTCAGCGGCGCCATTACGACACGATGACGCAGGTTGTGCGGTCCTACCTTTAGGGGTTCGAACAGCTTGCGTAGTGGAATTTGCTCGTCGTGCTGCCCGGCTTCCCCCGGCGCGATTTCCGTATCAGGCATAAATTTGCTCCTTGCTTTTGACTCGGCCCAAAAGTGCTGCCATAGATGCTTCAAAGCGTCGGCGTCAATCACATCGACAGCATCCCGCTCTCGGGCCAGTCTAGCCATGGCCCGCGCGCGTTTCTTTCCGGTTTCTGCTCAGATGTGTCACGATCCTGCGCTCATCCGGTCCATCGCTTCATCGGGGGGCGCCCGGCTCACGAGCTCGCGGTATCAGAAGCGATGCCGCATGCCAATTCGCACGACGCCCTGATGGTTTGAATCCGACGGTGTGATCGTGTAGATCGCGGCGTGCGCTTCGCCACCCGTGGAGTCCGTTCCCGATGCGTGCTGGTACATCCCCATCACGTAGACGTCGGTGCGCTTGCTGAGCGAGTAGTCCGCGCCGAGCGACACCTGGTGATACGTCGCGCCGCCGAGCCGTCCGTGCTTCGTGCTGCTGATGCTGCTGCCCTTCATGTAATCGTACGCGGCGCCAATCAACAGCGAGGGCGTCAGGTGGTACTCACCGTTGATTTCGGCGTTGTTGTAATGCGTGCTGCCGGTGAGGCCAAGCGGGTTCGGTCCCGAACTCGTGTCGCCGAGACCCTTGAACGCCGTGTTCGTCCACGTGATGCCGACGCGCGCCGGCCCGAACTGATAAGCGCCGCCCGCCGCGATCGACTGATACGTGGACGCGGAGGCGAATCCGGACAGCGACGGCGCAGTACCCAGATTCGAACCCGGCACCCCGTTGGTCGTCGCAGCCACCGTTCCGGTCGCGCCGAAGTACGACACGTTCGGGTTGTGCGCGTTGAAGTACGCGGCGCCCAGCGCGAGCGGCCCGTAGGTGTAGCCGCCGCCGACGCTGTAGATCTGGTTGCGGCCCACGGAGCCCGCGACGCCGCCCAGCGAATACAGCGCGCTGAAGGCAAGCCCGCCGAACGACGGGCTCCTGTATTTGATCGAGTTGTTGACGCGGAACGAGTTGTTCAGATTGTCGATATCCGCCGGATGCGTGCCGAACGCGCCTGCCCAGCGCGTCGCCGCGACCATCGTTCCGACGAAGTCGACACGCGGATCGTACTGACGCCCAAGCGACACG
>NZ_JAXDPY010000629.1:0-14344 GCF_034668105.1 Paraburkholderia sp. | reverse complement strand
TTGATGCGCGGCGAGGAAAGCCGAATCGGCGATAAGAAGAAGACGGCCGCGGCAGCGAGCCCCGCGGGCGGCAAGGATCGTTGATCGGGCTGCGATTGCGATTGCGGCTGCGATTGGGATTGGGATTGGGATTGCGATTGGGATTGCGGCGACGGCCGAGGTTGCACACGCACTTGCGCTTGCAACGCCGGCGAACCCGGCGCACTGCTTCCCAGCAAGGGGTTTAGTCGCGGAAGTTGTTGAAGTCGAGCGGCGTGTCGGTCACGTCCTTGCGCAGCATCGCGATCACGCTTTGCAGGTCATCACGCTTAGCTCCGGTGATACGCACCGCATCGCCCTGGATGCTCGCCTGCACCTTGATTTTGCTGTCCTTCACGAGGCGCACGATTTTCTTCGACAGATCGCCGGACACGCCTTTCTTGATCTTGATGACCTGCTTGACCTTGTCGCCGCCGATCTTCTCGATCTTGCCGTAGTCGAGAAAGCGCACGTCCACATTGCGCTTGGCCATTTTCGACAGCAGGACATCTTTGACCTGGCCGAGCTTGAAGTCGTCGTCGGCGTAGGCGGTGATTTCGCTTTCCTTGTGCTCGACGCGTGCGTCCGACCCCTTGAAGTCGAAGCGGGTTGAAATTTCCTTGTTGGACTGCTCGATCGCGTTCTTGACTTCGATCATGTCTGCTTCGCAGACGACGTCAAACGATGGCATTGTTTTCTCCCAATAGTGCTGCGGTGCGTGGCGCGGCCGGTCGGCTGCTCACGGGGCACTCGCTATAATCACGGACCGGCTGTCATTTTACCGACGCCACTCCTTTTTGCCTAAGGCCGCCGCGCATTGTCGCGCGGCCGGAGGCCAGATGTCGTTCCGTTCGCCGTCCCATTGCCCATTCCGATGTCCCAATCCGACTCCGCCGCGTTCATGGCCGGCTATCCGCTAAAAGCGCACAACACCTTCGGCTTCGATGTTCGCGCGCAGTTTGCGTGCCGGATCGAGCACGAAGCGCAGCTGATGGACGCCGTGCGCGATCCACGGGCTGCCGGTTTGCCGCGGCTGGTGCTGGGTGGCGGCAGCAATGTCGTGCTGACGGGAGACTTCGCCGGACTGGTGCTGCTGGTAGCGCTGCGAGGCCGCCGCGTCGTGCGCGAGGACGACGACGCATGGTACGTCGAGGCGGCGGCCGGCGAGCCGTGGCATGACTTCGTCGCATGGACGTTGTCGCAAGGGCTGCCAGGCCTCGAGAATCTCGCGCTGATTCCGGGCACCGTGGGGGCGGCACCGATTCAGAACATCGGCGCGTATGGCCTGGAGATGTGCGAGCGGTTTGCGTCGCTGCGGGCGGTTGAGCTGGAAACCGGCGCGGTAGTCGAGCTCGATGCCGACGCGTGCCGATTCGGCTATCGCGACAGTTTTTTCAAGCGGGAAGGGCGTGAGCGTTTTGTGATTACGTCGGTCACTTTCCGCTTGCCGAAGGTTTGGCAGCCGCGGGCTGAGTATGCGGATATTGCGCGTGAATTGACAGCGGGTGGTCGCGCCGATACATCGCCGAGCGCGCAGGCGATTTTCGATGCGGTAGTCGCGGTACGGAGCGCCAAGCTGCCTGATCCGCTGCGTTTGGGTAACGCTGGAAGTTTCTTCAAGAATCCGGTCGTGGAGGCAGCGCAGTTCGAGACGCTGAAGGTTCAGGAGCCCGAGATCGTGTCTTACCTTCAGGCGGACGGCCGGGTGAAGCTCGCGGCGGGCTGGTTGATCGATCGATGTGGCTGGAAGGGCCGCGCAATGGGCGCCGCAGCCGTGCATGAGCGGCAGGCGCTGGTGCTGGTGAATCTTGGCGGAGCGAGCGGAGCTGAGGTATTGGCGCTCGCGAAGGCGGTTCAGCGGGATGTGTTGGCGCGGTTTGGAGTGGAATTGGAGGCTGAGCCGGTTTGCTTGTGATTGCGTGAGCGTCTTGCTGCAATGAAAAAGGCGCCGGGAGGGATTCCTCCTGGCGCCTTTTTCGCATCTGCGGCATCTGCCGTTCAGTTTCGGCCGCGCCTTGCGGCGCTTAACTTCGCTCACGCGAAGTTAGCCTTCACCGAAACGCACGCCGTCAGCTACGCTGACATGGCGTTTTGGCTTCGGCCGCGCCTTGCGGCGCTTAACTTCGCTCACGCGAAGTTAGCCTTCACCGAAACGCACGCCGTCAGCTACGCTGACGACGTGCGTTTTCAGCAATCCGCATGCGCAGGGCGTTCAGCTTGATGAACCCGCCAGCGTCGGCTTGGTTGTAAGCACCACCGTCGTCGTCGAACGTAGCAATGGTCTTGTCGAACAGCGTTTCCTTCGAATCGCGCGAGTCAACCGAGACGCTGCCCTTATACATCTTCACTCGCACCCAGCCGTTGACCTTCTCTTGCGTATGGTCGATCAGCACCTGGATTGCGCGGCGCTCCGGGCTCCACCAGTATCCGTTGTAAATCAGCGCAGCGTAACGCGCCATCAGGTCGTCTTTCAGGTGGGCCACTTCACGGTCGAGCGTGATCGACTCGATGCCGCGGTGCGCCTTCAACATGATCGTGCCGCCCGGCGTTTCATAGCAGCCGCGCGACTTCATGCCGACGTAACGGTTTTCGACCAGATCCAGACGGCCGATGCCATGCTTGCCGCCCAAACGGTTCAACTCGGTCAGCATTTCAGCCGCCGACAAACGGTTGCCGTTGATCGCGACCGGATCGCCGTGCTCGTACTCGATGTCGAGGTATTCAGCCTGGTCGGGCGCCTGTTCCGGCGAGACCGTCCAACGCCACATATCGGCTTCGGCTTCGGCCTTCGGGTCTTCCAGGTGACGGCCTTCGAACGAGATGTGCAGCAGGTTCGCATCCATCGAATACGGCGCGCCACCTTGCTTGTGTTTCATTTCGATCGGAATGCCGGCTTTTTCGGCGTAGCTGAGCAGCTTTTCGCGCGACAGCAGATCCCATTCACGCCACGGTGCGATCACCTTGATGCCCGGTTCCAGCGCGTAGTAACCGAGTTCGAAGCGAACCTGGTCGTTACCCTTGCCGGTCGCGCCGTGTGACACCGCTTGCGCGCCGGTGGCGCGGGCGATTTCGATCTGACGCTTGGCGATCAACGGACGTGCGATCGACGTGCCCAGCAGATACTCGCCTTCGTAGATCGTGTTGGCGCGGAACATCGGGAACACGTAGTCGCGCACGAATTCTTCGCGCAGATCTTCAATGAAGATGTTTTCCTGCTTGATGCCGAGTTGTAGGGCTTTCTTGCGCGCCGGTTCCAGCTCTTCGCCCTGGCCGATGTCGGCCGTAAACGTGACGACTTCGGCGTCGTAATTGTCCTGCAACCACTTCAGGATGACGGAGGTGTCGAGGCCGCCCGAATAGGCGAGCACGACTTTCTTGATATCGCTCATGGTGAACTCGTAGCTGGAGAAAGCGGGAAAACAAGGCGCGCCGGCGGTTCCGGAGCGCGGAAAACCACTATTTTGACACTAAACGACCACCTGCCCGCGTTTTTGGGGAGTGCGGTGACATGGCCGGGTCGACTTGCGACTGTGGATCCCGGCCCGCTGCGTGGCGCTAAACGTGGATGCCTTGCCTCGTATTCAAGGCCCCGTCGCGCTTCACGCAGGCGCTGCGTGTGGCTCGCTTAATGATTCAGCTTGCCGAGCAGCAGATATTCCATCAAGGCCTTTTGCACGTGCAGACGGTTTTCCGCTTCGTCCCACACGACGCTTTGCGGGCCGTCGATCACTTCCGCGCTGACTTCCTCGCCGCGATGAGCGGGCAGGCAGTGCATGAACAATGCATCGGAATTGGCGAGCGCCATCATTTCGGCGTCCACGCACCAGTCTGCGAAGGCTTTCTTGCGGGCTTCGTTTTCGGCCTCGAAGCCCATGCTGGTCCAGACGTCCGTGGTGACCAGGTCGGCGCCTGTGCAGGCCTCGTTCGGATCGTCGAATTCCTGATAAAACGGTGCGCTTTCAGCCGCGACCATGGCGCGGTCGAGCTTGTAGCCCGGCGGCGTGGACAGGCGCAGCTTGAAACCGAGAATCTGAGCAGCTTCGATCCACGTGTACAGCATATTGTTCGCGTCACCGACCCACGCGACCGTCTTGTCGCGAATCGGACCGCGATGCTCGAAGTACGTGAAGATGTCCGCCAGTACCTGGCACGGGTGGTATTCGTTGGTCAGCCCGTTGATCACCGGCACGCGCGAATTCTCGGCAAAGCGCGTGAGAATGTCCTGGCCGAACGTGCGGATCATGATGATGTCGACCATGCGCGAGATCACTTGCGCTGCGTCTTCAATCGGTTCGCCGCGGCCGAGTTGCGTGTCGCGCGTGCTCATGAAGACGGCGTGGCCGCCCAGCTGGAAGATGCCGGCTTCGAACGAGAGGCGCGTGCGAGTCGAGTTTTTCTCGAAGATCATCGCGAGCGTGCGGTCGTGCAGCGGGTGGTAGGTCTCGTAGTTCTTGAATTTGCGTTTCAGAATGCGCGCGCGTTCCAGCACGTACTCGTAGTCTTCCAGCGAGAAATCCTTGAACTGCAGGTAGTGGCGAATTTTCTTGGCGGTCATGAAACAAATACGGCGGTCTCACCCGGCAGGATTGCCGGACGGCGCCGCCGTCGTTTGTGGTAACTCAATGCAGCATAAAGGATTTCGCCCCGTTTGACGAGTCGGCCAAAAGGCCGGAAAAGCGCTTTGAAGGCCTCCCGCAACCTTACGGCGGAGCTTGTGTGCGCTGCGGAAAAAGGTCCGCTGCGCTATAATCTACCGGTTATCCCTAAGCCCAGCGGCCGGTATTGAGCTTGTGGGACACGGCTCGCGCGCTCCGGAAAGTTTCCTCGCGGTGCGCCGTCATGATGAGCGCCGGGGCGGTTTGTCCGGCCCTTCGCGGTTTCTGGCGGCGCAGCTTGCCATCAGGCGTGGTCGACGTGTTCAGGCATCCCAAAGCTGCTTTGCAGTCAGCTTTGCCGTCATCCCGCTGGGCAGTCACACAGGTATTCCTACATGGCCGAAGCAGCTCCAACCGAATATTTCATTCAGGGCATCACGTCGACCGGGAAAAAGTTTCGACCGAGCGACTGGTCGGAGCGCCTCGCAGGTGTGATGGCGTGCTTTGGTCCTAGCCCGCGCGGTAAAGGGCCGAATGCCTACCTGCAATACTCGTTGTATGTCCGGCCCACCATGATTGGTGACCTCAAATGCGTGATTCTCGATTCGCGCTTGCGCGACGTCGAGCCGATGGCCTTCGATTTCGTGCTGAACTTCGCGAAAGACAATGACCTTCTCGTGACCGAGGCGTGCGAATTGCAGCTTGAGCACGCCACGCCGCTAGCCAAGAGGCACGTGATATAGCGTAAGTCAGCCGGAACGGCAAAAGAAAAAACCCGCAAGCAGCGGGTTTTTTTATGGCTGAGGTCCGTGGCTTCAGCGGGTAATCCGTCAACCGCGAGCGCGCTCGCGACAAGTCACAGACTGTGGTACGGACCTGTCAGTTCAAAGCAAAAAAGCCCGCCGAAGCGAGCCTTTCCGTTGCAGCGGAAACAGGAGGTAGCCCACCGAAGCGGGCTGACCGAATTTACTGCGCTGCGGGTGCTTGCAGACCCTTGAGGGCTGCAGCCAGACGGCTCTTGTTACGAGCTGCCTTGTTCTTGTGAACGATTTTCTTGTCGGCAATGATGTCGATGGTCTTCGACGATGCCTGGAAGATCTCAACGGCCTTAGCCTTGTCGCCGGCTTCGATTGCCTTGCGAACAGCCTTGATAGCCGTGCGGAACTTCGAGCGCAGTGCCGAGTTGTGCGAGTTTGCCTTGGCGGCCTGGCGGGCGCGCTTGCGTGCTTGTGCGGTGTTAGCCATGACGGTTCCTTATCCTGTTCCTGTTTCCAGTACCTGACCTTCAAGTGGTAGGTGCTGCTTTTAGATCGAACTCCTGGAAGCGATTGCCCAAGAGCGCAAAAAGTGTCGAAAAATCGATCGGACTACGCGAAGGCGAGCCCGTGTTCCGGTGTGTTTCGAGGTTTGGTCGGCGCCTCAATACGGCTTAAGCGATGCTCGCGTACTGCGTGCCTGAACCCCGTCCGAAAATTGAGCGAGCTTCGAAACCGGCGATTATAGCAACAAAATCAGGCACGTGGCAACGGAGAATGCCAATTCGATGTGCGGGCGCTGCCCTGCAAGGCCTTGGATTCAGTAAGTCCCCATGGGGAAGAGACGGGTTGAGGAGATGCAATCGTCAGCACAACGGGCGAGCGGGCAGTTAGCCGCCACTGTCACGCCGCGCCTCGAAGCGCCGGATTGCTGTGACAACGTCGGTTATTCCAGCGCGCAACGCGTGCGGCAAACGAACAAAAAACCACCCGATCCGCGCATCCCAGCGAACGTCCGCGGCGCAAATCGGTCCGATTCGCGTTCCGGCTCCTCGTCCGCACTCGCGGCACCCGTATAATAAGCGCCCCATGAATCTATTCCGAGCCCTGCTGACGGTCAGCGGCTTCACGCTGCTGTCGCGCGTGACCGGACTGGCCCGCGAAACGCTGATCGCTCGCGCGTTCGGCGCCAGTCAATTTACTGACGCGTTCTACGTCGCCTTCCGTATTCCGAATCTGCTGCGGCGCATTTCCGCCGAGGGTGCGTTCTCGCAAGCCTTCGTGCCGATCCTCGCCGAGTTCAAGAACCAGCAAGGGCACGACGCCACCAAGGCGCTAGTCGACGCCACGTCGACAGTGCTTGCCTGGGCACTCGCGATTCTCTCGCTGATCGGGGTGGTGGGGGCGTCCGGCGTGGTGTTCATCGTTGCCTCGGGTCTCGCGCATGAGGGCCAGGCGTATGCGCTCGCGGTCACCATGACGCGCATCATGTTCCCGTACATCATTTTCATCTCGCTGACGTCGCTCGCGTCCGGCGTGCTGAATACGTACAAGAACTTTTCGCTGCCCGCGTTCGCGCCGGTCCTGCTGAACGTCGCCTTCATCGTTGCGGCGGTGTTCGTCGCGCCGCGCCTGCAAACGCCGGTTTATGCGCTCGCGTGGGCAGTGATCGCCGGCGGTGTGCTGCAATTTCTCGTGCAGTTGCCGGGGCTAAAGAAGATCGACATGATTCCGCGCATCGGGTTGAACCCGGTGAAGGCGCTCGCGCACCGCGGCGTAAAGCGGGTGCTGTCGAAGATGGTACCCGCGATGTTCGCGGTGTCGGTGGCGCAGATCAGCCTGATCATCAACACCAATATCGCGTCGCGTATTGGTCCGGGCGCCGTTTCGTGGATCAACTACGCCGACCGGCTGATGGAGTTTCCGACCGCGCTGCTCGGCGTCGCGCTCGGCACAATCCTGTTGCCGAGCCTCTCGAAGGCGCACGTGGACGCCGATCCGCACGAGTATTCGTCGCTGCTCGACTGGGGTCTGCGCGTCACCTTCCTGCTGGCCGCGCCGAGCGCCGTCGCGTTGTTTTTCTTCGCCCAGCCCCTCACTGCCACGCTGTTCCACTACGGCAAGTTCGACGGCAACTCGGTGGTGATGGTCGGCCGTGCGCTGTCGGCTTACGGCATCGGCCTGATCGGCCTGATTCTGATCAAGATCCTCGCGCCCGGTTTCTACGCGAAGCAGGACATCAAGACGCCGGTGAAGATCGGCATCGGTGTGCTCATCGTCACGCAGCTGAGCAACTACGTGTTCGTGCCGATTTTTTCGCATGCGGGCCTGACGCTGAGCGTCGGGCTCGGCGCTTGCGTCAATGCATTGTTCCTGTTCCTCGGCTTGCGCAAACGCGGCATCTATATGCCGTCGAATGGCTGGCTGAAGTTCTTCGTGCAGTTGCTCGGCGCCTGTCTGGTGCTGGCCGGTACGATGCACTGGCTCGCGATCAGCTTCGACTGGATCGGCATGCATAGCCGGCCGGTTGACCGAATCGTGTTGCTGGGTGCGTGCCTCATTCTGTTTGCCGCGCTATATTTCGGTATGCTTTGGCTGATGGGCTTCAAGTACGCGTATTTCAAAAGGCGAGTGAAGTGATCACGATGACGCGAGTTCTCGACTATTTCAGCACGCTGGTTGCCGAAGATGACAGCCTGCCGCTGACCGAGGCGGCGCTCTCGCTCGCGCAGGACGCTTATCCCGATCTCGATTTGCAAGGCACGCTGGCTGAGATCGACGAGTTGGTCGTGCGCCTGCAGCGCCGCATGCCGGACGACGCGGACATCCGGCAGAAGGTCGGCATTCTGAACCGGTTCTTCTTCCGCGAGCTGGGTTTCGCCAGCAACCTCAATGATTATTACGATCCCGACAACAGCCATCTGAACGCGGTGCTCAAGCGGCGCCGTGGCATTCCGATTTCGCTGGCCGTGCTGTATCTGGAAATGGCCGAGCAGATCGGCATTCCGGCACGCGGCGTGTCGTTTCCCGGCCACTTCCTGCTGCGCGTTACAACGCCGGATGGCGACGTGATGCTTGATCCGACCAGCGGGCATTCGCTATCCGAATCGCAGATGGTGGACATGCTGGAGCCGTATGTGGCGTCGGCGGGCGAGTCGGTGAGCAGGGCGCTGCGCATGTTGCTGCAACCGGCCACGCGCCGCGAGATCATTGCCCGGATGCTGCGCAATCTGAAGTCGACTTATCTTCAGACGGAACGCTGGCAGCGTCTGCTGGCCGTGCAGCAGCGTCTTGTGATCCTGTTGCCGGAAAGCATCGAGGAAGTGCGCGACCGCGGTTTCGCGTATGCGCGGCTCGATTACCTGCGGCCGGCGCTCGAGGATCTCGAGCGCTATCTCGGCGACCGGCCGGATGCGGAAGATGCGACCGTGGTGGAGTCGCAATTACATGAGCTGCGCCAACGCACCCAGTACGACGACCGCGATTAGAAACGCTTGGCGCGGTGCGCCCGCAGATCAGGCTCGTAGCTCAAGCAGTGAGGGCAAGGAATGAACGGCTGCGTCCCGCTACGGCTGATAAGCAAACGCCGGTCAAATCAAAACGCCTGCACATGACTCATGCGCAGGCGTTTTTCATTGGCACGGCCGCATCAAGCGGCACGCGGCATTCCGCCTTACTTCGGCTGCATGCGGATCGCGCCGTCCAGGCGAATCACTTCGCCGTTGAGCATCGGATTGTCGAAGATCTGCTTGGCCAGCATCGCATACTCTGCCGGTTTGCCGAGACGCGGCGGGAACGGCACCATCGCGCCGAGCGCGTCCTGCACCTCCTGCGGCATGCCGAGCAGCATCGGCGTTTCGAAGATGCCCGGTGCAATCGTCATCACGCGAATCGCGTTGCGCGACAGATCGCGTGCGATCGGCAGCGTCATGCCGACCACGCCGCCCTTGGACGCCGCATAAGCGGCCTGGCCGATCTGGCCGTCATACGCCGCGACCGATGCGGTGTTGATGATCACGCCGCGCTCGCCATTCGCATTCGGTTCGTTCTTCGACATGGCCGCGGCCGCCAGCCGGATCATGTTAAAGGTGCCGATCAGATTGATGGAGATGGTGCGCGCGAACGATTCGAGCGGATGCGGACCGTCTTTGCCGACCGTCTTGACGGCGGGCGCAACGCCCGCGCAATTGACGAGGCCGCGCAGCGTGCCGAGCTTCGTGGCGGCTTCGACGGCCTGCGTGGCGTCGTCTTCGCGGCTCACGTCGCATTTGACGAACACGCCGCCGAGTTCCTTCGCCAGCGCCTCGCCGGCATTCTGGTTCAGATCCGCGAGCACCACCTTGCCGCCGTTCTCGACGAGAAGGCGCGCCGTGGCCGCGCCGAGGCCCGATGCACCGCCGGTGATCAGGAATACGTTGTCACGAATCTCCATGTCTTCTCCTTTCTTCGGTTCAATAATGTCTCGATCGAATATCTTTTCGATGATCGATTGTAACGGCTATGCTGCAGCGCGGAAAGCGAAGTGGCGCGTCAGATGGGTAGGAGATTCCTGACCCACCGAACTGATACGGAGGGCTAATGAATACCGAGGTGTAACGAACCACGGAGATCGCAGCAAAGCGCACGCCAACGCCATGGGGCAGGAAATAAAAAACCCGCCTGCATGGGCGGGTTTTCTTGCGAGCCGCAACGCGGACGTGGACTTACTTCAACGCATCGAACGCGCGCTCGCGAATTTCGTCGACCGTGCCCAGGCCCGAAATGCGGCGATATTGCGGCGCCTTCAACGGGGTCGACGAATCGCCGTTTTGCGCCCAGTTGTTGTAGTACTCGATCAGCGGCTTGGTTTGCGCAACGTACACGTCGAGGCGCTTCTTGACCGTCTCTTCCTTGTCGTCTTCGCGCTGG
This sequence comes from Paraburkholderia sp., assembly GCF_034668105.1. GTDB lineage: Bacteria > Pseudomonadota > Gammaproteobacteria > Burkholderiales > Burkholderiaceae > Paraburkholderia. The sequence goes on along the minus strand of NZ_JAXDPY010000629.1, from coordinate 4,068 downwards.
ATCAGCGGTTCGCCCGTCACGTCGTCAATCCCTTCGACCTTCGGCGGGTTGAACTTGACGTGGTACGTGCGGCCCGACGCGGCGTGCGAGCGGCGCCCGCTCATGCGCAGGACGATTTCGTCGAACGGCACGTCGATTTCCAGCACGTAATCAATCGCGACGCCCGCATGCTTCATGGCTTCAGCTTGCGGAATGGTGCGCGGAAAACCGTCGAACAGATATCCGTTCGCGCAATCCGGCTGCTGCAGGCGTTCCTTCACCAGGTTGATGATCAGCTCGTCCGTGACCAGTTCGCCGGCGTCCATAAAGCGCTTGGCTTCGAGGCCGAGCGGCGTGCCTGCCTTGACGGCTGCGCGCAGCATGTCACCGGTGGAAATCTGCGGAATCCCGAACTTTTCCTTGATGAAGTTTGCCTGAGTGCCCTTACCCGCGCCGGGCGCACCCAAAAGGATCAAACGCATGTGATATCTCCAGATCTGTGTGAATTCTTTGTTGGCACTGCAGCCATCCCACGATTCGCCGGGGACCCGCGTCGGCTGCCATTTCGAGTCTCGCGCTGCACGTCGATAACGACGGCGCTGCAAGACGAAACACGGCGCGACCGGGCAAACCCTGACTCTCGCGTTTAACGGGAGGCGCGTACAACCGTCCGATTATGCCATGGGTTTTTACGCTCAAGACCCGAATAAAGCCTGCACGCGAGCGAGATCGGCGGGCGTGTCGACGCCGGGCAGCGGCGCATTGTCAGTGACGAGCACGGCGATCCGTTCACCGTGCCACATCGCGCGCAGTTGTTCGAGTGCTTCGACCTGCTCGATCGGCGAGATCGCGAGACTCGGATAGGTGCGCAGGAATTGGGCGCGATACGCGTACAGGCCGATGTGCCGGTAGACCACTGCGGGCGCCGGCGGTACGGGCATCGACGCCACGTTGGGCCAATGCGGTTGATACGCGTCGCGTGCCCACGGAATCGGCGCGCGCGAGAAGTACAGCGCGACGCCGCGCGCGTCGAGCACGACCTTGACGACGTTCGGATTGAAAATTTCCGCTGGGTCGGTGATGGGATGCGCGGCGGTGGCGATTGCGCATTCCTGGCTCGAAGCCAGGTGCGACGCCACGCCGCATACGAGCGCCGGGTCGATCAGCGGCTCGTCGCCCTGCACGTTCACCACGATCGTCTCGTCGCTCCAGCCGAACTGCGCCGCCACTTCCGCGAGACGGTCGGTGCCCGACGGATGATCGGCGCGCGTCAGCACGGCGTCGAAGCCGTGCGCGCGGGCCACCTCCAGCACCGCTTGCGCGTCGGAAGCGATCAGCACCTGTTGCGCGCCCGATTCGCGTGCTCGTTCGGCAACCCGCACCACCATCGGCTTGCCGCCGATGTCGGCGAGCGGCTTGTTGGGCAGACGCGTCGAGGCGAGCCGGGCCGGCACGACGGCGATGAAGGGGGGAGTAGTGGCGTTGGCTTGGGTCATCGGGAGGACGAGCGGCGATGCAACCGGAAGAAAGCGCTCGCGGGCACACTGCGGGCGTTGATGGGAAAGACGGCGAATGCGGATCGCGGAGGCAGATCACAGATGCCGCTCAGAAGCGCGGGGCGGGCGGAACGCAGCCACCCCGCGTCAGGGCAAACCTGACTCAGGCGACGGAGCCAGGATTCAGATCGACCGGCGTACCCTCCACGGTCTGGCGCGCTTCGTCGACCAGCATGACGGGAATGCCGTCGCGGATCGGATAGGCCAGCTTGTCCGCGTTGCAGGTCAGTTCCTGCGCGGCACGGTCGTAGCTGAGCGGGCCCTTGCAGATCGGGCAGACGAGAATTTCAAGCAGGCGAGCGTCCACGGACTTTCTCCACAACGAGTGCAATGAGGCGATGATCGAGCGCGGCTTCGACCGGGACAACCCAGATGCGCGCGTCGTGCCAGGACCCTAATTTTACCGCATCCTTTTCCGTTATCAGGATGGCGTCCGCGTCGTCGTCCGTAAAAGGATTGCGCTCGAACGCGTAGTGATCCGGCAACGCGCGGGTGGCGGGCTTAAGGCCGGCCGCGCGCAGCGTCGCGAAAAAACGCTCCGGCGCGCCAATGCCGGCTGCGGCCAGCACGCGATCGCCGCTGAACTGGGCGAGTGGGCGGCGCAGGCCCGGATTGTCGAGATGCCACGCATCGGCGGGCGCCAGTTTCAATGCGAACGTGTTGGGCCAGGCGGGCAGCGTGCGAGCGTACGGATCGTTGATCAGCGTCGCATCGCGGCGGCGCGACAACGGCTCGCGCAGCGGACCCGCCGGCAGCAGAAAACCGTTGCCGCCGAGCCGGTGATCGAACACCACCAGTTCGGCGTCGCGGGCGAGGCGGTAATGCTGCAAGCCGTCGTCGCTGACGATCACGTCGACTTCGCGATGCGCGGCGCACAGCGCCTGCGCAGCCGCGACGCGATCCGGGCAGACCCACACCGGTGCGCCGGTGCGGCGCGCGATCAGCAGCGGTTCGTCGCCGCCGACGTTCGCCCCCGAGGTTGCGAGGACCGGCGTCGGTCCCTTGACGCGTGCGCCGTAACCCCGCGACACCACGCCGGGTTTGAGGCCGGCTGCGCGCAAGGCTTCGACCAGGGCGATGACGGTCGGCGTCTTGCCGGTGCCGCCGACAGTCACATTGCCGACCACCACCACCGGCACGCCAATGCGCACGGACTTCAGCCAGCCGAACGAGAAAGCGGCGCGCCGCGCGGCGGCAATCGCGCCGAACACGCACGCGAAGGGCGTCAGCGCCCATGCCAGCGCGCCACGCTGCTGCCATTCGCGTGCAAGGCGTGCTTCGACACGGTTGTTCAGTTCGCTCATCGGCGAGCCGCAAGGACGGGCGATGCACCGCATGCCCATTGGAGTCGGGACGGCGGCGTGGCAGCGCTGAGCGCAAGACGCGGGGCAAGCATCAACGCGGTTCTCCGGACAATCGAAAGGTGAAGTGAAAAGCTGAAGCAGCGGCAGCAGCCGACGCGTTCGCGCAATGTGATGCAGTGTGCCGCAAGGGCGAGCGCCGTGGGGCGTTCGGCATGCCGCCGAACCCGCCACTCTAGCGCGCGTGCGTCCCGCCCGGCAAGTCGGGCGCCTCGCGCGGCGCGGCGACATAGCGTTTCGAACGGCAGCCACTGCCTGTGGATAACTTTGTGGAGAACCTGCCAGTCGACGGCCGGAGAAGGCCGCACCGAGCGCTCCGTATCGGCAATCGTTCCTATTAACGGGATATAAACACCATATAAATCAAAGACATGCTTCCAAGTCTCGCGGCCTGGCGGGCGATTTGACGGCATTCGGGTAATGGGTCCCGACATGTGGACACTTTTAACAATTCATCTGCTGCGCTAGACGCCGATGGCCACTCGGTCTATCGTCTGTCCGGCCAGTCACAGATACCCCTCGCATGAATCCCGAAAGCCCATTTGCCTCGTCGGCCACGCCCGGCGGTGAAGTCGTCGTCCCCGTTTCCGCGCTCAATCGTGCCATTGGCACGATGCTCGAACGTTCGTTTCCGCTTGTCTGGGTGGCCGGGGAGGTGTCGAACTTCACGCGCGCCGCGAGCGGCCATTGGTATTTCTCGATCAAGGACGCGCAGGCGCAAATGCGCTGCGTGATGTTCCGCGGTCGCGCGCAGTACGCCGAGTTCACGCCGCGCGAAGGCGATCGCATCGAAGTGCGCGCGCTGGTCACGATGTACGAGCCGCGCGGCGAACTGCAACTGAACGTCGAAGCGGTGCGCCGCACCGGGCAAGGGCGTCTTTACGAAGCGTTTCTCAGGCTGAAGGCACAACTCGAAGCCGAAGGTCTCTTTGCCGCCGAACGCAAACGAACGCTGCCGGCCCATCCGCGCGCGATCGGCATCGTGACATCGCTGCAGGCCGCGGCATTGCGTGACGTCCTGACCACCTTGTCGCGTCGCGCGCCGCATATTCCGGTGATCGTCTACCCGGCGCCGGTGCAGGGCGTGGGCGTCAGCGCCAAACTGGCCGCGATGGTCGATGCGGCCAACGCGCGGCGCGAAGTCGATGTGCTGATCGTGTGCCGCGGCGGTG
>NZ_JAXDPY010000628.1:0-26533 GCF_034668105.1 Paraburkholderia sp. | reverse complement strand
CGGCCAGCACCAGCGCGGAATCCACGCCCCCCGACAGCCCGATCAGCGCGCCCGGGAAACCGTACTGGTTGATGTAGTCGCGCACGCCCATTACGAGTGCGGCGTACACCTGCGCCTCCAGAGAGAGCTCCGGCGCGATCGCAGCGGGCAGCGGATGGCCGCTATCGAACTCGACGATCGCATGGCCCTCCTCGAACTGCGCCATCTTCGCGACGAGTTGGCCTTCACCGTCGAGCACGAACGAGCCGCCGTCGAACACCAGTTCGTCCTGCGCGCCGACCATGTTCACATACACCATCGGCAAACCGGTTTCGCGAATCCGCGCGCGCAGAATGTCGAAGCGCACCGCTTCCTTGTTCAGGTGATACGGCGAGCCGTTGGGGATCAGCAGCACTTGCGCGCCGGCCGCCTTCGCCATTTGCGCCGCCGACGCATGCCACGCGTCCTCGCAAATCACCACGCCGTACTTCACCCCATCCAGTTCGAACACGAACGGCTTCGGGTCGGAAGCGAAGTAGCGCTTCTCGTCGAAGACTTCTGTATTGGGCAAATCCTGCTTGCGATAGGTGCCGACCACTTCCCCGTCCACGATCAGCGAGGCCGCGTTGAAGGTATCGACCGGCGGGACGCCGCGCTCGATCGGCGCGTTTGCATTACCATGGCCGTGCGCCGCGATGTGCGCCGCCGCGTGTGTTGCCGCATGAGTCGCCGTATGTGTTACCGCATCGGCCACGGCATCGGCCACCGCATCGGCAACATCACGCAGCGGATGGCCAACGATCACATGCAAGCCGGCGAACGGCTTGAGTTGCGTGGCGAGGTCGCTCAGCGCTGCCGCACTCGCGGTATAAAACGCGGGACGCAGCAGCAGATCTTCGGGCGGATAGCCGGAGAGCGCGAGTTCAGGCGCGATCAGCAGCTTCGCACCATCGTTGTGCGCCGCGCGCGCGGCAGCGACAATTTTCGCGACGTTGCCGGCGAAGTCGCCGACGGTGACATTGATTTGAGCAAGAGCGATTCGGGTCTTCATGGCAGGATCGACAGGCAAGCCGGATGACTTGCGAGTACCGTGGCTGGTTGGCTCGACGGCAACGGACAAATCGGATAAACGAACGACGCATCGCTAAAAACGCCTGGCGTCGCTCATTGGGAACAGTCACACAGATTGAACCAGGAACGCTTTGATTATCGCACGGGCATTCTGGCGTCGCCCTCCGAGGTGGACGCCGCCGAATGGAATGCCCTCCTCGCGCAGCAGTCGCAACCCACGCCGTTTCTGCGGCACGAGTTTCTGAGCGCGCTGCATGCGGCCCGGTGCGCGGTCGCCGATACCGGCTGGGCGCCGCAATTCGTCACGCTCACCGACCCGCGCACGGACAAGCTCGCCGCGGCCGCGCCCGTGTATCTGAAGGGGCACTCGTACGGCGAATATGTGTTCGATTGGGCGTGGGCCGATGCGTACAAACGCAACGGTCTGCCGTATTACCCGAAGCTGCTGTGCGCGGTGCCGTTCACACCGGTACAAGGCAACCGGCTGTTGTCGGCGGATACGCATGCGCTCAGACATCTGGCGGCAACGCTGATGGCGTTCGCCGAGCAGGCCGACGTGTCGTCGCTGCACGTGCTGTTTCCGACTGAAACGGAAGCCGCCGCGCTGAGCGACATGGGCATGATGCTGCGCGAAGGCGTGCAGTTTCACTGGCTGAACGACGGCTATCGCGACTTCGACGATTTCCTCTCCACGCTCGAACAGAAGAAGCGCAAGAACATCCGCGCCGAGCGCCGCAAGGTGCAGGAAGCCGGCGTGACGATGCGGAGAATTCGCGGCGAAGATATCCAGGACGCCGACTGGCGGTTCTTCAGCAAATGTTATCGGCAAACCTACCGCGAACATTTTTCGAGCCCGTATCTGAACCTCGATTTCTTCCGCATGATCGGCGCCTCGATGCCGGAGAATCTGCTGCTGGTGATCGCCGAGTACGAGGGCAAGCCGATTGCCAGCTCGCTCGTGGTCTATCAGCGCGATGGGAAAACCGGCGGGACGCTGTACGGTCGCTATTGGGGCGCGTTGGAACATGTGCCCTGCCTGCACTTCGAAACCGCGTACTACCAGCCGCTCGAATTCTGCATCGAAGAAAAGCTCGGCGCGTTCGAAGGCGGCGCCCAGGGCGAGCACAAGATGGCGCGCGGTTTTCTGCCGACGGTGACGCGCTCGGCGCATTGGCTCGCGCATCCGGCCTTCGCCGATGCGGTCGGCCACTTCCTCGACAACGAAAAGAACAGCATCCACGCGTATGTGGACGAGCTGCGCGAACACAATCCGTTCAAAGGCTAGAAGCGTACCCATGGCGTGGTTTCTGTATCTGCTCGAATGCTCGGACGGCAGCGTCTATACCGGCATTGCCACTGACGTGCAGGCGCGCTTCGACAAACACCTGAGCGGCCTGGGCGCGCGTTATACGCGTTCGCGCAAGCCGGTGCGGGTGCTGGTGTCGTTCGAGTTGGCGGACCGGTCCAGCGCTTCGCGCGCCGAGTATTGGGTGAAGCGTTTGTCGCCATCTGAGAAGTGGGCGCTGGCGGGAGGGCTGCGGACGCTTGAGTCGGTGATGCCTTTGCCGGAGCCGGAGCCGGAGCCGGAGCCTGAGGCCGAGCCCGAGCCCGAGCCCGACCCAATCACCGTCGACGAAACGCAAGAAGAAAGCGGCGCGTCCTGACGGCGTTTTGCTGTCTTCAAGGCGTCCGTTTCCGCTACCCCCGCGCCTCCCGCATCCGCTCGGTCAGCAGCCGATGCATCAGCGCGATTTCCCCTACCGCATCCGCCTCCAGCGAGGTCAGCCTGTCTCGCGCAGGCAGATCGCGCCGTATCGGCCGCAAGTTCCGCTCCAAAGCTGCCTCGATGTCGGCGCTCGCCGCAGCAACCCACGTGCCGAGCTCGTCGTGCAAGTCGCGCCGGTTCGTACTCAGACGCAGCTGCGTCGCCGTTCCGGCCATTTTTCGCAGCACGCTCAGCACCGTCAGTGTCACCGTGTCGACCATCGAGTCCTCGAGCTTTTCGAGTCGAATGCGCCCGATTGCCTCCTCGGCATTATTGCTGCCTAAACCAGCGGCTCGGCGCAAGCGTTCCATGTCCCTCTCGCTTCGACGCGGGGACGCCAACGCCCCGCTCAGATACGCGAGATTGGCCCGCACCGCCTCGCTCAGATACGCGCGATAGTCGACCTTTTCACGCGTCGGCCACAGATAGAACGTCGCCAGCAGCGCCAGTACGCAGCCGAGTACGTTGTTGCCGAGCCGCGTGAGCGCGTAGGCAAACTGGTTGGCGCCCGGCGTCGCGAAGTCAGCCACGAGCACGAAAGTCGGTGTCAGGAACAAAACGAACAGGCTGTAGCTGACCGGACGCAGCGCCATCGTGGCCACCACCAGCGGAAAAACCGCCAATGAAATGCCGAGCGGCGAATGAATCGCATAGCCGATCGCGGCCGCCAGCACGCCCCCGACGATGCTCCCGGCCGCGCGCTCGATGCTCCGTGGCCAGGTCGCGGCAATGGACGGTTGCAGGATCAGCAGTGTCGCCATGGTCGCCCAGTAGCCGAACGGAAGTCCGAGCGCCCGTATCACCAGAAAGCCCGCCGTCGTCGTGACACCCACGCGGGCCGCGTGGCGCAACCCGACCGACTGGACCGAGAGATTTGCCTTGAGGGTCGACCATGTCCGCGTCAACAGGCTGGCTGCGCCAGCCGACCATCCCAACGGTTGGCCATAGGCCGGCGTGAAATCGACCAGTTCGAAGCCGCTCTTGAGCATCACCGGTTCCATCAACGCGGATTCGAGTCGCCGCGCGAGGCTTCGCAAACGAAGCTGCAGGTCGGCGAGACGGTTCCACTGCGTTTCGTTGGCAGCCGCGCCGATTCTCCGCAACGTCTCACCCATTGCGGTCAGCAGCCGCGCCGTGCGTTTTACGCGACGGTTGTCTTCCGGGGCTTTTTCACACGCGCCGGTGACCGCGATCAGATACGCAAAGAGCGCTTCACTTTCGCTCAGCAGCGCGAGCAGATTGTCGTAGGTTTCGCGGCCGGCCGTTCTCGAGCCCGGCACGTTCGCCAGCACCTTGCGCGAGCGCTCCAGCGCAGCGCGCGCATCGGCGCGAAATTTCGCGGCATGCGTGGCCCACTGCCCGGGGGCCGCGCGCTGCTCGAGCAGGCGGGCGCTGTCGAAGGCGATGTCGGCCAGACGCACATACACCGCACGCAGCGCAGCGCGGCTGGTGGCGAACGGATGAATGCGCCAGACGGTCAGACTCAGCAGCACGGCGAACAGGCATCCGGCGAGGTAAATGCCGAGGAACGCCATACCACCGCGAAGATCGTGCATCGGCCGGTCGACCATCACGACGCAGGCGGTCGCGGCGAGTATCGTCACCTGCGAGGTCGCGGCGCCCCAGATCCTGCCGAACGCGCCGAGCGTGGTGAAGACCAGAATGGCGAGCGCCGCGAACACCGCCCCTTCGCCTGATGCGAAGGCGGTCAGGCCACCGCACACGGTCGACAGAAGCGCGAAGCCCATCATCGACGCGAAGCGCGCGCGATTCGAACCGGCGGCGTCTGCGAGACAGGTCCAGAAAGCGCCGATCGCGGCCCACGCGAAGATCGGATCGTGCAGCAGATTGCCAAGCACCAGCATCGCGGTCGACGCACAAGCCGCTCTCAGTCCTTCCGACAGATTCGCCTCGCTCGTCGAAAACGACACCATCCATACCGGCCGTCCGCGGTAGATCGCGGTGACGAGCGCATATAGGCCCGCGACCAGGCGGCTCGACCAACGCGGCGGCGATGAAGTGGACTTGCGATTCAGCATCCGGCGGTGGCTCCCAAAAACGCGCGTTGGCGCTGCGTCAGCACAGTAATACGCCGACGGCAGGAAACCTGCTGCGGCCGCCGAATGATAAGGGTAAACGCTGATATATAAAAATGCCGTCGGTTCATCCCGTCGATGCGCTGTGGCTATGCGTTGGAGCGGTCCGCCAGATGGGCGCGCGGCCGGCACCCCGTATCAGGCGCAGCGTGAGAACGTTGAAAAACACCGCTGAAAACACCGCCCATGAAAAAACCGCGCGGCCCTTGCAGGCTCGCGCGGCTTTTCGTCAACCGGGGTAAGGCAGCTTACTTCTTGTAGTTCGCCGCGCCTTCGGTGATTTCCTTGTGAGCGGCTTCAATGCCCGCCCAACCGTCGACCTTCACCCACTTGCCCTTCTCCAGCGCCTTGTATTGCTCGAAGAAGTGCTTGATCTGGTCTTTCAGGTATGCAGGCACGTCGTCGATCGACTTGAGATCGGCGGTCATCGGGCAGACCTTGTCGTGCGCGACGGCGACGAGCTTCGCGTCCACGCCCGATTCGTCGGTCATTTGCAGCATGCCGAGCGCGCGCGCGCGAACCACCGAGCCGGCCAGCAGCGGGAACGGCGTGATGACCAGCACGTCGACCGGGTCGCCGTCGCCCGACAGCGTTTGCGGAATGTAGCCGTAATTCGCCGGATAGCGCATGCCCGTGCTGATGAAACGGTCGACGTGGAGCAGGCCCGTTTCCTTGTCAGCTTCGTACTTCACCGGATCGCTTTGCGCCGGAATTTCGATGATGACGTTGAAATCCTGCGGAAGATCTTTGCCTGCGGGGACGTGATTGAAGCTCATGAGCGCTCTCTGATCAGATGGAATTCGAAAAACACGGCGTGCGGCGCACGCACTCGAGGTGCGAATCGCAAGACTCGCCCGAACGAGGCGCTGCGGCCAGACAGTGCGGAATGCGTCATTATAGCCAATCGGCCGATGGCGCCTCTGGCTGGATCGGCGCGATAATCGACTGGCGTCTCTCGATTGTGCCTCTCGTTTGTGAACACCGCGTAGCTGAAGCCCGGCATGAACCCGGTCTCGACATCGGCTGCGTGACACCTCAAGGAGCATGCATGGAAGAAGCCCGGCATTTCATCGGCGGCGAATGGTCCGCTGCCTCAGGCGGCGAGACGATCGCCGTACTCGATCCCTCGGACGGCCAGCCGTTCACCCAGCTGGCCCGCGGCACCGCGGCGGATATCGACGCCGCAGTCCACGCCGCCCGCCGCGCGTTCGAAGGCACATGGGGCGCGGCCAGCGCCGCCGAACGCGGGCGCGTGCTGTACCGCCTGTCGATGCTGGTCGCCGCCCGTCAGGAAGAACTCGCGCAACTGGAAGCCCGCGACACCGGCAAGCCGCTCAAGCAGGCACGCGCCGATTCGGCGGCTTTGGCACGCTATTTCGAGTTCTATGCCGGCGCCGCGGACAAACTGCACGGCGAGACGCTGCCCTATCAGGCCGGCTACACGGTATTGACGATCCGCGAGCCACACGGCGTGACCGGCCATATCGTGCCGTGGAACTACCCGATGCAGATCTTCGGCCGCAGCGTCGGCGCGGCGCTCGCCACCGGCAATGCGTGCGTCGTCAAACCGGCGGAAGATGCGTGCCTCTCCGTCTTGCGGGTCGCCGAACTGGCGGCCGAGGCGGGTTTGCCGGCGGGCGCGCTGAATATCGTTACCGGTTTTGGGCACGAAGCGGGCGCGGCCCTTGCGCGCCATCCCGGCATCGATCACATCTCGTTCACCGGCTCGCCCGAAACCGGCAAGCTCGTCACGCAGATGGCCGCTGAAAACCATGTGCCGGTCACACTCGAACTGGGCGGCAAATCGCCGCAAATCGTATTCGCCGACGCCGATCTCGACGCAGCCTTGCCCGTGCTGGTGTCGGCGATCGTGCAGAACGCCGGGCAAACCTGCTCGGCGGGCAGCCGCGTGCTGATCGAGCGGGCCATTTACGAGCCGCTGCTCGACCGGCTGAGCAGCGCGTTCCACGCGCTGCGGGTCGGACCGTCGCATGCCGATCTCGACTGCGGTCCGCTGATCAGCGCAAAGCAGCAACAGCGCGTGTGGGACTTCCTGTCCGACGCGCAGCACGACGGCATCCCGCTGGCGGCGCACGGCGAAGTGATCCCTGAAGCGCCCGAAAGCGGCTTCTATCAGGCGCCCACGCTATTGCGCGACGTGCCGGCGAGCCACCGCCTCGCGCGCGACGAAGTGTTCGGCCCGGTCCTCGCCGCCATGCCGTTCACCGACGAAGACGAGGCGCTCGCGCTCGCCAACGGCACGCAGTACGGCCTCGTCGCCGGCATCTGGACGCGCGACGGCGCCCGGCAGATGCGCCTCGCGCGGCGCCTGCGCTCCGGCCAGGTGTTCATCAACAACTATGGCGCGGGCGGCGGCGTGGAATTGCCGTTCGGCGGCGTGAAGCATTCAGGCCACGGGCGCGAAAAGGGTTTCGAAGCGCTGTACGGCTTCACGGCATTGAAAACCATCGCGATTCGTCACGGCTAGCCGGGCACTCGCGTTTCGCAGCACACAGAAGCGCAACGAAAGCGAACGGCAGCAAGCGGCAACAAGCGGTAGCAAGCGGTAGCAAGCGCATCACCATCCACAACAAACAGCGGAGACATTTATGCGGTTGACAGGTAAAACGGCCATCGTCACGGGTGGCGGCTCGGGTTTCGGCGAAGGCATCGCCAAGACCTACGCGCGCGAAGGCGCGAACGTGGTGGTCAACGATCTGAACGGTGCGGCGGCCGAACGGGTGGCGAGCGAAATCGCCCTCGCCGGCGGCAAGGCGATCGCGGTGACCGGCAACGTCGCGCAACGCGAGGACTGGCAGACGCTGCGCGAAGCCGCGCTCGAAGACTTCGGCAGCGTGCAGATCGTCGTCAACAATGCCGGCACCACGCATCGCAACAAACCGGTGCTCGACGTCACAGAGGCCGAATTCGACCGCGTCTACGCGGTGAACGTCAAAAGCATCTATTGGAGCGTGCAGGCGTTCGTCCCGTATTTCCGCGAGCAAGGCGGCGGCACGTTCATCAATATCGCCTCGACGGCCGGCGTGCGGCCGCGGCCGGGCCTCGTCTGGTACAACGGCAGCAAGGGCGCGGTGATCATTGCGAGCAAGTCGCTCGCCGTCGAACTGGGTCCTGACCGGATCCGCGTGAATTGCGTGAACCCGGTGATCGGCGAGACGGCGCTGCTGTCGGAATTCATGGGCGTGGAAGATACGCCGGAAAATCGTCAACGCTTCCTTGCGGGCATTCCGCTCGGGCGTTTCTCGACGCCGCAGGATATCGCCAACGCGGCGCTGTATCTCGCCTCGGACGAGGCGGAGTTCATCACCGGCGTGTGTCTTGAAGTGGACGGCGGGCGCTGCGTGTAAACGCCATGCCGGCCAACCCGCCGGCACGGCTAGAATCGCTCGACGGCGGTACTTCATTTCCACAAGAAAAGAGGAGACACCATGGCTAGTCCTGCAAATCCGCTTCACCATCCCGGCGCGGGGGCGCCCCCTTCCACTTTCGAAGAGGCGACCTACCGCAAGGTCACCTGGCGGCTCGCGCCGCTCCTGATGCTCTGCTACGTGGTCGCCTATCTGGATCGCGTGAACGTCGGCTTCGCCAAGCTGCAAATGACCACCGACCTCGGCTTGAGCGACGCCGTTTACGGCTTCGGCGCGGGGATTTTCTTTGTCGGCTATTTCATCTTCGAAATTCCGAGCAACGTGATCCTGCACAAAGTGGGCGCCCGTGTGTGGATCGCACGGATCATGGTCTCGTGGGGCGTGATCTCGATGCTGACCATGTTCGTCACCACGCCGACCATGTTCTACGTGATGCGCTTCCTGCTCGGTCTCGCCGAAGCGGGTTTCTTCCCCGGCATCATTCTCTATCTGACGTACTGGTATCCGTCGCACCGCCGCGGCCGCATGACCACCTGGTTCATGACGGCCATCGCGTTGTCCGGCGTGATCGGCGGCCCGGTCTCGGGCTACATCCTGAAGAGCTTCAACGGCGTGAACGGCTGGCACGGCTGGCAGTGGCTGTTTCTGCTGGAAGGGATTCCGTCGGTGATCGTCGGCGTGATGGTGTTCCTGATGCTGGACGACCGGATCGCCAAGGCCAAATGGCTCACCGACGAAGAAAAGCAGTTGCTCGAACGCCAGGTATCCGCTGAAGAAGCCACCAAGCACGACATGCCGATCCGCCAGGTGCTGACGAGCGGCCGCGTGCTGATGCTGAGCCTCACGTACTTCTCGTTCGTGATGGGCCTGTACGGCGTGAGTTTCTGGCTGCCGACCATCATCAAGGCGACCGGCGTCACCGACTCGTTCATGATCGGCTTGTTGTCGGCGGTTCCGTTCGCCGCCGCGGTGGTCGCGATGGTATTCGTATCGCGCAGCGCGGACCGTAAGCGCGAGCGGCGCTGGCATATCGCGTTGCCGGCCTTCGCGGGGGCGATCGGCCTGGTGCTCTCGGTCGTGTGGGCGCACAACACCGTGCTGGCGATGGCCTCGCTCACCTTGGCGACCATGGGCATCCTCACCACCCTGCCGCTGTTCTGGAGCTTGCCTACGGCGATCCTCGCCGGCACGGGCGCGGCGGCCGGCATCGCGATGATCAATTCGATCGGCAATCTCGCGGGCTTTCTCAGTCCGTACGCGGTCGGCTGGCTCAAGCAGGCGACTGCCGCGAACGACTCCGGCATGTATATGCTGGCGGCGTTCATGATCCTCGGTGGACTGCTGGCGATCAGCGTGCCCGCGAAGATGGTCAATAAGTAGCTTTAAATCGCTGTAGCTTGGCTGACCGATGAACTCGTCGATGCGCTCGCGCAGGAGCCGCCGTCAAATGTCCTGAGTGACGCGTCACAGTTCAGCTTTTGGCGAGTTCACGCCGCATGAACCGCGATGCATGGCTCGCGGTTCATGGCTCACGCCACAAGCCGCGCGTTCCAAAGAAAAGCCCCCGGCATCTTCCGACGCCGGGGGCTTTTTCCATTTCACGTTCCGATTCCCGTGCACCGCCACGGCGTGTTTCAAACCGCACGCCGCGGCAGCCGAAGCATCAAACGATATTCATCGCCAACGCGCTCTCACGATAATGCTGGCTCGCCTTATCCGCATCGCCGAGCTGTTCATGCAAACGCGCCAACGCACGATGCGAACGAATCTTCAGCGTCTCGTTGTCGGCCAGTTTCAGCGCGCGTTCGAGGAACGACTGCGCCTTGCCCCACAACTGCTGATGCAGACACAAGCGGCCCAAGGCGAACAGCAAGTCCGCGTCTTCCGGACGATCCTTCTGCCACGCTTCGGCCTTCTGGATCAGCGGCAACGCGTCGCCCCCGGTTGTGTCCGGATAACGGCGCAGCAGACGCGCGTCCCAGTTCTGCGCCAGCGCTTCCTCGACGATCTTGCGGGCTTCGTGCGGACGATTCAGCGACACCAGCAATTCAGCGGCGAGATCGGCGAGACGCGGCGAATGACGCTCAGTGGCCGACAGCGAATTCCACAACTCCAGCAGCGCATCGGCGTTATGACGCCTGTCACGCAGCAGATTTTCCGCCGCCAGCTGACGCAGGCGCACCGCCACCGCCGGATGAATCGCCTCGCGCTTTTCCAGCGTCTTGACGAGCTTGAGCACTTCGCCCCAGTTCTTCAATTGCTGTTGCGCGCGCAGCATGATCTGCTGCGCGTGAATGCGCCGTGCGCCCTGCGACTGCATTTCGGTGAGCGCGGTGAGTGCGCCGTCCGCGTCACGGCCATCGGCACGCATGTCGGCGGTGGCCATCAGGCGTGCGTCCTGCCAGTCGGCCTCGTCGATCTGGGCAAGCCATTCGTCGCGCCGTGCATATTCGTGCATGCGGTGCGCCGCGGTGGCCGCGATCAAACCGGCCGCGCCCTTATTGGCGCCGTTCGTGAGCGAGTCTTTCGCGGCTTTTTCAGCGCGCGAGAAACGCCCCGCGTACAGATTGCCGATCGCGTCACGCAACGCGGCGTGCGCCTTCGCGACCCGCGAGCGAGCGCGATAGGCCGCCACGCGCTGCGGCATGCGCCAGATATTGCGCACGATGCGCAACAGCGCATACAGCAGGATGAACAGCACCACCAGCCCGACCACGAACAGATTCAGCGAGATGTCGACGCGGTACGGCGGATAGATCAGCAGTACCTGTCCCATGTCGAAGCGTCCGACCACCGCCAGCACCACCGCGATAGCGAACAGCAACGCGAGCCATAGAAGTCCCCGGATTGCCATGATTAACCTCGGCTCCGGTATTGATTGACGGCCTGCAGGCTGGTGTTCAGATTCGGCAGTTCAACCGCGGCCGAGCCCGCATCCACCTGCTTGACCAGATCGATCACGGTCAAGGTCTTCTTCGACGTGCTGTCGAAGTAGCGCGTGAGCGCAGCCTGCGCCGCCTGCAGGTCGGACTTCAGCGTGGTCTGATTGCGCGACAGCAGCGCAAGCCGCGCCGACAGCAAACGCAGCTTCAGATTCTCACGCACGAAGTAGCCTTGATCCGGCGTGATCAGCATGGCGTCGGCGTTGTCGATGCGGCGCACCTGCACGAGGCTCGTCAACTGCTGGCCGATGCCGGTCGTGACTTCGCGCCACCAGACTTTCCAGCGCGGCTCGCCGGTGGCCGCGGCCACCTTCGCGGTGTCGGCCCAGGTGGCGGCCTTCGGCGTGGCGTGGGCAATCGGTGCCTCGCCGGAGAGCGGCAAATTGTCGACCTGGTCGATCGCGTTGTCGAGCTTGATCGCCATACCCGTCAGATCCGTGGAGGGCGCGGCCTTCAGTTTGTCGATGTCTTGCGCGATCGCCTTGCGCACGGCCACGGCCTGCGGACTATCCGACGCGGCGAGCCGCGTGTCCGCGCTTTGCAGCGCGAATAGCGCGAGTTGCGTATTGCCGGTGAGCTGCAATTGCTGGCTCGCGGCCGACAGCATCTGGCCGACTTCAGCCATCGTCCAGTCGTCGCGATTGCGCGCGAGATCGGCGTATTGCTGTTGCAGCGCCTGCTGCGCGCTTTGCGCGTCGGCGAGCTTGCCTTCGAGTTGCGCGACCTGCGAGTCCGATTGATGCACGGTGGCCAGCGCCTGATCGGTCTTGACACGCAGATCGTTGGTCTGCGCGTCGTTGGCTTGCTGGCGTTGCACGAGCTGCTGCTCGGTGCGCTCCACCTTGCGATTGAGCGCATAGCCGCCCACCCCCGCCGCGCACGCGACGATCACGACGACAAACCACAGCAGCGGTCCGCTCGCGCTGCGGCGCTTTTGCTGCGCTTCGTAGGGCGTGAAGGGTTGATTCGGCGGCAACGCAGAGGTCGCGGCCGGCTGGGGTGAAGCGTTCGTGGATGCGTTCGTTTCAGTCATGCGTGATTTAGCCGGTGAATGAGCCGGATTGGACGGTACCGGTTGAACTACGGTCGGAACGGCGGCTAACAAGGCGCGGACAATGCGATCATCGCCCGCGCCGGACACCGTAATGCTATCAAAACCCAATGCCCGCGCGGTCTGCGCGATTCGGGGATGCGGCGTGACCAGGGCGGCGCGCTTCAGTTGCGCGATCTCGTCGGCGGTCAGATGCTCTTGCGCGAGTTCATGCAGATTGCGCACGCCTTCCGAACTGGTCAGCAACCAGGCATGCGGCTCACCTGCGAGCAGCGTGTGCACGCGCGCCCAGCCGCCGATCGACGGTTCCGGCACGAGACGCCGATAGGCCGCCACCGTTTCGACTTCGGCGCCCGCTTCGCGCAAGCGGTCGGCCAGCCATTCGCGGCCGCCGTCGCCGCGCACGATCAGTACGCGTTTGCCTTCCAGCGTGCTCGCGCCGAGCGCGCTATCGAGCGCCGCGAACAGGCTTTCGGAATCGAAGCGCCCGGTGTCGTCGTCGGGTACGGACGGCGGGCTGATCACGTTATAGGCCGGCGCCGTGACGCCATGGCGCAGCAGCGCCTGCACACTGCCCGGCCCGACTACGCCGATCGGCAGCGCGTGCGGCCAGATCGCGTTGCTGCGGGCAAACGCGTGATCGACCGCATTGGGCGAGACGAACACCACCAGCGCATAGCGCTCCAGAGAAGCCAGCGCCGCGCGCAACGGCGCGTCGTCAGCAACCGGCGCGATGTCGATCAACGGAAAGTCGAGCACGGCGACACCTGCCGCCGTGAGTTGCGCAATCAATTCGTTCGACTGACCGGCCGGTCGCGTAATCACGACCGTGAATGCCGCCTTGCCGACGGATGAGGAGGCGTTGCCCGGGATATCGGCCGCCATCACTCGCGAGGCGCCGCGCTGTGCGGCGCGCCGTCGGCCGCCTGTGCCCCCGCCTCTGCCGCGGGACCGCTGGCCGTGCTCAACGCGCGGACGATGTCCATCGCGCCTTGCTGTTCGAGCGCGCTCGCCACTTCCTGGCCGAGCGCGACCGCCCGTTCGACGGTGGGCGCCGGCGCGGACGCCTGCGCGCTGAGGATACGCTGCCCGTCGGGCGTGGCGACGATGCCGCGCAGATGCAGGGCGCCGTCGTGCCAATGCGCATACGCCGCGAGCGGCACTTCGCAACTGCCGCCGAGCGCGCGCGAGACCATCCGCTCGGCTTCAACGGCCGCCGCCGTATGCTCGTGATGCAGCGGCGCGAGCCATGCCGCGAGCTCCGCGCGATCGGCGCGAATCTCGATGCCGAGCGCGCCCTGACCGGCCGCGGGCAAGCTGTCTTCGGGATCGAGCAGCGCGCGGATGCGCTCGCCGAGACCCAAACGCTTCAAGCCGGCCGCCGCCAGAATGATCGCCGCGTAGTCGCCGCGGTCCAGTTTCGCCAGACGGGTGTCCAGATTGCCGCGCAACGGCCGCACCACGAGGTGCGGGTAACGCATGCGCAGCATGGCCTCGCGGCGCAGGCTGGAGGTGCCGACCACGGCGCCGGGCGGCAACGCGGCCAGCGAGTCGTAGTTATTGGACACCAGCGCGTCGCGCGGATCCTCGCGCTCCATGATGGTGGACAGCGCAAAGCCCGCCGGCAATTCCATCGGCACGTCTTTGAGCGAGTGCACGGCCAGGTCGGCGCGGCCATCGGCCAGCGCGGCTTCCAGCTCCTTGACGAAGAGGCCCTTGCCGCCCACCTTCGACAAGGTGCGATCGAGAATTTGATCGCCGCGGGTCGTCATTCCGAGGATTTTTACGTCACAAGATGGATATAATTTGTGCAGCGCACATTGCACATGCTCCGCCTGCCACATGGCAAGGCGGCTTTCTCGCGACGCAATCACAAGCGTGTGAGGTGGCGCAGAAAACGTCTCGGTGTTCATTGGCTTGCTGATCGAATGATGGGATGTAATAACAATCAATGTTAGCACGCGACCCTGTGTCTCAAGGCACAGCGCAGCGCCGTGCTGACGCGGTATCGATGGAGGAGACGAGCCTCGCGCGGCGCGCGCGCATGCCCATTCCAGCCTGTTCACGCACGGTCGTTCGCGCACCGGGGCACGGCATGCGGGATGATGCAATGCGGTGCAACGTACTGCGTGTGCTTCGTGTGCCCTGGGCGCATGCAATGCACACCGTACGCCTCAAGCGCCTTGTGCGCTTTGTGCAAGCGTGCGCGCGGCCATCCTCTCCGGCGTGGTGCCATCGGCGCGTACCGCTTTGTGCTGTTCCATGCAGTTCACGTTGCAACTCACATAGTGCAGTTCCGCAGTAGCAGTTCATCACTCAACAGACCCTGGCTTCCCTGAGGAAACCCATCGTGACGTCTTCCGGATCGGCGCGCCCTGCCCGCCGCAACACTGCATCGCCCAACGCTCGAGCGGCCGACGCCGCCGCGGCGCCCGCCGCTTCAGCCTCCGCCGCAACGGCTGCCCGGTCAACACCGGCCAAACGTGCCGGTAAAGCGGCCCAAACAAGCCAGGCCGCACACGTCGCCAGAGCCGCGAAGTCCGCCAAAACCTCCGCGGCCACCAAAACGGAAAACACGATGAAGACGGTAAAGACCGTCAAGACATCGAAGGCAGCGCAAGCCGCGAACGCCGCTCAAGCGGTGAAGCCGGCCAAAGCCAAAGCCCCGAAGAGCAAGGTCGCCGCGAACGAAGCCGCCGCGCCGCAAACCGCGAACGCACCCAGGCTGCAAACCGTTTCGCCGGATACGGTCGTGCCCGCGTCGAAAAGCAGCGGCCGCACCCGTGAGGACAAGGACCACCCGCTGTTTCAGGACATCCGTTATCTGGGACGCCTGCTCGGCGACGTGCTGCGCGAACAGGAAGGCGACGCGGTGTTCGACGTCGTGGAAACGATCCGCCAGACCGCTGTGCGCTTTCGCCGCGAGGACGACAGTGCCGCCGCGCAAACGCTCGACAAGAAACTGCGCTCGCTGAGCCCCGAGCAAACGGTCAGCGTGGTGCGCGCATTCAGCTACTTCTCGCACCTCGCGAACATCGCTGAAGACCGCCACCGCAATCGCCGTCACCGGATTCACGCGCTGGCCGGTTCGACCTCGCAACCGGGCACCATGGCGCATGCGCTCGAACGGCTCGTCGAGGCGGGCGCCGCCGCGACGCCGGTCCTGCAGCAGTTCTTCAACGACGCGCTGATCGTGCCGGTCCTGACCGCGCACCCGACCGAAGTGCAGCGCAAGAGCATTCTCGACGCCCAACACGACGTCGCGCGCCTGCTGGCCGAACGCGATCAGCAATTGACCAACCGCGAGCGCGCGCATAACGAAGCGATGCTGCGCGCCAGTGTCACGTCGCTGTGGCAAACCCGGATGCTGCGCGACTCGCGGCTCACGGTGGCCGATGAAATCGAAAACGCGTTGTCGTATTACCGCGCCACCTTCCTCGAGGAAATTCCGGCGCTTTACGCCGACATCGAGGAAGCACTGGCCGAGCACGGCCTCGCCGCGCGCCTGCCGCCGTTCTTCCAGATGGGCAGCTGGATCGGCGGTGACCGCGACGGCAATCCGAACGTCACGGCCGAAACGCTCGAACACGCGATCACCCGCCAGGCCGCGGTGATCTTCGAACACTATATGGAGCAGGTGCACAAGCTGGGCGCCGAGTTGTCGGTGTCGAACCTGCTGGCCGGCGCGAGCGACGCGTTGAAAGAACTCGCGGCCGCTTCACCCGACCAGTCGCCGCACCGTACCGACGAGCCGTACCGGCGCGCCTTGATCGGCATGTACACGCGGCTCGCGGCAAGTGCGCGCGTGCGTCTCGGCGAAGGCAGCGTGCCGGTGCGCAGCGCGGGCCGCGGCGCCGCGCCGATCCGCGCCAAGCCGTACGGCGACGCCGACGAATTCGTGCGCGACCTGCACGTGCTGATCGATTCGCTCGCCGAGCATCATGGCGCGCCGCTCGCGGCACCGCGCCTGTCACCGCTCGCGCGCGCCGCCGAAGTGTTCGGCTTCCATCTGGCGAGTATCGATTTGCGCCAGAGCTCGGACATCCATGAAGCGGTGATCGCCGAGTTGCTGAACCGCGCGGGCGTCGAAGCGGACTACGCGTCGCTCTCCGAAGAAGACAAGCTCAAGGTGCTGCTCGCCGAACTATCGCAGCCGCGCGCGTTGCGTCTGCCGTACGCCGAGTACTCCGATCTCGTGAAGAGCGAACTCGGCGTGCTCGAAGAGGCCCGCGTCACGCGCGAGAAGTTCGGCGCGCGCGCGGTGCGCAACTACATCATTTCGCACACGGAGACCGTCAGCGATCTGGTCGAAGTGATGTTGCTGCAGAAGGAAACCGGTCTGCTGCACGGCCGTCTCGGCGACGCCAACGATCCGGCGCGAGCGGGCTTGATGGTGATTCCGCTGTTCGAGACGATCCCCGACTTGCGCAACGCGCCGCACATCATGCGCGATCTGATCGCGCTGCCGGGCGTCGGCGCGCTGATCGAACATCAGGGCAACGAGCAGGAAGTGATGCTCGGCTATTCGGACAGCAACAAGGACGGCGGCTTCCTGACCTCGAACTGGGAGCTGTATCGCGCCGAACTTGCGCTGGTGTCGCTCTTCAATGAGCGCGGCGTGACCCTGCGCCTGTTCCATGGACGCGGAGGCACGGTGGGCCGTGGCGGTGGTCCGACTTATCAGGCCATTCTGTCGCAGCCGCCGGGCACCGTCGACGGTCAGATCCGTTTGACCGAGCAAGGCGAAGTGATTGCCAGCAAGTTCGGCAATCCGGAGATCGGCCGGCGCAATCTGGAAACCGTGGTGGCCGCCACGCTCGAAGCCTCGTTGCTGCCGCATGGCAATGCGCCCGAGCAACTGCCCGTCTTCGAAGAGACGATGCAGCAATTGTCCGACGCGGCGATGGCCTCGTATCGTGCGCTGGTCTACGAAACGCCGGGCTTCAAGGAGTATTTTTTCGAGTCGACGCCGATCTCGGAGATCGCCGAGCTGAACATCGGCAGCCGTCCGGCTTCGCGCAAACTGCAAGACCCGCAGCAACGCAAGATCGAAGATCTGCGCGCGATTCCGTGGGGTTTCTCGTGGGGTCAATGCCGTTTGCTGCTGACCGGCTGGTACGGTTTCGGCAGCGCGGTGGCCGCGCATCTGGATAGCGCGCCGAGCGATGCCGAGCGCGCTCGCCGTCTTGCCCTGCTCAAGAAGATGCACAAGACCTGGCCGTTCTTCTCGAATCTGCTTTCCAACATGGACATGGTGCTGGCGAAGACCGACCTCGCGGTCGCCTCGCGCTACGCCCAGCTCGTGTCGGACAAGAAGCTGCGCAAGCATGTGTTCGAGCGGATCGTCGCGGAATGGGAGCGCACGTCGAAGGTGTTGTCGGAGATCACCGGCAAGAGCGAGCGGCTCGCGGAAAATCCGCTGCTCGCGCGTTCGATCAAGAACCGCTTCCCGTATCTCGACCCGTTGAATCACTTGCAGGTGGAGTTGCTCAAGCGTCACCGTGCAGGCGACACCAATGCGCGCGTGCGGCGCGGGATTCATTTGAGCATCAACGGGATTGCGGCGGGTTTGCGCAATACGGGTTAATTCGCCGCGAGATAAATAGCGGCCGATCCGGCCGCTATACCGACGAAGCCGAGCGCGGCTCAGTGAGCCGTGTTCGGCTTCGGCATTTGTGGCGTGGGAATGTTGAACTGGAGCGGCGGCTCGCGCCATGCCTGGACCCGCTTGTCCCGCTCGGCGTTTTCGAACTGGATGCGCGAGTCGAGATCACGCCGCGCCTGCCGTGACATGTTCACATTGGAGCCCGGCGTGGTGATGGTAAACGGCGCGCCGGCTGAGTTGTTTGAATCAGGAACCGGATCGGACGACAGCGAGCGCGACAAGGTGTTGTTGTATGGATAGCCGTTATAGTCTTTGTAGAGATAGTCGCTATCGACCCGACTGCCCTGCGCCGACGTGATACCGGCCAGCGCAAGCGTAGCCGCCACAAAAAAGATCAGCCGCTGCATCTTCGCCCCTCCAGATTGCTTAGCAATCCGCAGCGTAGCATGCACAGGCGCAGTATCTTTCCGGGGATCACCACATAAGTCGTTATGCCGCATCGGGCGCTCAACGCATCGGCGCCCGCATCGTTTGCGCACAGGCTTACTGCGCCTCGACCATCAACGGGTCGAGCTTGAACGAGCCGTCTTCCTGCACGTCGAAATACTGGCGCACCTCATCCGGCGCTGTACTCCACAGCGAGCGGATCGCCACCACGCGCGGCGCTGGCGTGCGCATGCGCGCCACCCATGCGCTGAACTCGATGTGGGATTGGGCCCGGACTGGGCTGGACGGGCACTGCGCCGTTCCAGCCGTTACAATAGAGGCCGCCGTGTACCAGTACAAGTTAAGCAATTATTCTGGTATCGATAGCACTACCCCGAGAGCCTCCCAACCGCTGCCCGACCCGAATGACCACTCCGTCTCCCGCCGACAACCCGCCGCCGCTCGACGCCACGCCCGCCCGGGCGCTGGGCGACTTCATCCGTGCGCATCGCGAACGGCTCTCGCCGCAAGCGCTCGGCCTGCCGCCCGGCCCGCGCCGCCGGACACCCGGCTTGCGGCGCGAGGAAGTCGCGCAGTTATGCGGCGTGAGCCCGACCTGGTACACGTGGATCGAACAAGGCCGGCCGGTCTCCGCCTCCGCGGACGCGCTGGCGCGGATTGCCGTTGCATTGCAACTGTCGCGCGCCGAGCGGGCGTATCTGTTCGAACTGGCCGCGCAGCGCGACCCGGCCGAGCCCGATCCAGCCGCCGCCGACGCGCCCGCCACGCTGCTTGAAACCGTGCGGCTCGTGAACGCACCGGCTTACGTGCTCGACCGGCAGTGGAATGCGCTGGCCTGGAACGCGCGCGCCGCCGACCTGTTCGTCGGCTGGCTGGATGAGACGCACGACCGCAATCTGCTGCGCTACACCTTCACCCAGCCGGCCGCGCGCGAGTTGATTTTCGACTGGGAAACGCGCGCCCGGCGCCTTGCCGCGGAATTTCGCGCGGACTCGATCCGTCACCTGAACGATGCGCCAACACGCGCCTTGATCGACTCACTGAGCGCCGCCAGCGACGAATTCGCGCGCTTCTGGGCGTCGCAGGACGTCGGCGGGCGTGAAGGGGGCCGGCGCGAATTCAACCATCCGCGCGACGGGCGCATTGTCTACGACCAGATCACGTTCAAACCTGCGCATCGCGAAGATCTGAAGCTGGTGGTGCTGGTGCGCGAGTAGCTGCTTGCAGGAGTGCACCCGGCACGGACCTCGCACAACGCGACACCGCCTCGTCACCGCGCCCTCAAAGCGCCGCAGCGCTTTCGCCAACCACCACGCCTCGGCAGACCGCATCTTTGCCGCGGGCCGCCAGTGTTAAAATCTCCCTCTTTCGCCCGTTTCGATGGCGCCCGCACCCTACGCAAACGCCGTCAGTCTCCTCACCGCTCGCTCAACTGCCCAACACCATGACGTCCCAACTGCACAAAAAAGGCGAAGCCTGGTCGGCTCGCTTCTCGGAGCCGATGTCGGAGCTCGTCAAACGCTACACGTCGTCGGTTTTCTTCGACAAGCGTCTGGCGCTCGTCGATATCGAAGGGTCGCTCGCGCACGCCTCGATGCTGGCCGCGCAGAAGATCATCGCCGCCGACGACCTCGCCGCGATCCAGCGCGGCATGGCGCAGATCAAGGGTGAAATCGAGCGCGGCGAGTTCGAGTGGCAACTCGATCTGGAAGACGTCCACCTGAATATCGAAGCACGCCTCACCGCGCTGATCGGCGACGCCGGCAAGCGCCTGCACACGGGCCGCTCGCGTAACGACCAGGTGGCGACGGATATCCGCCTGTGGCTGCGCGGCGAAATCGACCGCATCGGCGGCTTGCTGACGGAATTGCGCACGGCTCTGCTCGACATGGCGGAGAAGAACGCGTCGACCATCATGCCGGGCTTCACGCACCTGCAAGTCGCCCAGCCGGTCACGTTCGGTCATCACCTGATGGCTTACGTCGAGATGTTCTCGCGCGACGCCGAACGCATGGTGGATTGCCGCAAGCGTGTGAACCGCCTGCCGCTGGGCGCCGCGGCGCTCGCCGGCACGAGCTATCCGATCGACCGTCATGCGGTGGCGAAGACGCTCGGTTTCGACGGCATCTGCGCAAACTCGTTGGACGCGGTGTCCGATCGTGACTTCGCGATCGAATTCACGGCCGCGTCCGCATTGATCATGACGCACGTGTCGCGCTTCTCCGAAGAACTCGTGCTGTGGATGAGCCCGCGCGTCGGCTTCATCGATCTGGCCGACCGGTTCTGCACCGGCTCGTCGATCATGCCGCAGAAGAAGAACCCGGACGTGCCCGAACTCGCGCGCGGCAAGACGGGCCGCGTGAACGGCCATCTGATCGCGCTGCTGACGTTGATGAAAGGCCAGCCGCTCGCGTACAACAAAGACAATCAGGAAGACAAGGAGCCGCTGTTCGACACCGTCGATACGGTCGCGGACACGCTGCGCATCTTCGCTGAAATGGTCGCCGGTATTTCGGTGAAGCCGCAAGCCATGCGCGACGCCGCGTTGCAAGGCTTCTCCACGGCAACCGATCTCGCCGACTACCTGGTCAAGCGCGGCCTGCCGTTTCGCGACGCGCACGAAGCGGTGGCGCTCGCGGTTCGCGTGTGCGCGGATCGCGGCTGCGACCTGGCGGACCTGACGCTCGAGGAAATGCGTAAGGAACTGCCGAACGTCGCGCACCTGATCGGCGAAGACGTGTTCTCGTATCTGACGCTCGAAGGTTCGGTGGCAAGCCGCAACCATCCGGGCGGCACCGCGCCGGAGCAGGTGCTCGCGGCGGTCAAGGCCGCACGAGCCGCGTTGAAGTAAGCTCGGGTGTGGCGCGCATTGGCGCGTCCGGCAATGCCCGCATGACGGCGGGCGCTAAACGACGCACGCAAACAAAGGCGAACTCATCAGCGGGTTCGCCTTTTTCGTTTTCGCCGCTGGCTGCGTGGATGGCTGGCTGGATTGCGCAAAGCGTCGCGCAACGGGTCGCGCAAAAAAGAAAGCCCGCACGAAGCGGGCTAAATGAAAGACTTCCACCGATGCCTCTCGAAAGAGGCCATCGAAGTGTAGGCGTGTTTTCGCCGAAGAGAAAACCGCCCATATTTCAGCCTATTACAAAGCGCGCGGGAGTTCGGTGTGCAAGCTTAACGGGCGATGCCCCGCCCGTCGCTTGCCCCGCTCTTCACGGGGGCTTCAGGACACGGCCGTCTCCGGCAACGGCTGAAGAAAACCCGCATCGCGCAAATAACCCACGTAGAGCCTGATCAGCGCGCCGTAGTCGACCGTCAGATCCACACCGTGCCACGCCAGTTCCGTCAACGTGTCGAACTGCTCGACCGGCAGCGGCACGGCGGACAGGTCACCGGTATAAAAGTCGCGAATCAGCGCCAGACCGTTGGACGCATCAAGATCCGCCAGTCGCCGTTGCCAGTCGGCCGCCGCCTGCGGCTCAGCGTGCAAACCGCAGACGGCGAGCGCATCAAACCACTGCCGCTGGGTGAGCGCGACCGGGTTGTTCAGGTTCGCCACCCTTACGCCGGTACGCGGATACAGCGCCACCGCCGTCACCGCGCTCGCAAGCAGATCGACGGGCGTCATCTCCACTTCCTGCGCCGTTTTCGGATAAGCGCCCAGTTGCAAGCAACCCTTGTTGAACAGCCAGAAATGGTTGTGCGCGAAGTTGCTGAAGCCGGTACGGCTATCGCCGGTGATATTGCCCGGCCGCACGATCACCGCCGGCAAACCAAAGCGGCGCGCGCACTGCGCAACGCGCTGTTCACCGACCCACTTCGTCAGCAGATAGCCGTTGTCCAGCAGTGGACGAGCGTCATTGACCTGCTCGTCGATGTGCCGGGCACCCGCCAGCATCTCCCCGACCGACAGTGTCGAGACGAAGCAGAACGGCTTGCGCCGCTGCGTCAGCGCGAGCCGCAGCAAAGCCTCGGTACCGCCGACATTCGCCGCCTTCATTTCCTCATAGCTATGCAGGTGATGCACGAACGCACCGCAATGCAGGATCGCGTCGACCTCAGCAGCGAGACGCTCCCAGCGTGGCGTGTCGAGTCCAAGCTGCGGCGCGGCAAGATCGGCGGGGATCACTTCGACGCGGCTGAAGTCGATCGCCAGACCCGCCTCGCGCGCCTTGTCCTGCAACACGGCGCGCCCTGCCGCGGGGCTCGGACAGCGTTGCAGGCAGATCACCTTGTCGAGCCGCCCGCATAACGCATGCAGCAGGTAAATGCCGAGGAAGCCGCTGGCGCCGGTCAGCAGCATCGTGCGAATCGGCGTTGCTTCGGCGCCGCCGGAAACAACGGGCGCTCCATGCTCGACAACGAACGGCTGCGACGCGTCGGCAATCGCGCGTTCGATCATGTCCTCATGACCACCATTCGCGAGCGTGGCGATGGTCGGCGAGCGGTAAAACGCAGCCATCGGGAACTCGATACCGAGCGCATCGCGCAATTGCCCCTGCATCCGCACCGCCAGAATCGAGTTGCCGCCGAGCCGGAAGAAACTGTCGTCGCGGCCGATACTGGTGACACGCAGCAGCGTCTGCCAGATTTCAGCGATACGTTGTTCGACGCCCGCGCGCGGCGGCGTACCGCTTACGCGTGATGGCGCGGGCAACGCCTTGCGATCGTGTTTGCCGTTCGGCGATGCCGGCAGCACGTCCAGCCGGATGAAACACGCCGGCACCATGTAGTCGGGCAAGGCCTCGGCCACATGACGGCGCAGCGTGTCCTCATCGAGCGCCGCGCCTGCGTCACCCGGCGCGGCAACGTAATACGCGGCCAGATAGCGCGCCTCGCCTTCGCCCCACACCGCGCAAGCAGCCTGCGCGACACCCGGCGCGGCCGCGATGCAATTCTCGATTTCGCCGAGTTCGATGCGAAAACCGCGCAGCTTGATCTGCGCGTCGTTGCGGCCGAAATATTCGATCGTGCCGTCAGCGAGAAAGCGGCCGAGGTCGCCGGTGCGATACATCAGCGCGTACGGCGCGTCGCGAAACGGATCGACCACGAAACGCTCCATCGTCATGGCCGACTGATTGAGGTAGCCCCGCGCCAGATTTTCGCCGCCGATATAGATTTCGCCGACTGTCCCCGGCGGCGTCAATTGCCGCTGCGCATTGAGCAAATAGAGCCGGTAACCCGGCAGCGGCTTGCCGATGATGCGGCTCGGGCCGCCCGGCAGCACTTGCCCGCACGAGGCCATCACCGTGATTTCGGTGGGACCGTACAGGCTGAAGAGGCGCGTGTGTTCGCTCCACCAGGCGGCGCTCGGCTCGTCGAGCGTATCGCCGCCGAAGCCGAGCAACCGCAAGTCGGGCAGCGGCTCGCGCGGCAGGTTCTGCACGACCACCGGTGCAAGCGATGCATGCGTGACACGCTCCGCCTTCAGCAATCTGTGCAGCAACCGCGGATGGCGGCGCGCCTCTTCCGGCAGCACGATCAGCGTGCCGCCGTGCAGCAGGGCGAGAAACAGATCGAGCACGCTGGCGTCGAAGTTGGTGGACGCCGCCAGCGTGCTGATGCTGCCGGGCGCATAGTCGAGCGCGCGGCTTGCACCGGACACCATCCGGACCACGCTATGGTGTTCGACCAGCACGCCCTTCGGCTTACCGGTCGAGCCCGACGTGTGGATCACATAGGCGAGCGCCTCCGGGCCGACGGCACGCGGCCGGCCTGGAGGCGCTGCCAGTTGCGCGGGGTCGAGCATGCGCAATTGGCCGAGACCGGCGTCTTGCAGCGCGCGGCGGCTCGATTCATCGGCGAGCACGGTATCGACCGCGCAGTTCTCGACGAAATAGCGCAAGCGCTCGGCGGGATAAGCGGGATCGAGCGGCACATATGCGCACCCCGCCTTGAGTACGCCCAGCACGGTCGCCACCAGCAAGACGCTCTTCTGCATGCTCAAACCGATGCGCGCGCCGTCCGGCACGCAGGCAGTCAGGCCGTTGGCGATGGCATCGCCGAGCGCGTCGAGCTCGCGATAGCTCAGCTGCTCCGCGCCACAGCGCACCGCAACGCGCGCGGCGTTCGCCGCGACCACCTCGGCGAAGCGCGCAGGAATCGACTGGGGCGCGTCGGGCAGCGGTTCGCCGCAAGCGAAGCTCAAACACTGTGCGTGTTGCCCGTCGCTCAGATACTTGAGCTCGCCGACCAGCGCGTCCGGCTGCTGACCCACGGCGTCGCACAGCGTCAGGAACACCTCGGCCATCTGCTCGACCGAAGCCGCATGCAGCACCGAGCTGTCGTATTCGAAGCGCCCGTCCAGGCCGCCGTCCGGCCGCGGATAGAAGACCGCCGACAGATCCACCTTCGACGTCAGCGCAGCGAATTCCTCGGCGTGATAAGTCGTCTCGCCGATGCGGCCATTCAGTTCGATACCGTTCTGCAAACTGAAAATCGTGTTCAACGCGCCGAGCTGCGCGTTATCGGTGTCGTAAGGCGTGGCGAGCAGATGATCGCGGTCGTCGAGCATCTGACGCTGCACGGCTCGCGCCAGTTCGGCGAAACCCTGCCGCGTGTCGATGCGCTGCACCAGCACCGCCATCGAAACGAACATCCCGTAGATGTGCTCGCTGCCCGCCACGTCACGGCCCGCATACGGATAAGCGCACGCCAGATGCTGCTGGCCGCTCACGCGCCACAGCCAGACGAGGTACAACGCGAACACCACGGGCGGCAAGGTCATCTCGTGCGCCTCGGCAATCTGCTTCAGGCGCCGCATCTGGTCGGGCCGCACATGCAGCTTCAATGCGCGGTTCGCGTTGGGCTCGCGTTGCAGCGCGTCGAACGGCAGCTCGGTGCGCAAAGCAACCGCGTCGAGTTTGCGCGTCCAGTAATCACGCGCGGCGGCAAAGCGCGGCGAGGCCGCGAGTTGCGGCGCCCAATGGCCGTAGTCGAACCACGAGATCGGTTGCGCTGAAACCGGCTGGCCTTCGTAGCGCTGCGTCAGTTCATCCAGCAGCAGCTTGAACGACCAGCCGTCGAAGATCGCGTGATGAATCGCGAGCAGCAGGCTGGTGCGGTTCTCCAGCGGGGACATCAGCAATTGCGCGCGCCACGGCGGCGCGCAGTCGAGCGGCAGGCGCAGCGCGCGCATGGCATCGATACGCGCATCGATCGCGGAGGCAGCACAGCTTTCCAGCGGAATTTGCCAATCCGGCGATTCAGCGGCAGTGGCGGGCAGCATCCACAATTGTCCGTCGCGCTCGGCGAAACTCAGGTTGAAAACCGGGTTATGCGTCAGCACGGCGACGAGTGCCCGGTGCAAGCGCAGCGGATTGACCGCGCCGCCGAAGTCCACCCGCATCACGATGTTGTACGCGTTATCGTCCGGCTTGCTGAGCGTGCGGGTGTGCATCATCCGCACGAGCCGGCTCGTCACCGGCACGGGCATGGGTTCACCTGGCTGCGCGACGAGCGGAGGCAGCATGGCGCCTGGTTCGACAGCTTGCCGCGCCCGCGCGCAGAACGCATCGAACTGGGGATGCTCGAACAGCGTCTTCAGTTTGACCGGCGCGTGCAAGCTCGCACTGACGCGATTGCACACGAGCGTGGCGAGTAACGAGTGGCCACCCAACTGGAAGAAATGGCTGTGCTCGCCGACGCTCTCGAGCGGCACACCCAGCACCTCCGACCAGATGCGTTGCACGGCCTGTTCGAAGGCATCGAAAGCGCGCTTCGCGGAGTCGGCCGTAGCGGCTTGCGGCGCCGGCAATCTGGTGCGGTCGATCTTGCCGTTCAGCGTCAGGGGCAGCGCTTCGATCCGCAACAGGAATGCCGGCACCATGTAATGCGCAAGACGCTGCGCAAGACGCTCCCGCAGCACGGCCGGCTCCAGCGATGCCCCGACATACCAGGCCACCAGCGCCGGGCCGCCTTGCCGCTCACACGTGCCGACATACGCGCTGCGCACCTCCGGCTGCTCGACGATGCTGGCCTCGATCTCGCCGAGTTCGATCCGGTAACCCCGTATCTTCACCTGAAAATCGCTACGACCGAGAAACTCGATCGCGCCGTCCGGCTGGAAGCGGCCGAGGTCGCCGGAACGATAAAGACGGCCCGGGCCGAATGGATTGGCGCGGAATTTCTGTCCGGTCAACTCGGGCCGCAGCAGATAGCCGCGCGAGACCGCCGCCCCGCCGATGCA